>CAYWRM010000004.1:0-96622 GCA_964460905.1 uncultured Lentimicrobiaceae bacterium
TTGGTTACCAGGCAGGTAAAGATGAAAGCAACAGTAATAAACTCTATATAGAAAATTCTGAAAGCGGTTCCCCTCTTATTTATGGTGAATTTGATAATAATCTATTGAAGTTCAATGGCAGCTTAGAGCTTGCAAATGGAACATCAGCATCATCTCTTAAATTTTATGAGCCCTCCGGTAGTGGTTCAAACTATACACGTTTTCTATCGCAAGCACAAACTGCCGATGTCACCTACACACTTCCTGCCGCAGATGGAACAGATGGACAAATATTAAATACTAATGGGAGCGGTTCCTTAAGCTGGGCTAATGATGCTACTGGAGCAACGAGCATAAATGGATTATCAGATGGTAAAAGTGATGGTTACAGTGTGTTTTTGGGTTCTAATTCAGGTAACTCAGATGATGGAAGTAATAATAACACCGGTTTAGGTCTTGAAGCACTCTATTCAAATATAAGCGGTGAACATAATACTGCAATTGGTAGATATGCATTGCATTCAAATACGGCTTCACAAAACGTTGCAATTGGTTCTTCTGCACTGGATCAAAATACTAGCGGACAGCATAACACTGCTGTTGGTCGAACCGCATTGTATTCAAATACTGAAGGATCTCAGAACACTGTGGTAGGAGCAGACGCTGGAAGTAATTGTGGTAGCTCCATTTCAGGAAGTGTATTTCTTGGTTATCAGGCTGGTAAAAATGAAAGCAGTAGCAATAAACTCTATATAGAAAATTCAGAAAGCGGTTCCCCTCTTATTTATGGTGAATTTGATAATGATTTGGTGCGCATTAATGGGGATTTTGAGGTTACGGGAACTTCAAATATTTCAATAAATAATCTTACAGATGGTAAAAGTGATGCTTACAGTGTGTTTTTGGGTTCTAATTCAGGTAATTCAGATAATGGAAGTAATAATAACACCGGTTTAGGTATTGAAGCACTCTATTCAAATATAAGCGGTGAACATAATACTGCAATTGGTAGATATGCATTGCATTCAAATACCGATTCACATAACGTTGCAATTGGTTCTTCTGCACTGGATCAAAATACTAGTGGACATCATAATACCGCTGTTGGTCGATCCGCATTGTATGTAAATACTGAAGGATCTCAGAACACGGCTATTGGGGCAGATGCAGGCACTTCAGACGGGTATGATAATCTGGGAAATACAGGTGCATTTGGTTATAATGTAAAAGTATCGGCAAGTAATTATTTCAGAATTGGAAATACTAGTGTCTCCTTCATAGGTGGGCAGGTTGGCTGGAGTACTTATTCCGATGGACGTTTTAAAACAAATATTAATGAAAATGTACAAGGTCTGGATTTTATCCTTAAGCTTCGTCCGCTTAGTTTTCACTGGGATATTCAAAAGCTTGATAAGTTTATGGGAGCAAGCGAAGGCGTTGAAAAAAGTGAAACTATGCGAGAAGCCCGAAAGCAGCAGGAAGCAAAAGTATATACAGGTTTCCTCGCTCAGGAAGTTGAACAGGCAGCCGAGGAAATCGGCTTCGATTTCAGCGGTGTGGAAACTCCGCCCAACGATAAAACTCCTTACAGTATACGCTATGCAGAATTTGTGGTTCCTTTGGTAAAAGCCGTACAGGAACAACAACAAATGATTACCGAACAACTTGAAATGATAAAAACTTTACAAAAACAAAATAAGGAATTAATTGAGAGAATAAAGAAAATAGAAGAAAAATAACAGAATGAAATATCAATGATCATTATAATCTAATCATTCTAATCTTCAAAGTTTTTCAATGTTACCCCACCCGTAACAATGCCTGATTTTTCTCAAAATTTCAACAGTTATCTAATTGCCATTGCAGCTAGCTATACAATAATCTGTGGCAAAAAATCTATCCTAAGTTGTTTTTCCATATGATTCATCATAAACTAACTATTTATTGCTAATTCAACAAAGTAATTAATTGTACACCTCAGTAATAAAAAATAGTTTAACTTTACCATCAATTTTATTGCTTATTGTTTAACAGTCTGTATAGCAGAAGTATATGAAACTAAATTGATTTAGTAATAATATTGCACTTTGAAGAAAACATCACTCGACGATATTGCCAAAAGTCTTAACGTGTCAAAAACGCTGGTTTCCTTTGTTTTGAATGGTCAGGGACGCAAAAAGGGTATTAGTTATGATACCATAAAACGAGTTAAGGAAAAGGTAGAAGAATTAAATTATCGACCCAATCAAGTAGCACGAGGTTTACGACTTGGCAAATCGTATACTATTGGACTTATCGTGACCGATATTTCAAACAAGTTTTATGCTAAAATTGCCAAGAAAATTGAGGAGGTGGCAAGCCTGCATAATTATAATTTGATTTTTTGCAGCTCTGATGAAAATCCTGAAAAAGAAATTGAATTGATAAATATGTTGAAAGAAAGACAAGTTGACGGGCTTATCATTTCAACGACTCAGAAAAATGCTGCAATATTTTCGCAACTCAAGAAGGAAAATTATCCTTTTGTTTTAATTGACAGGAGGTTAGGTAAGTTATCAAGCAATTTTGTTGGCGTTGATAATTTTACAGGAGCATACGAAGCTACAGAACAGTTGATAAGAAATGGGCATCAAAAAATTGGGTTGCTCAATATCTCTCCATCATACTTAAGTACCATAAAAGACAGAGAACTTGGTTATCGTAGTGCATTAAGAGATAATGGAATGAGGGTTAATAATAAATTTATCCGAACTATTAACTTTTCTGAAATACATAAAGAAGTAAGAACGGTATTGCGTGAATTAATACAACCTCCTTTTAAAATTGATGCTATATTTTCTGTTAATAATAGTATTACTGTAGCTTGTATGGAATATCTCAATGAAATGAATATCCGTATTCCGCAGGATTTGGCAATTGTGAGTTTTGATGATATTGATTTGTTTCGATTTAGTTATCCCACTATTACAGCGGTTGCTCAGCCTATTGAGGAAATTGGAAAATCAGCAGTTAATATATTATTGGATGAGATTAAGGGAACACCACAGAATAATAAGCAGTTAGTATTGCCTGCAACATTAATTACACGAAGGTCGTGCGGTATATTTGCTAAACAAAATGGAAGTAGTGTATTGAATAAAGAACAATTAAAATAATAATATTTCTATTGATATGAAAAAAATTCTACTAACGCTTACGGTTTTACTCATTATTGTTTCCAATATTAATGCGCAAGATCGAACGGTTTCAGGTCGAATAATTTCTGAAGAGGATGCGATGGGTTTACCCGGAGTATCAATTATTATTAAAGGTACGGTTGTAGGTACTGTAACTAATATTGATGGTGGATTTTCCCTTTCTGGTATTAAAAGTACCGACACTTTATTGATTAGCTTTATGGGTTATGAATCACAAGAAATTGTAATTGGAAAACAACAAATAATCAATATTTTTATGCGCGTATCAGCCAACGAATTAGGAGAAGTGGTTGTAACAGCTTTAGGTATTAAGCGCCAGCAACGGGAAATTGGTTACTCAACCCAAAAAATTGATGTTGACATAGTTGTACAATCCAATACTCCTAACGTGCTCGATGCCATAATCGGAAGATCAGCAGGAGTATCAGTTATACAAGGTGATGGTGTAGATGGAGGATCAACAAGAATAACTATCAGGGGAAACAACAATCTTACAGGTAATAACCAGCCTTTAATTGTGGTCGACAATGTGCCAATGGAAAACACATCAGGGCTTACAAATATTGGAAGGGGTACAGACTGGGGAAATTCCATTGGAGATATTAACCCTATGGATATTGAAGACTACACCGTACTAAAAGGAGGTGCTGCATCTGCATTATATGGTTCGAGAGGTGCCAACGGTGTAATTTTAATTACAACCAAAAGAGGAAGGAAAGGAGGAAAAGGAATTGGTGTTACATATAACTTTACACACAAAATGATACAGCCATACAGATACAGGGAAGTACAAAATACTTATGGTCATGGAGGGCCCATCTCTTTTACACCACCATCATTTCCCATGAGTGGTGATACTTTATTATATCCCGGAATTTATGGCACAGATAATTTGATACTAAATCAACAGGGTGAAACTTCTTCTTCCGCAGCAGAATTTGGATACTATGGCTCTGCTGTTTCATGGGGTCCTAAAATGGAAGGACAACAGGTTAGTTGGTGGGATGGAAAAATGAGATCATATTCACCTCAGCCTGATAATTATAAGTCTACTTTTCATAATGGATCTACACAAACACATAATATCTCAGCATCAGGTGGTGGTGAACTAGGAACAATGCGTGTTTCCATAACACGTCAGGATCATAAGGCGATTATTGACAATAGCGATTACGACCGTACAACTATTAACCTTGGTGCTAACCTAAAAATATCTGATAAAGTAAGAGCCGATCTTTCATTTTCTTATATTAATTATAATCGATTGAATAGTCCCATTTTAGGTGAAGAAGCAAATTCCTTTAGCAAAGGATATCTATATTCGTGGCCAAGAAGTTACCAAGGGATAGATAAAGAGAACTATGCATATGACGATGGTTCACAAAACCCTCAGGAAGGTTATCCGTTTTTATATGTTAATCCTAACTTATGGTGGAATTATTATAACAATAATACTACTAAAAAGAGAGATAAATATCTAGGAGCTCTCACCTTAACTTATGATATAACACCTTGGTTGAATATCATCGGCAGGGTTGGAAGGGATTTTACTCTGGAAGAGTCGGAAACTCATAATAAGCCAATTGATGTAATTGGGTTAACAGATGGGTACTATGGTAAAAGTTTAAACAGAACTTATTCCGATATTTTTGAGGCATTCCTTAACATTGAAAAAGAAAATCTATTTAACTCAAAACTTAATGTGAAATTTATGTTAGGAGCTAGTCGCTGGAACTATGATTATTATAGAATCAGCGGACATTCCGGAACTTGGTATTATCCCAATATGTACATGTTTGCTAATTTTACAGAAACCACATATTCTACAGATGAAAACGGTAATACTATTATTGACAAACCAGGTAACTCTGCAAAAAGTATTGTAACAGGAGAAGGAATTAGCAGAGAAAGAAATAACTCGGTATTTTCATTTATAAACTTTTCGTACGATAACTACCTTTTTCTTGAATTAACGGGAAGAAATGATTGGTCATCTACATTACCTCCTGGAGACAATTCATATTTTTATCCTTCAGTTTCGGTTAGTTTCATTGCTTCCGAAGCATTTAATATTGTGGATAAAGCACATTGGTTGAATTTTGTGAAACTGCGCGGGGGTATTGCTCAAACCGCAACAGATACGGATCCTTATCAGCTTGACTTTTATTATAATACAGGTTTTTTTGGAGGAGAGCAAACATCTTCGTTTCCATCTTCAATTCCGCCTTTTAACTTAACCCCTCAGCGGGTTAATGCCTATGAAGGAGGTGTTAATTTAGGATTTTTTGAAAACCGAATAGATTTTGACTTTACATATTATCATACTTATTCATATTCTCAGATTCTTCCAAGTTTACCTGTTCCTGTTTCCTCAGGCGCTTCAGGAATTACCATAAATGAAGGTGTCCTCACTAATAATGGAATTGAAATTGTATTAAATGCGGTACCTATACAAACTAACAATGTATTGTTCAAAACCGGAATTAACTTGTCAAGAAACAGAAATTATGTTGTTAGCCTCGGTCCAAATGCCGAAATATTTCCATTAGCTGACATATGGGGGTTAAATGGTCCTGCTATGGCTTTAGGCGAGGGTGATGAATATGGTACCATCTACGGTTACGATTATGTGTATCATGAAAATGGTCAGCCAATAGTAAACGATGAAGGTACAAAGTATTTGATTACAGATACCAGGGTTCCCATCGGAAATGCTTCTCCTGATTTTATTGGTGGCTGGTATACAGAACTTTATTATAAAGGATTTAGATTAGGAACTCTTGTTGACACTAAATGGGGAGGGGATATTTATGCCGGATCTTATGTTATTGGTCTTCAAACCGGTCAAAGCCCTGAAACACTAATTGAAAGAGAAGGAGGAGGTTTACCATATACTGATCCTGCTGGCAACACAAGCAACATTGGTATTATGCTTGATGGAGTATATGAAGATGGTACTCCAAATGATAAAATTGTGCATTATTATTATAAATATTTACCAAATGCAGGAGGTTGGGGAAAGTTTATTTCTACTCCTGGTATTGTTGAAAATACATGGGTAAAAATGCGTGAGATATCTTTATCTTATTCATTTCCCCAAAAATTAATGAATAAAACAAAGGTGTTTCAAAGTCTTAGTATTTCACTTGTTGGAAGGAACTTGTTTTACATTTATACAACATTGCCTGATAAAATTAATCCTGAAGGGATAATGGGATCCGGAAATGCACAGGGGTTTGAATGGGCATCAATGCCAAGTTCCAGATCAATAACTTTCGGGTTAAGTGCTTCTTTTTAATCTCGAAATTATTAATCTGTAATAATTAAAAAAACAGTAAAAATGCAGAAATTACATCATATGAAATTATCACTTCGATATACTATTACCACTATAATCTTGATACTATTCCTTGTTTCTTGCACAAAGGATTTTGATGAAATAAATACTAATCCTTACGGTTTTACTACTGCCAGCGATGGATCGCTATTTAATAGTACAATTCAGTCGTTGATACTAAGCGGAAATGAGCAGTTCTACATCAATAATGAGATATTGTATAAACAAACACAGTTAGCAGCTTTAACCAAAGATGCCTGGGGAAACTTTACTCTTGGAACTGAAAGTATGTGGAGTAATTATTATAGCACACTTCCAGCCATTCGCGAATTGGAAAAGAGGTTTAGTGAAATGCCCTCATCAGGTAAAGTAAACAATATGAGAGCAATGGTAAAGGTAGTGCTTGCTTATAAAACATTTAAGCTTACAGATATGTTTGGCGATATACCACTTTTTGATGCAGGCTTTGGTTTTCAGGATTTAGAATACTTACGCCCAAAATTTGATTCCCAGGAATCCATTTATAAATATTTGCTCGAAGAATTAAGATGGTGTGACGAAAATATAGATATAACTGCTATAAATGAAGAACCTTTTGTTACATTTTCAGCTTTTGATCCTTTATTTCGAGGTGCCGACCAAATGTTAAATTGGCAAAAACTTGCTAATTCATTGAGGATGCGATATGCAATGCGAATGAGTGAAAAAGAACCAATACTTGCTGGTGAAATTATTAGGGAGATTGTTGAAAATGACAGACCCGTATTTTTGGGGTATGATTTTATAACCTATGTTGGCGAAAGTGCATGTATTTGGCCTGCAGAGATGGGATTTAAAAATACTAGCCTTAATTGGGCTTTTAGAGAACATAACAACCTACGGATGGGTTCCAATATTTGGCATCAGCTTTCTAATCATGATAGTACTGATGGTAGTGGAATTTTTGATCCTAGGGCATATATCTTTTTTGAAGGGAATAATGTAAACCAATGGGTTGCTTATCCACAATATCCTGAAATAAATACACCACCATCGGGGGGTATCCCATATGATTCCCATCGCGACAATTCAGGTGCATTTGCAATAAAGGGTGAAACATGTATTTATTCTCCATTTGAATATTTTTTAATAAGAGATGAAGATTTTATGCCAATACCCATAATTACAGGTGCTGAAATTCATTTTATAATGGCTGAAGCATATTTTCGTGGCATCGGTCTTCCTTATGACCCTTCTCTTGGTGATATTGAATATATGAATGGATTAAATACTTCTGTAGATTGGTGGATGAATGTTGCCAGCAACTCAAAATTACCTTTGTCAGGATTAACTTTTCCGGAAATGGTTCCAATACCTCCGAGCTTAGGTCCATCATCGGTATTAAACATATTTGGATTGTGGAATGTCACTACAGATGAAGAAAAACTCGAGTTTATTTATACCCAGCGTTGGCTGGATGCATTCAGGCAACCGTGGGAGGCTTATGCTTTAGTACGCCGAACTGGTATGACCCCAAGAGAAGGGGAGGCTATCAATCATTTCAGAATGCCTTATCCGCCTTCTGAAGTTGAATATAATTCTGCAAATTGTGCAGAGGCAATAGCTAATCAAGGTGGAGGTGATACTCCTGACTATAAAATATGGTGGATACCGTAATTGAAAATAATGAATTTTACATTTAATAATTAAAACTAATTATCATGAAAAAAATTTACAAAGTACACAGCATTGCAATGCTATTATTAGTCTTGTTGCAACCTGTTTTTCTAATTTCACAATCAAATCAATATCTTCACTTTGATAGGGAAGATGATTTTGTAATATTAAATGATGCCGGTCAATATGTAACGGGTACTACTGAATTATCAATTACCGGATGGTTTTATTGTGATGAATATGCCTATGGACAAGGCTATATGGGTTTCAGATCTGGCTCAGGTGATGGTGAGTTCTATATGATTCAGCTAAATAGTGGTGTTATGGAATGTCGTTTAAAAAGCACCACCGGTCTTCATGAGTATGTTGGTCCGGCAAATACTGCAATTCCTCAAGCTTGGCAACATATTGCATGGGTATATGATGGTAGTTCAGTATTGTTATACGTTAACGGTATCTTAAACGGCAGCTCACCGGCCTCTGGTACATTTTCGAACCCTGATGTACCTTTTGGTATAGGCAAAAGTTTACTTGGAGGTTTTAACTTTGTTTATGGAGGTAGAGTTGATGAGGTAAGTGTTTGGGATAAAGGTTTAACACAGAGTGAAATACAGGATATAATTGATAATGAATTGACGGGAACCGAAGAGAACTTACAATTGTACTATAAGTTTAATCAGGGTGAACCCGGAGGTAATAACACCTCTATTACGCACCTTGTTAATGAAATAGGTAATGGTGAAAGGGATGGTGAACTAATGAATTTTGCTTTAACCGGAGAGACTTCCAATTTTAATGGAACACTTGATCCCGGTTATCAAGCAATTTCTTTTCCGCAAATACCAAATCACCTTACAACCGATACTCCCTTTGATCTGGAAGCTACAGCAACTTCAGGTCTTGAGGTATTTTTTGAAGTAATCTCGGGCCCAGCAACTCTTGATGGTAATACAATAACTCTCCAGGGTATAGCCGGTGAAGTTGTAATTGAAGCAACCCAGCCCGGAGATGACATATATGATCCTGCCGATCCTGTAAGAAATACTTTTCAGGTAATTGACCCTAATGCACATGTTCCTGAAATTGATGCACGTAGCCCGTTGGATGGAGATGTGCTTGTGCCCGAACTGGGATATGTTCAATTGGCAACTTTTGTAACTATTGATTACCCTGAATTATTTTCAGTTCAAAGTGTTAGGTTTGAAATAAACGGACAAACATTAAACCCAACCGACTGGGGTGATGGCTATTATTCAGGATGGTGGCCTGTCCCTGAATATGGAAATTACCAATTAACGATTATTGCTACTAACAATTATGGTTCATCTTCCGTTGAAACGGTTAATATTAACATTGTTAGCGATGTTGAAGGCATTGAAGTACTTGCTGTGGATGATGTATGGCTTAATACTAGTACTCCATCAATTGTTGTTGATGCTGAATTACCATCTTACATGGGAGCTTTTGGTCAAATAATTGGCACCCTTGAATTAAGCTGCCCGGATGGTGGTTGTGGTGAATGGGACAGAGTAGCCAGTTTAGATGCAAGAGGACATGATGGCAAATGGGTTGAAATTATTAGATATATTACACCTTATGGCGTGGCTTGTTCCCATACAATAGATTTAACCGATTATATGTCGATTTTACAGGGGAAAATTTCTTTCAGAGTAAACTGTAGTACTTTGGATAATGGTTATTTATGGAGCCTGAAATTAAATTTCAATGAAGGATCACCTCAGCATAATTACAGTAATATTGATATTATTTGGGATAGCACCTATGCTTTTGGCGACTATGCCAATTTACAACCTGTTGTGGATGTTAGTCACATATTCCCTGAGAGTTCAGAGACCGCAACTTTGAAACTTGTTTCAACAGGTCATGGGTGGGGAGACTTGAATACAAGTAATGCAGCAGAGTTTTATGAAGCTACCCATCATATATGGGTAAATGGTGAAGAAACTTTTGAGCAGCATAACTGGTACACTTGTAACCCTAACCCCGATGCTTGCCAACCCCAAAATGGAACATGGTATCATAATCGTGCTGGCTGGTGTCCCGGTACTATTGCCCAGTGGTACGATTATGATATTACACCTTACATTGCAGATGAAAACATTGATATGGGTTATGTATTTTATGAAGATTATGTGGATTATTGCCATCCCAATCACCCCGATTGCGTAACTGGAGTTACTTGTTCTGATTGCGATGCTGGCTTTAACCCACATTTGATTGTAGCCTGTAATCTAGTTACATTTTCTGATGTGCCATTAGATGGAGGTGCTTATGTCTCAATAGATGAAAGCTATTATAACATTGGATCCTACATTTCGATATTTCCAAATCCCTCAAACGGACTAATGGAACTCGAATTTCATGGGAAAGTTGATTTTGATAAAGCCAATGTTAGTATAACTAATATAACTGGTAATGAAATAGATAATTTTGATTGGTATGGGAATTCAAAAACACTAAATCTAACGAACCTTTCAAAAGGATTCTATTTTATTAAAATAAAAATTAACAACTTCACTGAAGTACGCAAAATTGTTATTAAGTAAAATTAATATTTTGCATTAAAAAAGAGTCTTGTGGAAATATCTACAAGACTCTTTTGGTGGAGAATATCGGAATCGAACCGATGACCTCTTGACTGCCAGTCACTATATTTATGAATTCATTCATTTTTATTGGAGTTTATATATCTGATATACAGAGTTAAACGATTCATATCAAATCGTATCAGTTCATATTATTCCTGTCTTTGCTTGCAAATGGCTTGCAAATCTCGTATTTTTGCAAGCATAAAATGGTATGATATGAGTACAAATGTAAAAATCTTATTAGATACTCGCAGAGAAAAGAGCGACAAAACCTATCCCCTTATTTTAAGAATTATCCATAATAGAAAAAGTACTTCTATTCCTTTGGGGTATAATTTAAAAGAAGCTGATTGGGATAGTGAAAAACTACTCGTAAAAAAAACATATAAGGTCGTGACAAGTGTTACCAGATTAAATAACAATATCCAGAGAAAAAAACTACAAGCTTTTGATATCATTAGTAAATTACAAGAAAGTGGTGAGATCGATAAATTGACCGTTAGCGAAATTAAATCAAGAATCGTATCAGAAAATGCGACAGTGTCTTTTTATGAATTTACAGAAGAACTTGTAAGGGAATTGGAAAAAGCAGAAAGATTTAGTTATGCCAAATCGGTAGATTCTACAATGAAAGCAGTAAAACTATTTAAGAAGAGTAAAGATTTCAATTTTGATACACTTAATTATAAATTCATTATTCAGTTTGAAAATCATCTTAAAGGTCGTGGGCTTACTCTCAACTCTATTGCTGTGTATATGAAAACTATCAAAATGATTTATAACAGGGCGGTTAAAGTAGGAGTAGCAAAGAATGATACTTACCCTTTTACTGGATATACAATTAAAACAACTAAAACAAAGAAAAGAGCCGTTCGCAGAGACATTATTGAACTTATTGAAAAGCAAGAGCTAAAGAAAAATACCAGAATTTGGCACGCTAAGAACTATTTCCTTTTCTCCTTTTATGCTATGGGCATTAACTTCGTAGATATTGCTTCTCTTAAACTTAGTAATTTAGTTGAAGGACGATTGGAATATACTCGCAGTAAAACGAAAAAAGAATACAGCATTAAACTTTCTGAGCCACTTAAACGAATCTTAAAACCTTATATAGAGAGTAAAACAAAGGATGAATATATTTTCCCGATTGTTCGGCGAATTGGCAACCCTGAACTGGAATATAGAGATGTGGTTGACCAACGCCTAAAATACAATCGACTTCTCAAAAATATCGCAGAATTATGTGAAATAGAAACAAATCTAACCAGTTATGTTTCTCGTCATTCCTGGGCAACTATTGCAAAACATAAGGGAGTTCCCATAGCAGTAATTAGTGAGGGAATGGGACATTCCGACACTAAGATTACTGAAGTTTACTTAGATAGTTTTGATAAAGAGGTTCTGGATGATTTTAATGAATTGATCACTGACTAATATTAGCCATCAAATAATCAGGCACCTCAAATAAGCCCCCCGAATTAATTTTTTAAAGACTCCCTTACCATGGATGGAATAAATTTTACAAGGACTATTTAGCGGGGAATAGTAGGTTAAAAATTGTCAGGGAAAGCCTTTATTACTGGGATTGGATTTTAAATGCCCCAATAAGATTCCTTTTCCGACAACCCCGTCCCTTTTACTTGAAACAAGTAATCAACATCACCCTCGATACAGTCCGGATCTTTCTGGTAGCTTTCTTGTAGGAATTTAACTATTGGTGGAGATGCATAATCCAAACAGATTGTTGCACCAACCCCCAGGTTAATTTCAACCCCTACTAGCCGTTTCCGAATCACAATTTTTCTCATTGGAAAAAGGGTAAATAAAAAAACCCGGAATAAACCGGGTACCTCCTTGCCCTAATTGAAAGAGCTTGAAGGATTGTTATCAATAACATAAAAGAAGCTATTGGTCAAGACAATTGTCTGGTTTTTTTATACATCCCCTGATCTGTTAGAAAAACTTGATTAAATCCTCTTTGTGTGTTAAACTAATCTGTCCGGTTTTCATTGTACTCCGACGTTTTTACGTCGTGTGGCGTGAGAACTCGGTGTTCTTTGAAATATTTCCGAACATGACAATTAACCCAATTATCAACCAAAACTATGTGCTATGTTATTCAAAGAACAGAATCCCCAATCAAAGAAAAAGTCTATTTGGATTATTGTGATCTTTTTGGTGTTTTTAAAACTATGTTTACTTTTTGATTTTCAAAAGGATAGCATTTATGAAATGACTATGGTGGTCTTTAGAATTGCTATAATTGTGGATGAAAATAATCGACGAAGAGTAAAGAAAATCTATGACCTAGATTTGAGAAACAACAATTTTTCCAGCAATAAACAAGACATCTTTCCTTTCGATTCAAAAACTACCTTTATCCTTACATCTTAGGCTTTAAGGAAAATGCTTCAATTAAGCCCTGCATTCTGATGTAGGGCTTTTTAATCCTCAACAAAAATAACTATGTATATAAAACAATAATATGTCATAATGACACAGTTGATAACGGCACGGTTAATGAACGAAGTATTAAAAAAAATGAATAATTCAAAAGAGTTCAAAATATTAGCAATTGATGGCGGAGGAATTAAGGGGCTTTACTCTGCAAGGATATTAGAGCATCTTGAAGAAAAATATAATTGTAACATATCAGATTATTTTGATATGATATGTGGAACTTCAACAGGAGGCTTAATTGCTCTAGCATTAAGTTTAAAGATTCCAGCAAAAGAAATTTCAGAGTTCTATCAACAGGAAGGACCTAAAATCTTTCCTCATCAAAATAAAGTTAGTGGATTCCTAAAACAAGTTCTATTTAAAGGAAAATATAAAGACAAAACCCTAAAAAAGGCTCTCACGAAGATTTTTAAAGAAAAGAAAATTCAAGATGTAAATAATCTAATTTGTATTCCTTCATATTCCATTACTGACGCCAGACCTTGGGTGTTTAAGTATGATCACACAATACTAGACAGGGATAATGAGGCATTTTGTGTAGATGTTGCCCTCGCTACTTCTGCTGCACCAACCTATTTCCCACTATCTGAGATTTCATACTATGATAATAAGCAGTTTATTGACGGAGGTGTTTGGGCGAATAATCCCTCCTTGGTTGGTTTTATTGAAGCGTTGAAATTCTTTGTTGGAAAAGACAAAGAGTATGATTCTCTAAGCATTCTTTCAGTTAGCAGTCTGTCCCTAACCGGTGGAAAAACACCAGGACTTAAAAGGAGAAGATCATTTAGACACTGGAGACATGATTTACTTGATACCTTCATGACAGGGCAAAGCTCATTCAATCATTATTTCATGGATACTATCAATGAAGCAAATAATGTATCAGTAAAATATGTAAGGATTCCAAGTGCTGCAATTTCTTCTGATCAGGAGTATCTTGTTCAGCTAGACAATGCCTCTAAGAAATCATTAGAATTGATTAGCGGAAAAGGCAATGATCAGGGAACGATATACAAAAAACGACCTGAAATAGAATCGTTTTTTAAAGAAAAAAAATCATATAAAATAAACTAATAAACATATGGCAAATTGCAATCATTTATTTTCAAATTTTAATTCAGTTATTAGATTAACTGATGCTAGGAGAGAAAAGCTCAGAACCACAAGGAATCTCCTTAGAAATATAATTGAACATTATTTTTCCGAAAACAAACCTGCATATAGTCCGACCTTTCATGCTCAGGGATCATATGTTATGGATACTATAATTAATCCTGTAGATGAAGATTATGATTTGGATGATGGAGTATATTTTAATGGGCATCTTGATAGTGATCAAAGACCAAACCCATCAACAATTCATGAGTGGGTAATGAATAGTATTGGCAACCACACTGATACTGTAATTGATAAAAATACTTGTATAAGAGTGGTGTATAAAGAAGGGTATCACATTGATTTACCTATGTATTATTTTGTTAATGATCCAGAGTTAGCACATAAAGCGAAAGGTTGGATATTAAGTAATCCCATTGAATTTATTGTTTGGTTTGAAGTAAGAGCAAAGTCAGGTTTTAATCCAGATTTCATTTTAGAAACTAAAATGCATGAAGAATATGGTAAATGGCTTGAAGATATTCGAAAAAGCGATGTTCAACTAAGACGAATTGTGCGGTACTTGAAGGCTTGGGGTGATTACAAAAAAGGAGATATGCCTCCAGGTATCATAATGACAATCTTAGCTACTGAAAACTATTCTGAATCTGTTAGAGATGACGAAGCTCTGTATGAAACCCTCAAAAATATTCGAGACAAACTAAAACGCGAATTTGTATGCAGAAGACCCACAACTCCAAAAGGAGAGGATCTGTTTAGTGATTATAGCGAAACAAGGAAAGAATATTTTATGACTGCTTTAAACAGCTTTATTATATCAGCAGAAGAAGCTATTGAAAATGACAATGAAAGAGAAGCTTGTTTGAAATGGCAAAAGCATCTTGGGCCAAGGTTCAAATGCAATAATACCACTCAAAATACCGGTTCTAAAGCTGCAGTTTTTTCAAATCCTGACGTAATCAGGGGTAATGCTACTAGTGCATAATATGATTGATTTTTCGAAAGCCAGGAGCGAAGCATTTGAGAAGTTTAAAAAAGGGAGAAAATGTAAGATACTCGATGAAAAGACAATACAAACTCTCAGTTTAACGAAATTTGTTGAAGCATGGGAAGTTAAAAGTGAAGTTCAAGACTATAAAAGTCAAACAATTTCCGATGAAGTATTTTATATCTGCTTTCCTTATGAATTTCCACTTGTAATTCCAAAAATATATATTACTCGGGAAGGTTTTATTAAGATCAATTCTGTACCACACATAGACTCAAACAATTTAGTTTGCACTTTTGATGATAATCAAATAAAAACCAATCCCGCTTTTCCCTACGATATTGTTAAAAGTTGTTTTGAGAAGGCAATATCAATAATTGAATCTGGGATTGCTGGTGAAAATCATGAAGATTTTGAAAATGAATTCAATGCTTATTGGGAAGATAAATATTCAGAAAATGACAACATAGATCTTTATAGCTGCTTATCTATAATCTCAGATGACTCTAAGTTAAAAGATAAAGTACCTGTATTTTTACTCAATACAAATTTTAAGGGATACAAACTTATAATTCATAATAATGATGAAAATGCAGATCGTGTTAAAGAATTTCTAAACTTCTCAAATGTCAAATTCACAGAAACTGAAGCTTTTTTCATCAATGATATTGTTATTGGGAATCCTCCATTTGACTACACAAACAAGGAAATCATTGAAATATTAAAACAGTCACCCAAAATTTATAAACCATTTTTGAAATTTCTCAAAGAGAACATAACATTCCCATTTATAGTCTTTAAAAAAAATATTAATGGTTCTTTACAATTCTATGCTTGGAAACACAAACCAATAATTACATCAAGAAACGGTTTTAGAGCAGGCACAATAACTCCTCAGTTGGCATTAAGCAACTTGCAAGCTTCGCAAAATATCATCAGATATAAATTTGATGATTTTACCAAAGAAAGACTAAACAGAAGAAGTAGTGGAAACCCTGAAATGAAAACATGGTCTCTTACTGTTGGAGGAGTAGGAAGTATTGGTTCAAACTTAATTTATTTTCTGAATTCTTTGGGAATTAATGAATATAAATTTATTGATAACGATTCACTGCTTCTTGAGAACATTCCAAGGCATTTACTAGGTTTTGCAAACATTAGATCACCAAAAGTAACAGAACTTAAAAAATTCATACAGCACAAAGATCCACTAATAAAAGTACAAACGAGAAATAAATCAATTGTTGAAGTAATTGATAAAGAACCAGACTTTATCAATTCATCGGATTATCTATTTGTGTGTATTGGAAAAGAAAACACAGAACAATTCATAGCCACTAAAATTCAAGACAAAGAAATAATAGTCCCAACATTTTTCTTTTGGGTAGAACCGTATTTATTAGGAGGACACATGTTATATATTCATCCTGAAGACAAAAAACAGTATTCAGACTTTTTTACTGATGGATTTTTCAAACAAAATATTATCGACAAATCAGAATACTTAAATGGTAATCCTGCATTGTTTTTAAAAGAAGCCGGATGCCAGACATCTTATACCCCATATTCTCAATCACACATAGTTCTTTTCTTATCTGGAGTTTTTCATATTATTAATGATATTTTAGCAAACAACAATCGTGAATCAAAAGCGGTTACATGGATTGGATCAAAATATTCCATGAAAGAACTAAAAATTAAGGAAAACAAAGATATGGAACAACATCCGCAAGGATCTCTAGTTATTAGCTAAAATTTATGAAAAAAGTTGTCATTGATAATCATGAAATATATTTATCAGAAGAAGTTCTGAGAATGTTCAAAATGTATCAACAAGACACTTCTAAAAAACACGAAGCTGGAGGGATATTAATTGGTCAGATAGTTAATCAGAATCTTGAAATACAAAAGATAACTGTACCGAACAAGTTTGATAAATCTTCAAGAAGATTATTTAAACGGAATAAAGATGCTGCTCAAATAATTATCAATTATGAGTTTTATAATAGTGCGGGTACTTTGATTTATTTGGGAGAATGGCATACTCACCCGGAAAATGTTCCAAAACCCTCTACAAGAGATATAATTATGATTAAGGAGCAGCATCAAAACAACATTCTGAATTCGGATCGGATTTTATTAATAATTGTTGGTTTAAAGGAGTTGTTTGTGGGGATTTATAATGGAGAAAAACTTAAATCCACCCATATTCCTTTTTATTGATAACCACTTTACAAAAATTCTAAAAACAAAAAGAAGTGCTTTTTTGATCAAACCAAATATACTCAGATTGATGCAAAAGAACTCATCCGATAATGAAAAAGAAGTCTTAGTAGACCCATTACATTTAGAAGTATCGGGAAAAAGTAACTCAGTTTTCGATGACCCGGAATGGCAAAAAGTGTTTGGGGTTGATCACAACATGTTCCTACCTGTAAAAACAAAATGTAGGCCAAAAAATACAACAAGCAACTGGCATTGGCGGAAATATTTATCAGATCATATGCCACTCCAGGATTGGGAATTAGAAGACCTTAATATGTCTGATGAAGAGGCAATTGAGGAAATCGTAAAGTGGGACAGATAGGTGAAGTCTATTTGAAAGAGGGTGTAAACTAAATAGATTTTAGTGCTTCTAATATTTTCACCATCGACAAGGTGTCTAACTCACAATAATCTAATAAATTAGAGGCAATTTCTGCTTGTTCTTCTGATGTTTTTCCGTCAAAAATCATTTCCTTCCAACCAGTAAGAGCCATACCCCCATCTCGAATATTTAATCCCTCATAAGAAAATCCTGGAGCAAGCACTGGTAAAATATTCTTTATAGAATAGCTTCCTTTAAAATCCTGATGAACATAATACTGTTTACTGAATATCTCCATGAGATCAAAAAACCTTTGATTTATTCCAAGAATAAAGTCGGATAATTCCGGAATTGCTCCTGCCAAATCTTCATTACATTTTCCTTCAAACTTTTTATTCCATACAATAACAGATCCTCTGTCACCAATATCTTCACGTAACCGATGAGCTAAATTGCTCATAGGATTCTCAAATTGAGTCTGCAAAAACTCCTTGTGGATAAGTTCTTCGCCAGTTGCGTTCAATATGTGCAAGGAATACTGAAACGGCACCTGTTGATATGGATAACAGTCATCAAAAACAGGAACGGCTTTAGGAAACGTCTCATAATCTAAAAAATATAACGGATACTCTAATTTTGACAATTCCTCTCTTATTTTATCCTCCTTAATAATCGTATCTCCCGTGATAGTAGTATGCACGTGATTTGTTTGAGTTGGAGATAATTTATATTCCAGTGGAATATCCTCAATATGGAGCCAATTATTATCTACCATTTCTTTAAGCTTCTTTTTGCTTGATCCAATACGCACAATATCGTGTACAGAATAATCAGGAACCTCGGGGTGACTATACGAAAAACTGGGACAGTGATTGTTTCGTGATTTATAAATACAATTACATACTCTTGGTTCTTCCTCTCTATCCAGAAATCGTCTAGCGTCTTCTATTTGAATTTCAATATTTGGCTGAAGTTCCTCAACCTTTTCTGTAATATCTGTTTTCTCTAAAAGCAATTTGGGGACTATGTCACCATCTTTACGAAATTCTTTATTGATCTCAATGAGATTCACCTGTCCAACAGCATATCCTGCCTTTTCTAAAACAACTTTTTGAAATGTTGCATCGTCTATGTGCACCTCTTTTTTTACATCTTGAGAACTTGATCCCTTTACCTCGTTAATAATCCAATATTGATTTTCCGCATTCCATTCCAAAATATCTACCATGGCATACAAACCATCTGCAAAGAAAGTAGCTTGAAAGATTTGTTTTTGTCCTTCGTCTAATAAACTATGAGTATCTGTTACGGCATCCATTTCCCGAGATTCGACCATTTCTCCTTCTGGATATAAATTTCTCGCCCACCCTTCAACTTCATTTCCCTGTTCAATTAGTTGTTGTGCAAAGTCAGACAACTTAACATCAGGAACAACTTCTCGTTTTTTCTTCCAAAGCCAAAAATGTTTAGGACACTGGAGATAAAGCAAGAAATCAGATTTAGATATATACATATTAGTGTAATTTTTATCATGTTTTTACAAATATCGCAATTAATTGGCAACCCCAAGAGAGCTGTCCAACTAACAATTAAAACAAAAGGATATTCAAAAACTTGATTTTCGATTTTTCACAGGTAAAATAGTTTTGCCCGTAGGTCACTGGCACTCAATTGTTCTTTGTTAAGCAAAACCTATTAAGCCGCTTATATAGCGGAATTCGAGAAACCATGACACAACAGTGGGGTTTGTAACCCGCAGGTCATCGGTTCGATTCCGATAGGTGGCTCCATTTTCCGCACTATAAGCGGGAAAAGTACTTACGAAAACACTCAAGTTGATGTGCCGACGACCCACGGAGTATATCCGTAGGTCATCTATCATGTCTGAAATAAACAAACTCCATCACCGATTCTGCCAATATTCATTAACCTTTAAAGGAAACACCCCCAGGACTATTAAATGGTTTCAAAATGATTTCAGATGGTTTCAAAGATTTGCCCATATTGAAAAAATTGAAGAACTAACAAAACAAATAATTGAGGATTGGATTTATAAAGGTAAATTGGAGAATAATTGGGCAGCAACTACAATACGGCTACGCTTAAGTTCATTAAGTTTATTTTTAGATTGGTGTGTGAATGAGGATATTATTGACGCAAATCCATGCAAACGAATCCCTAAACCTAAACTTCCTCAGCGATTACCAAAAAGTCTTACAAAAACTCAAACTGAACACTTACTGGATTGGACTAAAAACTTCTCTTTTACCTACAAATTTGAGCGATTACGGGCAATAGCTATTATTGCTACATTTCTATATACAGGAATACGCAAAGCAGAACTAACAAACTTAAAACTTATAGATGTTGATTTAGAAAATAGAACCCTCTATGTAAGGCTTGGTAAATGTGGGAAGGACAGAATACTTCCTCTACATCCTTTACTCATTGAAATACTTGCCGACTATATAAAAGATCGAAAACGCTTAAAGAAGTTTTGCCCCTATTTTTTCACATCCCTTATAAATGACGATAAAATGGGAGAATCAGTAATTAAACGACTTGTTGAAAAACTCCGTTCCAAAAGTGGGATTTATTTTTATCCACATATATTGAGACATACTTTTGCTACACTTATGCTTGAAGGTGGTTGTAATCTATTTGCGCTTTCCAAGATGTTGGGACATTCCGACATCAAAACCACAACGATTTATCTGGGAGCATCAAAGGCACATTTGGAGGAACAAATATCTAAGCATCCTATAAATTTTTAAAGGAAAGAGACGCTTCCAAGACTTCTCTTTATTCCCTCCCTTGAAACCGACAAATATATTTGTGTCGTACTCACATTGCTATGCCCCAGAATCTCTTTTAACTTGAAAAGATTCATATCTGCATCACAAACGAGACGTGCAAAGGTGTGGCGAAGCATGTGAGGGGTAAACTTAATACCTGATTTTATTGAAATCTTACGGCAAATTTCATGAATATTTTTTTCATACAATCGTTTATCTGAATGAATTCCGGTAAAAAACCATTTTGATTCTTTTCTTCTTCTGTTTCTTTCCTGAATAAAACCTCTCAAAATCCCTGAAAGTTGAGGGTGTATAGGTACAATCCTATCTTTTCCACCCTTTCCTTTGTCTATGTATATTTCCTGAGAATCAATGTTAACATCAATTAATCTTAGGTGGAGCAATTCATTTAATCGCATTCCGGTAAAAAGAAAGGTGTAAAGAATGGCGATGTTTCTTGTTCTTTCAAATTTATATAGCCAGCTGTACTGAATAGCATATTCAAAAACCGTTTGCACTTCTGATTTTGTAAGGCAACGTGGAAGCCTGTGAGGCAACCTTGGTTTTTCAATTCTATCTGTTGGATTCTTCTTTACTATTCCCCTATTCACGCACCATTTATAATATGTTCTGAAACTTTGTAGATGAGTACGGTATGTTTTTGGTGACCAGACTTTTTTATTGCTGGTTGCTGCTAAATACTCACGTATTGCAGTTTCATTTACTTTCTTAATGCTTTCCGATTTTAAGTATTCAAGTAATCGCTCCATATGCCGAACAATCGTTCTATAGTTCTTTGCTGTCATGCCCCTTTCAATCATACAATAATTGCGGAACATCAACCTCGTATCTGAAAAATTCATTTAATAAAGGGTAAAAAAAGCAAGCAAGCGTTGGCTTGCTTTGCGGAGGCTTATTCTTTTAGCATAATTTGTCAATTTGACAAAACAAATTTTTATCAAAAAAAAGAGCAGCACCTACGCAGGGCTAACCGTAACATCAAATTCCCGTCAAAGTTAACCTCACAATAATATTTCTCACTAAGTACTTTCCGGAAGCATAAACAAAATATAATGCTTCCTTCAGCCTTTCAGGTTCGTTCATTCCGATTTCATCGGAAGTGACATGAACACTTGTTCTAAAATTTTTATTCCGGTTTAGTAACGCCAAAAATTTAATTAACGGCGTGCCAGAAGCCAATATAAATCTTCAGGGCAGGAGTAAACAAAGTGAATAGTTCAGTTAATATCTTCAACTCAAATCTCGCAGAAATTAATATCACCTATCGTAACAAGCAAAAGTACTCTGATATGAGAAAAGTTGCTTGTTCCAGTGATGCAGCAGAAGTTCTTCGTTCAATCTGGAGCGACCAGATAGAATACCGTGAAGAATTTGTGATTCTTTGCCTGAACCGTGCTAACAAAGTCCTTGGTTATTCAAAAATCTCTTCTGGCGGGACAGCAGGAACCGTTGCAGATCCAAAAATCATTTTTCAGATTGCTCTTAAAGCAAATGCCTCCAGCATCATATTAGCGCACAACCATCCTTCAGGAAACACTGAACCAAGCGAATCTGACAAAAACCTTACTGCCAAGCTTAAAAAAGCAGGATCTCTTCTTGAAATTCCAGTTCTTGATCATATTATTCTTACTGCCGACAATTATTTATCTTTTGAAGACGAAGGAGTATTGAATTTACCGTAATCCGCAAATAAAGAATGAACTATCCGGAAATTCCGGATAGTTCATTTTACAATAATACTCAACAAAACGATAAACATATATCTCATTTTTTAGTGTCCTGTTCCATTTTTTGTACTTTTACATGCAATTAATTTATTATGAATCGCATTAAAGAAGTGCTTGAAGAGCAGGGCAGAAGCCAAAAATGGTTAGCCATGAAACTTGGCAAGAGTTACAACATGGTTAATGCCTACGTATGTAACCGTCAACAGCCACGCCTGGAAACTCTGCATAAAATTGCAGACATTCTTGATGTTGATGTTATAATCCTTTTAGTTTCAAATAAAAAAGATAATTAATGGATACTGACAAACTCGATCTTATGTCACCCGATATGGTGAACGAGAATTTTGAAAAACTGGCCTCCCTTTTTCCCAATTGTGTTACGGAAGGAGCTGAAGGCAAAGCCATAGATTTTGACCTCTTAAAGCAGGAACTCAATCATACTGTAGTTGAAGGTAACAAAGAACGCTACCGCTTAGAATGGCCTGGGAAAAAAGAATCCATTGTAACTGCCAATTTACCCACAACCAAAACTTTACGTCCCATACGTGAAGATTCGGTTGATTTTGACAATACTGAAAACCTATACATTGAGGGAGACAATCTTGAAGTACTCAAAATATTACAGGAAAGTTATTTGGGTAAGATAAAAATGATCTATATAGACCCCCCTTATAACACGGGAAAGGACTTTGTTTATAAAGATAATTTTACAGCAGATAAGGAACAGGAATTGTTTGATAGCGGACAAAAAGATGAATACAACCAACGCTTGGTAGTAAACCCTGACACTGCTGGACGATATCATTCAGACTGGCTAAGTCTGATTTACCCAAGACTCAAACTAGCAAGAAACATACTTACTGATGATGGTGTAATTCTAATAAACATGGATGAGCATGAGATTGTAAATCTTACTAAAATTTTAGAAGAAGTATTTGGAGAAGATAATGACTTAGGAACAATTATTTGGGATAAACGTAATCCAAAAGGTGACTCAAAAGGAGTTGCATATCAACATGAATATATCGTTGCCTTTGCCAAGAATCGAGATGTATTTTTAAGATCTACAGAACTTATTAGACCCAAGAAGAATGCGCAAGTAATTTTAAATAAGGCCAAATCTTTATTTAAGAAAGTGTCAATAAACATTTCCCTAAATGAAATGAATAAAGAATTTGCTAAATGGATAAATGAACAGCATGAGTTTAGTGGGGGAGAAAGGGCGTATAAACACATCGATGATAACGGGAAAGTTTATCGTGGCGTTTCAATGGCATGGCCAAATAAAAAGAAAGCTCCAGATGATTACTTTATTCCGTTAATTCATCCTATAACAAAAAAGGAATGTCCCATTCCTGATAGAGGATGGAGAAACCCATCTGCAACCATGAGAAAACTACAAGATAAGGGATTAATTCTATTTGGTGAAGATGAGTTAAAGCAACCCGAAAGGAAGTATCTTCTTGAAGAAAATATGCATGAGAATCTCCCATCCTTACTTTACTATGGAGGCAGTGATACTAATCTCTTGGAAGAATTAGATATTCCATTTGACACTCCGAAAGTAGTTTCTATTTGTATGGAACACATATTATCGTTCACCAAATCTGGAGATACTATTTTGGATTTCTTTTCAGGTTCTGCAACAACTGCTCATGCCACATTAAAATTGAATGCAGATGAAAATAGTGCCCGTAAATTCATTCAAGTGCAACTTCCTGAAAATACTAATGAAAAAAGCGATGCCTTCAAAGCTGGATATAAAAATATTTGTGAAATTGGCAAGGAACGTATTCGTAGAGCTGGAAAGAAAATACTTAAGGATCTAAAAGAAAAAAAAGATGGTAAAAATACCGAGTTGGATTTTGATAGCGATTCTTCAAAAACCGACTATAAGTTAGATGCTGGGTTCCGAGTTTATCGTTTGGATGAGAGCAATATGCAAGATGTGTATTACAAACCACAGGATTATAAACAAGACAAGTTGGAATTGTTCGAAGACAACGTAAAGCCAGATAGAACAGCAGATGATTTATTGGCTCAGGTTATGTTGGATTGGGGCTTACCACTGTCACTTAAAATTGAACAGGCAAACATAAATGGGAAAAAAGTATTTAAAGTTGCCGAAAATTCACTCTTGGCTTGTTTTGATGTTGGTATTGATGAATCTTTTGCCAAAGTAATAGCCAAAGACAAACCATTAAGAATTGTTTTCAGAGACAATGGCTTTAAAGATGATACAGCCAAAGTAAATGTTAAACAATTACTTAAACAACTTAGTCCTGAAACTGAAATGAAAGTTATTTAATATCATGGCACTTCCTATAAACATAGAAGATTTAATACATGGTGATGTAGTTGAATCGGAACGACTTGAATTTAAAGAGGGATGGAATCCCGAAACAATTGTCCATTCTATTTGTGCTTTTGCTAACGATCTAAATAATTGGTATGGAGGCTATATTGTTGTGGGTATCAAAGAAGATAACGGACAACCCATTTTACCACCGAAAGGATTAGAGCAAAACCAACTGGATACAATGCAAGGTGAAGTATTAAAGTTAGCATACCAGGTATTGCCTAATTATTTTCCAATTATTCAGCCTTACTTATTACAAGGAAAACATATTTTGGTACTTTGGTGTCCTGCCGGGGATAACCGACCTTATACAGCACCAAGCACCCAGGGCAAGAAAGCACAGCGCTATCCATATATTCGCTATGGTTCAAGGAGCATTATTGCTAAAGATGATAACCTAAAGCGTTTAAATGAACTTGCTGCACGGATACCATTTGATGATAGGGTAAACCAACAGGCAACGATTAATGATTTTGATTTAGGGCTTATAAGAGGATATTTGCAGGAAGCAAAAAGTGATTTATTTGAAGAAAGTTCGAGTATGCCCCTTGCAGATTTATGCCGTGCGATGAATATTGCAAAAGGATCAAGTGAGAATTTATTACCGGTAAATGTTGGATTACTTTTCTTTTCTAAAAATCCGGATAAATATTTTTCCAGAGCATGGATTGAGTTAGTTTGGCACAAAGACGGTTCGGGAAAGAAATATAAAGAGTATTATTTTAAAGGAACATTACACGAGCAACTAAGAGATACTTTATCATTTTTAGAGAATAACATAATAGGAGAACAGGTTATTAAATACCCGGATAAAGCAAAGGCAGACCGGTTTTTTAATTTTCCTTATGATGCAATAGAAGAGGTGTTATCCAATGCTGTTTATCATAAAAGTTATGAGATTGGTTCTCCCATAGAGGTTCAGGTATGGCCTGATAAAATAGAAGTACTAAGTTTTCCAGGACCAGTTCCTCCGGTTAATGCCAAAATACTGAGTACACATAAACGAATAGTATCGAGAGAATACAGAAACAGGCGCATTGGAGACTTTCTTAAAGAACTAGGACTTACTGAAGGAAGAGGAACAGGTTTTCCTACTATTTATAATGCTATGGCTAATAATGGTTCTCCTGCACCTGTATTTGAAACAGATGAACATAGTACACATGTACTTGTAACACTTCCTGCACATCATCTTGTTAATGACCAAGTAAGTGACCAAGTAAGTAACCAAGAAGATGAACTTAATATCAATACTTTAGAAGATATTATTGCTTTAAGTAACCAAGTAAGTAACCAAGTAAGTGTCGAAGTAAGTGTCGAAGTAAGTGTCGAAGTAAGTGACCAAGTAATTCATATACTTAATGATCAATTAGGTGGACATGTAGATGATGTATTATCTATAGTTGCAATGCGACCTTTTTCAAGTACTGACATTCTGGAAAAGATAGGTTTAACCAAACATACAAAAAATAAGAAAAAATATATTGATCCTTTATTGGATATTGGTTGGCTTGGGTATACAATTCCGGAAAACCCAAAGGATAGAAATCAAAAATATATGTTAACAGAATCCGGCAGAAGACTATTTAAATTGATAAATGCAGAATGAAACTACAATTTAAACAACAGGATTTTCAGATAAATGCAGTTAAAGCTGTAGTGGATTGCTTTGATGGACAACCCATAAAAACAAATCGTTTTACACTTGAACGTAGTAAAGATTTAATCAGAAAAGCCAAACAGCAAGCCTCAGGGGTAAGAACCATGGAATTCGAATCGGATATTATGGAAGATATTGGATATCGAAACTCTGCAATTCAGTTAGTTGATCAACAGGTTCTTAATAATATCCAAAAAGTACAAAAACAAAATGAACTAATTGAAAGTAGCCAAATTGAACGTCCAAACGGACTAAAACTTGGATATAATCTCACCATTGAAATGGAAACGGGTACAGGGAAAACCTATACCTACATTCGAACCATGTACGAACTCCAAAAAAAATATGGTTGGAGTAAGTATATTATAATTGTTCCGAGTATTGCCATTCGTGAAGGAGTTTATAAGTCTTTTGAGGTAACTCAAGATCACTTTCAAGAACTATACGGACATAAAATAAATCCTTTTATCTATAATTCAGGTCGTCCGCAAGACATTGAAAATTTTGCTTCTGATAGCCGGATAAGCGTTATGATTATTAATACTCAGGCATTTAATGCACGCGGGAAGGACGCAAGGCGTATTTATCAGGAACTTGATCAGTTTGGGACAAGAAAACCAATAGAAATTATTTCCCAAACAAAACCAATATTAATAATTGACGAACCGCAATCTGTAGATGGAAAGAAAACACTTGAGAGTATGCAGGACTTTAAGCCCCTTTTTACTCTCCGTTATTCGGCTACACATAAAGTAGATTACAATAAAATTTACCGATTAGATGCATTAGATGCCTATAATCAACGTCTGGTAAAGAAAATTCAGGTAAAAGGAATCAACCTGAAAGGATCAACAGGAACGACAGGATACCTTTATTTAGAGCACATCAGCTTGAGTATAACCAAACCGCCATTTGCAACAATTGAATATGAAACAAGGTCTGGTTCAGGAGTAAAAAAAGTACGACAAAAACTAAGCGAAGGAGATAATTTATATGAGTTATCGGGCAATATGCCAGCCTATAAAAACCAAACCATTACTGAGATCAACGGATATTTAAACAAAGTTGTAATTGGTGGGCAGGATATATATCCGGGTGATATTTTAAACGATAAAGATGAACACGCATTCCGCAGAATACAAATAAGGGAATGTATCACGTCGCACCTTCAAAAAGAAAAACAACTTTTTGACCAAGGTATTAAAGTTCTCTCTCTTTTCTTTATCGATTCTGTTGAAAAATATCGCCTCTATGATGAAGAAGGAGAAAAGCAACTAGGTGAATATGCCAAGATATTTGAAGAAGAATATAAAAATGCCTGTAATGACGTAATCGATTTATTTCATCAGGAATACAACGAATATTTGGAAGATACTGATCCTAGTAAAGTGCATAAAGGATACATGCCAACAAAATTTGAAGACTACCTAAAAAGAGATGATGCTGAAAGGGTTCATGAAGGATATTTTTCTATCGATAAGAAAAACAAAATGATTGACCCGACCACAAAGAGAGGGAGTGAAGATTCTGATGATATTTCGGCATACGATCTTATTATGAAAGACAAAGAACGTTTGTTGAGTTTTGAAGAACCAACACGGTTTATCTTTTCGCATTCAGCTCTTAAAGAAGGTTGGGACAACCCAAACGTATTTCAAATATGTGCGCTTAAACATTCTGATAGTGGCAGTTTGACCCGGCGAAGACAAGAAGTAGGGCGAGGAATGCGATTGTGTGTTGATAAAAACGGATTCCGTCAGGACTTTGAATTGATTGGAGACCAGGTTCACGATTTAAACAAACTTACCGTAATTGCTTCTGAAACCTATGAGTCTTTTGCAAAAGGCTTGCAAAAAGAGATTGCCGATACGCTTAAAGACAGACCACAGAAAGCAGAGGTTGAATACTTTGTTGGTAAAATTGTAACAAATGAGAAAGATGAAAAGCATCGCTTAACCTCAGATGAGGCCAAAAAACTCAACAAGATTTTATACAAACACGATGTTATTGATGAGGATGATAAAATCACGCCGGAAGGTAGGGAATTAATTGATACAACGAAAATGCCATTACCTGAAGCCCTTGAGCCATATAGGGAATCTATTGGCAAACTCTTAAAATCAATTTATACAGGAGAAGAGTTTAAACCTGATGATGAAAGAAAAAGCATTACACTTACAACAAATAAAAACTTTAAGAAAAAAGAATTTCAGGAACTTTGGAAGAAGATAAATCTCAAGACAATATATGAAGTACAGTTTGATACAAACAAACTCATTACTGATAGTAAAAACCTAATTAATGCTCAACTCAATATTGGTGACAGATCTTATGAAGTAAAAACTGGAGAGTTGGAAGACGGATCAAAGGAACAAATGAAACAGGGCGAATTAATGAAGGAGTCCAAAAGAGAGTATCTAAAACTAAAAAATGATCTTTATACAAACACAGTATATGACATTGTTGGCGAAATAGAAGAGCACACAAACCTTACACGGAAAACTATTGTTGCAATTCTAAAATCTATAAAAGCCGAGAAGTTCGTACTCCTAAGAAAAAACCCTGAAGAGTTTATTGTTAAATGTAGCAAGTTTATAAACGAAGTTAAAGCCAGCTTGATTATTAACAATATTGTTTATCATAAAACTGAAGAAAGGCATGATGCTAAAACGGTCTTTACAAATGACAAGTCTGCAATCCGCAATACAGACCTTCTCAAAAAACATATTTATGATTTTCTTACTTCTGATTCAAAGGTTGAATCGAATTTTGCTACTGCATTAGAAAACAGTACAGAAGTAGTGGTTTATGCCAAACTCCCAAAAAGTTTTTACGTTTCAACTCCGGTGGCAAACTATAGCCCTGACTGGGCAATTGTATTTGATAAAGACAAGGTAAGACATATTTACTTTGTTGCTGAAACCAAAGGGTCTGATTCAGATAT
This sequence comes from uncultured Lentimicrobiaceae bacterium, assembly GCA_964460905.1. Classification (GTDB taxonomy): domain Bacteria; phylum Bacteroidota; class Bacteroidia; order Bacteroidales; family F082. Next base: position 29,436 of record CAYWRM010000004.1, read on the forward strand.
GGATATACGTGAGATTGAAAAACTTAAAATTCATTGTGCCAGTGAACACTTTAAAGAAATTAGTGGAAATATTGTAAAATTTGAAAAGGTAAGCAGTTATGAGAAACTTATGGAGATAGTTCAGTTAAAATAAGGCTATGGAGTTAATAGACAATGTAAATAACCGCCTTGGAGACGACCTGAAAAAACAAATAAAAAAAGGGTCGAGGCTTAGTATTGCTACATCAACCTTTTCCATCTATGCGTTTGAGGCTCTCAAAAAAGAATTAGAGAAAATTGATGAATTACGTTTTATCTTTAGTTCACCAACGTTTATTGAAGAACAGTTTCAAAAACAAAACCGTCAGTTTTATATACCAAATATTGTTCGTGAATCTGAACTCTGTGGGGGTGAATTTGAATTGCGCTTAATGAACAAACTTAATCAAAGAGCTATAGCACGCGAATGCTCCAAATGGGTAAAAGAAAAAGTAATATTTAAGTCCAACAAACACAATAATCTACCCATCCATGGGATGATTCATGTAAACAATACAAAGGATGAAGGCTGTGCCTATACAAATGTATCCAGTTTTACTACTTCTGATTTAGGTATTACCCACAAAAAAGGTTTTCCAACCCTCATTCAAAAAACAAATTTTCCACACAGCAAATCATATCTTGATTGGTTTAACCAAATTTGGGAGAACGAAGAAGACCTTAAAGATGTGACAAAAAAGGTTCAGGATTATTTTGAAAGTGCATATAAAGAAAATTCACCTGAATTTATCTATTTCATAACACTCTACAACATCTTCAACGATTTTTTAGAAGATATTTCATTGGATAACCTCCCTGATGATCAAATTGGATTTAAAGACACATTAGTTTGGAATAAACTCTACAACTTTCAACAAGATGCTGTTATTGGTGCAATAAATAAACTTGAAAAATACAATGGGTGTATATTGGCTGACAGTGTTGGACTGGGTAAAACATTCTCTGCTCTTGGAGTAATTAAATACTATGAGATGCGGAACAAAGATGTGCTTGTACTTTGCCCAAAGAAACTAGAAGCCAACTGGAATACTTTTCGGCACAATGACAAAAACAATCTTTTAGCGAAAGATCGCTTTCGTTATGATGTTCTTTTTCATACTGATCTTTCTCGTGAGCGAGGAATGAGTAATGGTCGAAATTTGGAATCTGTTAACTGGGGTAATTACGGTCTTATTGTGATTGATGAATCACATAACTTTAGAAACAATAATACAGTTGTTGATAAAGAAAACCGTTATCAAAAGTTATTAAGAAAAGTTATCAGAGAAGGGATAGAAACCAAGGTCATGATGTTATCAGCAACACCAGTTAACAATCGCTTCAACGACCTACGAAACCAACTAGCCCTTGCTTATGAGGGAAATCCTGAAAACATTGATAATAAACTGGACACTACAAGTGGAATTGATCAGATTTTCAAAAAGACTCAAACCGCCTTTAATACCTGGAGTAAATTTGATACTTCCAAACGCACTACCGAAAAGCTTTTGGACATGCTTGATTTCGACTTTTTTGAGATTCTGGATGCTCTAACTATTGCCCGATCAAGAAAGCATATTACCACATATTATGATACCACTGCTATTGGTAAGTTCCCGGAACGGAATAAACCAATTTCTATACGAAGTCCCCTTACTGAAACCGGGGATGTGAATTATACCAATATTGCAGAACGACTAACCCTGCTAAACCTTTCAGTTTACACACCTCTGAACTACATTCTGCCAAGTAAAGTTCAAATGTATGCTAATTTATATGATAAGGAAGTACGCTCAGGTTCTGGAAAACTAACTCAGTCTGATCGTGAAAAAAGTCTACGTATTCTAATGCGTATTAATTTACTTAAAAGACTAGAGAGTTCAGTTGATTCCTTTCATATTACTCTTGAACGTATCTATTCACAAATTGAAAACATTATTAAAATCATAGACAAAGGAGATCTAGGAAATTATGAAGGATTTCAGGCAAAGGTGAATGATGAGAACTTCGACTGGGAATCTGACTGGGGAGATGAAGAAAATATAATAGGAAAAAAAATTAAAGTTCATATTGCAGATATGGATACAACCCAATGGCGTGAAGACCTTAGTGAAGACTTGGAAATATTGAGTTATCTTAGGGATAAGGTAATCGGTATTAGAGGAAAAGATGACACCAAATTACAGCACCTCATAGCATTACTTGATGAAAAAAATCAAAACCCAAGGAATGGCAACAATAAGAAAGTAATTGTGTTTACTGCATTTGCTGACACAGCAAACTATTTATATAAGAATATTAATAAATACCTTCAGGAAAAGTACAAACTCAATACTGCTCTAATTACGGGGTCAAAAAAGATCTGCAATACAAAGAAAATTCCTACTGACCTAAATGCACTTCTAACCTGCTTTTCACCCTTATCAAAAGACAAGGAACAACTTTATCCCAATATTTCAGAATCCATAGATCTTTTAATTGCAACCGATTGTATTTCTGAAGGTCAAAACCTACAAGATTGTGATTACCTGGTTAATTATGATATTCACTGGAATCCTGTACGGATCATTCAACGATTTGGAAGAATTGATAGAATTGGCTCTAAAAACGACACCATAACTATGGTAAATTTTTGGCCTGATATTACTCTTGATTCTTATATTAATCTGAAACAGCGTGTTGAGAGCAAGATGCTAATTAGTAATATGGCAAGTACAGGAGATGATAATATTCTGAACCAAGAAGAAAATGATTTAGAATATCGTAAAATTCAACTCAAGCGATTACAAGAAGAAGTAATAGACCTTGAAGACTTGCGGGAAGGAGTTAGCATTACTGATTTGGGGCTGAATGATTTTCGTATTGACCTGTCTAATTATATTAAAGAATATGGTGAATTAAATAACATTCCAGAAGGCTTGCATGCAGTTGTAAAATCAAATGAAATATTGCAACCAGGAGTAATTTTTGTATTGAAAAACGTAAATTCAGACGTAAACATTAACAAGCTTAACAGGCTACACCCCTACTATCTAGTCTATATAAAAAACTCAGGAGAACTTATCTTAAATCATGTTGAATCTAAAAAAATAATGGATGCAATGCGAATGCTCTGTAAAGGTATAGACTCACCAATTATAGACTTATGTAGCAAACTTAAGGAAGAAACAGATGATTACTATGAAATGGACAAATACTCAGAATTACTCAAAAAAAGCATCGGAACCATTCTCGATACCGAAGAAGAAAAAGAAGTCTTGAGTTTATTTAAATCTGGAGGTACCACAGCACTTCAAGATAAGATTAAGGGAATAGAAGATTTTAAGTTAGTTTCATTTTTAATTGTCAGATAAATGGAGACTTTTAACTTACCCACAAACACAAAGGTAAATCGTGTAGTACCCAAAAATACTTTCGACTCTTATACGAATACAAAACAAAAAAAAATCTTTGCTGATAAAGTTACCCGAATAACCTGGACTCATAAACTTTCAAGCAAAACAACAAACTTAAAGAACATTGATATATCAGAGATTCAAATTTTTAAAATTGAACTAAAGGTTTGTGAAACAATCCCTCAGGTAATAAGCATCATTGATAAAGCCATTCCATATCCGATTATTTTTATCATCCAACACAAGAATAGGATATATTTTGCTACTTCCATAAAGCACCCTCATCCAACAAATGAAAATAATACCGTGGTTGATTGGACATTCACTTCTGAATGGACAGAAAGCCCCCAGGCTCCTTATATATTGAATTTAAAAGTGAGTCTTGATGAAGTCCATAAAGATTTTTGCATACAGGTTTCGGGGAGGGAAGATTTCAGGAAAAAATCACTAGATAGGATCGTGGAATTTCACCAGGAGAAACAAGCGCTGGAATCAGAAATTGAAAAACTTAAACAACAAATATCGAGAAGTAAAAGCTTCAAAGAAAAGGTTGAATTAAATTTGAAATTGAAGGAGAAAGAAAGAGAGCTTATAAAAATAACAAAATTATAAGATATGTTTTTGCACGAACTTAAGTTATGGAACTTCCGGAAATACGGGAATAAAGATCACCTACACAATATATTAAGTGACACACCAGCTGACTTAACTGTATCATTTAACGAGAATCTCAATGTTTTGATTGGAGAAAATGATTCAGGCAAAACAGCTATTATTGATGCTATTAAGCATGTTCTAAATACAAAAAGCCTTGAATACCTTCGATTGGATAATAAAGACTTTTATGAGTATTGTGATGGTATTAATAGAAAAAGAGCTTCCGAGCTAAAAATTGAGTGTAAGTTTAGAATTACTGAAGCGAAAGAAGCGGGCAGTTTTCTTGAATGGGTTGGGTTTGTTGATAAGGATTCTGATGAAAAGGAATATGAGTTAACTGTTCGATTAACTGCAACCAGAAAAGATCAGAGTATTTTTACATATATAAGAGCGGGGCAAGACAACGAAGGAACTCAGCTGGAGGGAGAAGCACGAGAATATCTTAAGGTTACTTATTTAAAACCATTAAGAGATGCACTTTCCGAACTTACACCTGGATATAAATCCAGACTTGCTGAAATATTAGGAGGGCATTCAATTTTTAAAGACGAAAAAGATGATCAAGGGAATCGAATTCAACATAAACTAGAAGAGAAAACAGAAAAGGCAAATAAAGAAATCCGAGACTATTTTGATGTCCAGAAACACGAGAGTGATACTGAGAATATTGAATTCAAGGGTGGAATGGTAACAAAAGAAATCCGAGACTTACTTAAAGGATTATCTTTTGAAAACAGTGTTAACGATCCAGCTATAGAATTGACCGATGAAGAACTTTCAGAAATATTGAAAGCTTTAAAACTGGTAAATGATTCGAATAAGTCTGGACTTGGATCATTGAACAAACTTTATATGGCAGCCGAATTTCTTCTGTTGAATCAATCAAAAGGAAGAGATCTTAAGCTTGCTTTAATAGAGGAACTGGAAGCTCATTTACACCCTCAAGCCCAATTAAAAGTAATTGATGCATTACAAAGAAATAACACTTTTAAAGGACAGTTAATTCTTACAACCCATAGCACAACATTAGCGTCTAAAATTGCATTAGATAATTTAATTTTATGTATAGATCAGGATGTTTTTCCGATGCGGAAGGGAACAACCAAACTTGAAGAAAGAGACTACGAGTTTTTAGAACGATTTTTAGACACAACAAAAGCGAATCTATTCTTTGCCAAAGGAGTAATCATGGTTGAAGGAGATGCAGAGAATCTTCTTATCCCAACAATTGCAGAACTAATAAATCGTCCGCTTTATGATTATGGTGTATCTATCGTAAACATTGGAAGTACGGCATTTCGACAGTTCGCCAGAATTTTTCAAAGAAATGATGATAAAAGTTTAAATATACCCGTATCCTGTATTACTGACTTAGATATTGCCCAAGCAATTCAAGGAAATACGGTTAAAACAATAAAGAGAAAAACAGGAAATGAGGGAAAATATTTACCTGAAATTGATGCCGAAAAGGTAAAAAAAAGAAACAGAATTTATGTTGAGGGAATTATAGAAGTTTATACTTCTCCTTTATGGACACTTGAATATGACATTTTAAATTCAACCAACAAGACAAGAGAATATTTACTAGCCTCAATTTTAGAAGCGCAATTAATAAAAAATAGAAATTCATATATAGGACTTTCCCCTGAGGACTGTGAACGTAAACAAAAAAGCGCAAAAGAGAAGATTGAAAAATGGGAAGAAGCAGAAAAATCCAAAGAATGGATCGCTTGTAAGATATATTCTACATATTTAGACAATAATCGGGTGTCAAAAGCAGTAACCGCTCAGCGTTTTGCTTATAAGCTGAAAGAGAATAGAGAAACAGCAGTTGAGATTCTTGCAACAGCCGACGAGTTTAAATATTTGAGGGATGCAATTTATCATGTAACAAAGAAAGAAGAAGGATGAAACCAATAATTATTGAAGAAATTGAACATGCCTCTTCCATTTTGTTTGATGGTGATCCAAACAAATTTTATGATGATATTGGACACAAAACTGGAGAAAGAATTGATGTAATTCAATCTTTGGAAAATATTGATATAAATGCCTGCCCTGGAAGTGGAAAAACTACTGCACTTTTAGCAAAACTTGTTATTCTGGCAAACAGAATGCCATTTGAAGATGGTCGTGGGATTTGTGTTTTGACCCATACAAATGTTGCTATAGATTTAATAAAGGAGAAATTAGGAGCAGGAGCATCAATGCTTTTTACCCATCCTAATTTTTTCGGGACGATTCAAAGTTTTGTAGATCGCTTTCTGGCAATTCCTTTTTGTGCATTTGATAAAAACGCAAGAATTAAAAACGTTGATATTGATCGTTATGTAAACGAATCTAGAAGATTCTATTTTGGGTTAAGTTTTGGAACAAGAGAAGCTCCAACGCTCAAAAATACGCTATATCGAGAAGGGACAAGAAGAGATGATTGGGAGAAAGCTTCCACTAATGAAAAACACTATAATGCTGTTAAACTATTATCCACGCTAGTTTTTGATTTCGAAGATGAGAAACTAATGCGCGGAATCAATGGTTCAACTTTTAGAAACATGAACTCTTCAAGTGATAGAGTGAAAAAGGATTTTCAAGAGTTACTTGATTTCAAGAATTCCTTGATAAACGAAGGTATTATTTCTTTTGATGATGCTTATACCTTAGCATTTGAATATTTAAATAGATTTCCGAAAGTAAAAAAAGCATTTTCCGAAAGATTCAAATTTGTTTTTATTGATGAAATGCAGGATACGGCAACTCATCAAATGAAAATAGTCAATGAACTTTATAAAAACGAAGGAGACACGGTTGTTCAATATTTCGGAGATCCAAACCAAGCAATTTTCGAAGGCGAGGGACAAAAGGATGGTGGATGGGATCCAAAACCAGATGAGCCAACAACTTTCACGCTTAAAAAAAGCAAACGATTTGGGAAATCAATTGCTAATGTGATAAATCCTTTAAGAATTATTACAGATTTGGAAAACACAATTGAAGGAGAAAACAGTGACGCAAACATTAAACCATACCTAATTCTGTTTGATAAAGATCGGGATGCTGAAAATGTATTGCTGAAGTTTGGAGAGATAATTTTAGAAAACAAACTAAACCAAATTGGAAACTCAAAATTTGTAGCTATTGGCAGAGTTGGGAAGGAGCATGATAAAGGTGAATTGAGCATAAAATCGTTTTTTCCGGAATTTGAAAAGGCAAAATCTAAAAAAAAGGAGTTTTATCCTATTTTAATACTCTATTTGAACAATCACTTTGTTAAAACAAGAACCGTAAAAAATATTTCAGACCAATTAATTAAAGGCATACTTCATGCACTTGATCTTCACGAATTTAAAAATGAAATAATCAGGAAAGTAGATTCAGAGATTATTAAACGAAGGTTTACTAAAACAACATTGTTGAACTTTTTAAGATTCAATCATGAAGATGTATATTTTGAACTAAAAGAAAAATTAATCGAATGGTCTAATCAGATTTATACTGAAAGGCTCCCCTTTAATGTTGAAGTAAAAAAACAGATTGAAAATTTTTTAGATGAAAAACTTCTTCCAACAAAAGGCATAAAAATAGATTTAAACATAGATTTCTTTCAAATTCCTGATGTAGTACAGAAAGAAATTGAAAAAGCCCAATCAGATGATTCAAAAAAGAATCTATTAGAACCAAATGAATTTGTGTATAAATATGCGGACGGAGAAGCAACTAAAGAATTTCCAATTAAGTTAAATACAATCCATGGGGAAAAAGGTGAAACCCACACTGCAACATTATTTTTAGAAACATATTTTAAAAAATACGACTCTGAGCGAATTAAAAATCAACTTTTAGGAGAACAATTTGATTCAGCGAAAGACGGTGGGGTAGATAAGAATATGGCAGTTAAAATGGCTTATGTTGCTATGTCCCGTCCTGAATACCTATTGTGTTTTGCTCTTCAAAAAAACAAGATCCAAAATATTTTGGATGATCCAGAGCAAAACGCAAAGTTGGAGAAGTTATGGACTGTTGTTGTAGCTTAATTTTCTAATTCAACTGATCCACCACACTCATTGCACTTCATCCAATCGGAAAGATCTATTTCACCTTTTATTCCTTTTAAAAAAAAATCAACAACTGTCGTATCTAATTTCATAAGAAACCTTTTTCTGCATGATTCGCAAATTGTTAAAGACTCATAATCCCCAACAGCCCTTAATTCATTCACACCACCAATCAAATATTCTCGTCCTTTTCTACCCCAAGGACTTAAATTCCAACCTCTAATTTTATCAACAAAATAAAATAAATGGTCATCAATAGTGGTCACCCCACCACTCATTTGAGCACTTAAAACTAACCCCGCACCACATAGAGCATTCTCACGTTTATCATTTGCCATTTTGATATTGTTAAAATATTGCTTAAAAATAATTCATTCCTTGGACAATCCAATATTAATCTAGTAGTCTGATTATTCAAACCCAGCCACAAAGATATCTCCATTTTCAAAAGACAAGCCCTCCGGGTTTTCAAAAGACTACGGCATAAAGCCACTTCCCGTTGGTTGTTTTTTATTCCGTTTCCTTTTGAAAATCTTCCGAAAATTCCGCTGTTTGGTGGCTTAAGGATTTGAAAAGCCAGGGTTGTGGTTTAGATCAGGCTGCAGGACGTAGCAAGAACGCGATTATTCAGGAAAACAAAAATGTTTACCGGAATTATCGCATCTTGCAAAAGGGGGGAAGTTCCCCCTTTTAATACCCCCTGAAAATAAGCGGAATTATCTCCTTGGGTTATATATAAGCACCCGGAATAACCACTTCAATATTTCTAAAGCAGCTTTTAAAATCCAGGCAACAAACTCAAAAAAGGTCTTAATAATCCAACCAATTAATCTGAATAGAGCAACAAAAATTTTCTGTAATACTAAGAAGATATTTCTTAAAGAAAAAGAAGAAAAGAAACCGTTATTGCTTTTGCCAAATATAAGCTCAAGTATCCACTTGTAAAACAGAACGAGTAATATTATAGAGATAATTGCACTCAAAACACACCTCCCCTCACCCTTTTTCGTAGTCTATAATTTTTAAACCACGGAGTTGTCTTAAGCATTACCGGCAGTTTGTTTGAGTGTATAAGAATAGCCTTGTTTGGCTTTAGGGTTCTGATTTCATCGGGAGCAAGTAAAGGTCTTGCCATTTCACGATCTCTTGCAGAGGATGTGTTATTCTCTCTTGCAAAACCGGATTCACGAATGCTTATCGTTTGATTCCCCAAAATATTAGATAGCTCATTGCATGTTGGGTAAGATAATCCGGGATAAAATAACCTGGTTGCACAGCCCCCATTCAGTATTACGGAAGCATCAGCTCTACCATAAACATGGGTAAGTTGTTCAATATCCTGAAGTATTATTGATAAAGAAACCTTTCGTTTTCGTAAAGTTGTTATCAGTGTGCTGAAATTAGGCAACTTACCTGCATTACCAAACTCATCAAGAAAAAAGTATATTGGTAAATATGGCTGGTTGCCATTGGGCAACTGTATGCAATAATCAAATAACTGAGTGTATAAGATAGAAATCAGAAACTTATACCTGCGAATCTCATTTTCCGGAACAATAATAAATAAGGCTGTTTTGGTTTCTCTCAGACTTTCAAAATGTAATGACTCGTACTGAACCAATGAAACCATGTCAGGATTTGAAAACAAGTTAACAGCTGATTTTGCACTTGAAATAATATTGAAAAGAGTTTTCTCAGGCTGGCTTATCATTGAACCGTACTCAATGAAACTATTTTCGTCTAAATGTTGAGATGCAAGCCTGTTTACTTCTTCCTGCCTGAAGCCAAACAGGTTCAACAGCCTCCATAATTCTCCAAGATTACGCCTTTCTTCGGGTAGGTTAATGATAATCCTGATTAGAATATTAATAAGCCCTTTACTACTTTCCGACCAAAACACATCCCCGGTAGAATTATCATACGTTGTATCAACGAGCAGATTTGATAAATTGTGTATGTCTGAAAAACTGTTGCACCTGTGTAAAGGATTAAATTTCAAAGACGATTCAATATCGGTTACGCTTAATGCTTTTACCTGAAATCCTTGCGATTCGAGGTAATACTTACTTTTGGAATATATCTCACCTGATGGGTCTGTAATTACACAAGAAGCATCTTTAATACTTAAAACGTTCGGGATTACGTAACGTACAGTTTTTCCTGCTCCGGTTGGAGCAATTAATGCCATGTGAGTAAAAGATTTGTTCAATGAAAGACGAGAACGCTTTCCATCCAGGAGTAAACCCTTGTTCCACCTGTTAAGCAAAGACCACTTAGCAAATCCGCTAAGCCAACGGGCGGAGCCATACATGCCCCTCGGTTTGCTCAACCCGAAAACTAATTGTATGAGATACCATAACATTGCTACTATTGTTTTTGAAGAAATTAATATTTGTACTATCGTTCCAATTCATTGAAACGATCTTTTTCTTTGTGTTTTTGTAGGCGTTGCAACTCCATCATACGATCAGAATTCTTTTCTAATAATGCTAGTTCCTTTTCGCTTAATGAAAGTGTGCTGAACCTGAATTTTCTACCATCAACATCTTTCAATCCATTAATCTTATCCCTGTATTTATACAGTTCTAATCCTTGATTAACTAAGCGTTGAAAGAAGTCTTCTTTATCACCTGATTGAAGATAACAACTACGAACCAATTCTCTGACAACATCTTTCTTGGATGGTTTTCCTGTTCGTTTTTTGAACTGAAATTCATTCTCGTTATTTTTAATGCCCTCTTTTTCTAATAAGCGATCCTTTTGCCAGCGGTTTAAGTAAACAAATGAAGAACTTATACCAGGGAATTTTTGCTGATACCGTTCAATATTCATTCTTATTTTTTTAAAATCGTGGTTGTCCAGACGCAAGGTTTTTGAACTCTTATATTCGGTACCACTGAAGCAGAAATGAATATGAATGTTCTCGTTTTCCATATGAGGCTTTGCAACACATAAGGCATGCTTGCCCCGAAGCTCAATAAATTTTCGGGCTATGTTTTCTAATATTTCAAGATTTAGTTCGGTCTTGTCGTCAGGGTGGAAGGAAACAATTTCATGGTATAACACCACGCCCCTATGACGTTTTTTCCTGTATTGATCATTCTCTACAAATTCCCGGATAACGTCATTTTCTGAAACAGATTTGAGGTTATGATAAATGGTGAATGAATTTGCTTCATTTACGCGCCCCTTATCATCAAAGATATATTCAATAAGATCTTTGAACCGTTGGCTTGAATACGACCGTTTTGTTTTAATTATCATCGGCTTTGTAGGTTTTAAGAATTGTCTCAAGGACAGAAATTGTTTGGGGATTTTGTTGCACCACTCTTTCAAGATATTCTTGGAGATCATCAGGAGATCGAAGGCTCTGAGAAATCATATTTTCCATTTCATTTATCTGGTCTCGTAAATACGAGATATCCTGATATGACAACTCCTTGTGCTGATGAATATATCTTACGAGCTGATTCAGGTTATTTGTCGCCCCACGTAAAAAGAGTTCCAGTTGTCTTACAGTTTCATCATCTGGCAATACAAAGTGTTTATCCAGGTAGGCGAAGATTAAGTCCTTGCAAAACCTTGAAACAGGCTTTTTGTGCTTTCTTGCTAAGGAGGATAAGCGGTTAAACTCTTTCGGAGAAAAATAAAGATCCTTACGGATGTTGTTTTTCCTGAATTTCTTCTGGTATTCTTTTTGGTAGGCTTTACGATATTGTCTTTTTGCTTCGGCAATTACGCTGGGTGTAGCCTCGTAATCCAAAAGCCCCATCCTCTGAAAGTATTCGTATAGTGTTTCCATATGGCTAGTGGTCTAAATCAAAATCATGTGTTTCCTTGTCTTGAGATTCTTTAGCCCGTAACTCTTCTCTTCTTTCGATTTCATGTTTCAGTTCAGGACAATGCTCTGAAATTTTCTTTTCAGCAGTGTATAGATCACGCTCAATTGGCAATCCAAAAGGAGGACACTTTACCGACTCCAATTCATCAATCGAAAAATCTCCCCATTCGTCATATCCAAGACCGGTTACATATCCAAAGCAGATTTTTGTTTCAGGATCGTACTCAGTAGCATACCAGGTTCCTGACCCGGAAGGGTTGAAAAACTTTGCTACAATAATTGGATCAGGGACATCTTGCCTGTCGAGTTCTAGAAACCTTTTTGCTAGCTTTTTAGTGATAAACGTCATAATAAAAAGTGTTAAAAATTAAGTGGGGCTGATTCTTGTAGCACATTCGTTACTCTTGACAAAATTTATAATTCAATTTCTTTTGAATCTCTGTCGTGATCTATGGTTTTGTTTAACTCGGACATACGACTATCAAACTGATCATTCTGTTCTTTATCCTGTTCAAGGACTGCTCTTTCAAGGCCTTTGTTAACTCCCCGACAAAACGCTGAATGTGGATTTTGTCTAACAATAGAATTGATTGTTTCGATTACCCTTGGATTCATATTCCATGACTCCATTGAGTATCCGAGGTTCACACCAGATTTATAATTTGTCAGCTCATTGGCTGAATATTTATCATCAATTGTTTCCATACTAAAAGGCTTTTTTAAGATTAGATTCCAGATACTTTAATATTGATAATCGATCATAGAGAATCATTTTGCGATGTTCTTCATCCTGCACATATGAAATCACACCGTTAACCCTGTAGTAATACATCTGAGTTTTTGAGCAGTTTAACAGCTTCTTTGCCTCTTCTTCGGTTATAAATCTTTCTGGCTCAGGGCTAAGTTTTTTATTAAGGATTGACTCAAAGAGGACAATTATGTCCTCTTCAGTCATATCTATTAATCTTCGATTTGCCATTGCTCTATTATTTAATTTGGTTAAAAAAGAATCTACCCCCCCCATTCACCTTTAAGCTTTGGTAAATTGTTACTAACTAAGACAACACGCTTGCATTCCTTATTATAAGAAGCACGGAGGTTATTAAAGTTTGGTATACCCTTGCAATCAGGACAGAGCAAGTATTTTGGGGGAATTTCAGGTTCTATCTTCTGCCATATAGCATTAAAGTTGAACGCCCTGCCTTCAGTAGGTTCAAACACTCTTTGGAACAAACTTCCTTCTTCTTTACCATATTCCGGATTAACTTTTATCTGGATTAAGTTCCTGTCCCATTTCCTGCCAAACCAGTTAGAAAACTCAAAACCTTTTGTATCGTTATGCAAAATTGCTAACAACAGCATACCAACATAGGAATCCAATAATGCACTATGAAAAATAGTGTTACAATTTGAACTTGCTTTTATCTCGGTAGCACTATTCTTTTGTGCATCATATCTTGGGCTAACCGCACAACGAAAACAAGATGGCGTTACAAATGGAATTGTAAAAACAATTTCTGCACATTGTGACTTTTCGTAGTAACCAGCCCAAATAGCCGGTTTACCATATTTAAGAGCCAGAATATTACCGAAACTTTGAGCTTCAAATGAATCAGTAAGGAAGAGAAAAATATCTGCTTCCATAAAAATATCATCAAGCTCTTTATCAGTCATTGAAAGAAAGTTTTTTGTAATTGGTCGATAATCAAGCCCCGAATTGATTTGTTTTAAATGCGAACCGAGAGCATGTACTTTTTTCTTTCCAATATCCTGAGTGTTGTATCCCTGGCGGACAACATTGACCTCTTCCACGTCGTCAAAATCCGAAACGGTTAGTCTGTTAATGCCTGTTCTCGCCAGAAAATCAAATAAGCTGAATGCACCTCCTGCACCGATAGCAAGGACATGAATTTTTTTGAGGAGCTTCATATCGACGGCTCCTTCAATTCTTGAAAAATTTGTTAGTTTCATAAGGCAAAATATTTTAATACTAATTCAGTAAGCAAACAAGCTGCATAAAATGCCGTAAGAAAAACGACACAGTAAATAATTCCAACGGAAATAATAATCGTCAGGAATGACGAAACCTTTTCACGTAGAGAGGGCTTTTTCTCAGGGATACCGGCAAATATATAATAGCTGATATTTAACTGTTTTCCCTCAGATTTTTCTGATTTTTGAACAACTGTTTCTTGTTGTTCTTCATAGTCATCAGGAACAATTTCTAATCGAACCTTTTTAGGGACATCAGATCCTTTTTCGTACACATAAGGAAAGACTTTTAAGCCACCGTCAGGTATTGTATATAAAACCGGTGCGTAGAATTTCTTTCTTGGCATGTAGCTGAGAAGATCTTTAAAATAAGCTCTATCAGGCCCGCTTAAATCTGGAAGACCATGTTTATGAGCATGAGCAATTGCTAAAAGCGACTTTTTCTCTTTTTCCCATTTGGTTTCAATTTCCTTATTAAGAAAAGGAGTATTCATTGCATATGTTGACGGAGTAGTTTTTGCATTTAGGTCAGGAACAAAGTCTCGGATTACATTATCTGATTCATATCCAAACCCTGCTCCACCTGATTCAGCGGGCTGTGCTCCAATATGGTTTATCATTTGATAAAATGCACTCTCGGTTATTTTCATCGTGTCTTTATTGTTATTAGTTTTCATATCATTTCTTTTTTAAAAGGAAGGGGCATAAGCCCCTTCCGTGGTACTAATTGATAATTGATTGCCATATTCTGTTAACCGGGTTGGCATTACTTGCAACCTGTGAATTAATAGATTTCCCAGTGTCGCAGTAGGTTTTTGTTAATTCTGCCCATTCCATACAAATCTTTTTTGCAGATTCAATAGTTTTAGGTTCTTTACCAACTGCAATGCAAATTTTCTGTCCACCACGGGCAGAAGGCAATCGATGAGAAGCAGTACTGGAACTGTTTCTTGATCCATAAGAAGGTTGAGACTCAATATCGATCTCATATTTCCCTCCCAAATCAACAAACCTGAATTTGAAAACCCCAGAACCATCTTTTGTCCTGTAAGTCGCTGGAGCATAATTTTTTACATGGAGTACGCCGGGTCGAATTTCTTCACCCCCATGTAAAATTCCAGGTTTGATTTCTTCACCACCCCGAAGAGTTCCCTCTTTGAGAAAATGAAGTTGTTTAGTAACAGATGAAACACAATTTCCACCTTGAAACGGAGTAGTATCGGATACTACTACCGGCTTTGTACCTCCATTGGGCAATACCGGGTTTTGAAAAAAATCTACCATAATAAATAGTTTTTAATTAATAAAAATGATTAGCTGTAACCGCCAAGGTTATATTCTAAAATGCACTTGTTTTATAAAGAGCAAGAAGAATAAATAACAGGGCTAGATATCCATGAATAATAAAATAGTAGAGGAAAAAAACTCTGTTGTTTCTTGATTTGCGGTTGTCCAAAACAGTTATTGGATTTTTCTTTAATTTTTCTTTTTCCATGATTTTAAAAATTTCATTCTTAATTCATGGAGCAATGTTACAGCCAGATTATCAGGAGACAACGTAATGCCTGCGTAAGAATAAAGTAATATTCACGTAATGATATCAAATGAGTTCAAGTAACTTCAACTCAATTGCTTATAGATATCAGTTCAGATTAGATCCATTCAAATAATCAACACTTTTATTCATTTAAATGAATATGAATTGTTAATTTTGTTTTTTAAATGAAATGGTATGAGTGGAACTATTCCGGTCAACAAAACTGATGACCTTCAAAAATTAATTCAAGAATTATTTGATAAATTATTATCTAAGTTTAGTATCACCAGTAAAGGAAAAGAAACCATATCCTTTACGGATGCAACAGATGAAATATGTAAAATAGCAAAAGAGAATTTCAACAAGATCAAGGAACAACCAGGGAAAAGGAGAAAATATATTGATTCAATAAAAGAGGAGCTTACGGTTTCTAATCCTTTAAATCGGGAGCTGTTGGATTTCAGTTTTAGTGAAGGTAACCTCAGGAGTATTTATTCTGCCATTGGACAAGAAAAGAATAGAAATGTTGGGAAAAGGATTGCTAATATTTTCGCTTTATATTTGGGATATCAGGGATGGAATGGTTTTTTGGATCGCATAAAAATTGATATGGACAATAATGATTCGCTAGAACCTAGTGATATTACATTTCCAACTGATAGAGCCAGATATAATAAAACCTCTAAAACCCTTTCATCAGCGACGAAACGTGACAAAGGTAATCATGAGGCCAAGAGAAGGAAATCAAACACAACCCTAAAAACAACTATCAGGTTTACAGGTATATGCTTGGCTTGTGTAATTATTTTCTTTGGCTATAGATATTTTTATCAGGTTGACCAAGTATTTCAGGATGATAAAAATGTGATATTAATATTGCCATTTGATGGTGATAAAAACGGTAATATTCAAAGATATTTAGTTGGTGCATTAAATGAGGAAATAGGAGATAGCTTAAATATTTACATAAGACGCTTTGATGAAGAGATTGATGAAGGAAAAGAGGACTATCACAAGAAAGCGTTAGAAATTGGAAGGAGTCAAAACGTTGACATAATAATAGGGGGTTCTTTTTACACTCTAAACAATGTAGAATATATCAATCCTAGAATAACCGTAGTTTCTATACCCAAAACAGATAACTATATTAACCAAAAGGAAAATATTCCAAGCTTTAAAATTGAAAAAATTAGTTTAGAAAAAGAACTTGTTGCAAAGCCAATTCTTTTAGCTAGGCTTTTAATAGGAATCAATCATTACATAAGGGGCGAATACTTACAAGCAGTGGATCATATAGAACTATTAGTTAACACTCAGGGGGATGACAATATTTTAATTAATGAAATTAATACCCTAATAGGGGTATGCTACTTTAAGTTGTACTTACAAGACAAAAACAAGTCATATTATGAAAAAGCAAGTCAATATTATAGCAAAGCGGTAGAGGAACATCCAGAATCTTCAATAGCATTAAGCAATATTGGAGCACTTTACTTATATGAAGGCATGTACGACACCGCTGAATACCTTTTTAATCGATCAGTATTGTTGGACCCAAATAACTGTAGTGCTTTAATGGGAAAAGCATTGGTTAATTTTCATTATGGTAGGACTAAAAATCTCGAAATGGACTTTGAAAATATCATCTTACTTGATCCAAAAAACGCTAACAACTTAGTGAATTTTGGAGAGTATTGGCGATCAATTGATTCAATCAATAATGCAATTTTTTACTATAAAGAAGCTTTATCTATAAACCCAAATTTAATAAGACCGAAATATCTTTTAGCAAAATCATACCTTTTAATTGGCGATCCATTAAATGCAGAAAAATTCAGTGATTATGTCTTTGTATCAAACCCTGAAAGCGACCATATTTGGTATGTAATTGCTGATGTATATTATTCAATTAACCATATTGAAAAGGCTATTTCATGTTTAAATAAAGCTTATGAACTTGATCCAACGAACTTGGAGTACTCATATTCTATCTCTCATATCTATCTTAATACCGGTAAATTAGATTCTGCTATCTACTACTGCAACAAGTCGATAGACATTGATTCTAAGAATAGTAAATCTTGGAACCTATTAGCATCAATTTATATGAAAGTTCCTCACTACAAAAAAGCTAAGCAGTGCTATTTGAATTCCATTAAGAATAATGAGTTGAATAATTTTAATGACTGGTTTGGACTTGGCAAAGCATATGCATCATTACAGAAACATGACAGTGCTGTTTATTGTTTTGACAATGCAATTAAAATTGACTCTAGCAATTCTAGTTCATGGACTTCCCTCGGAAAAAGCTTGTGTGATACAGAAGAGTATGAAAAAGCCCTAGATTGTTACGCACATGCTGTATTTATCGATTCTTCAAACATTTATGCACTTAATGGTTTTGGAATTGTAAGTAATATTTTAGGTAAAACGGAAGAGGCCATTTCATTTTATAAAAGATCATTAAGACATAAGCCGGATTCTCCTGAAGTAGCAAGTGAAATTTCCACCTTATTATATAGACTAGAAAAATATAATGAAGCTGCTTTCTACTTACACCAGGCTGTTGATTTAGACCCCTTAAACCCGGGATATCATAATAATCTTGGCTCGATTTATATTAAGCTTAAGGATTATGATAATGCAATAATATATATTAAAAAAGCAATATATATAAATCCAGAGCTGGAGGCAGCTAAAAAAAATTTATTGATTGTACAAAAGCTCAAAAACGCAGAACAAAAATAATCAAAAGCTTAAAAGCGGTCAAAACGCTTGCAAATAGCTTGCAAATAAAAAAGCAGCTATTTCAAAATATGAGATAACTGCTTGATTGTGTGTGTGGAGCATATCGGAGTCGAACCGATGACCTCTTGACTGCCAGTCAAACGCTCTAGCCAACTGAGCTAATCCCCCTTTTTGAGCGGCAAATATAGTTATTTATTAAATTAAATCAGACATGTTAAAAAATATTACATTAGCAATCTTGTAGTGTTGTTTAAAGATGCAGAAGGCTGATATGAGTAAGTCTTGGAAAATATGATTGTCAAATATTCTGATTAACAAATTAAATGAAGCGACTGTTTATAGCCATAAAACTTATTCCTGATGATAATCTTCTAAAAACTTATTATTCACTGAAATATGTAACCAGGAATGATAAAATCAATTGGGTGGATCCGGATAATTTTCATCTTACACTTAAGTTTCTTGGTAATACACCTGAAGACAAGATAGATCTTATTTGTGAGGTAATTAATAGTACGGTAGAATCCCATTGCAAATTTAAATTTGATATCAACAAAACAGGAATTTTTGGTAGTAAGTATAAACCCAGGGTAATATGGTTTGGTATTGATAAGCAGGAACAGCTTAAGAACCTTGGGATGGAAATAATTAATAATCTTGATATTGCAGGGTTCTCAAAAGACCGACAGAATTTTGTACCTCATTTTACCATAGGAAGAATAAGAAAAATACTCAACAAACAGTTATTAAATATTGAGATAGAGAAGGTAAAAGAAATGTTTCTGCAAAAAGTCTTGGTTGATAAAATAATACTATATGAGAGCATTTTAATATCTAAGAGCCCTACGTATGAAGTTATAGATTCATTTCAATTAAAAGATTAACAGTTAAGCAACTCATCGTGCTTAATAGTGGTCATAAGTTAAAAATAATTATTATAGGCAACAAATCGAACAATAATTGAGTTATTAGTGTGGTTTTTTATATTTTTGCCTATCATTTTTCATAAATTGAAACAGTTATATTTTTACATATTTATTTTTCTAATAGTACTACCATTTGGAGTTTCTTATGGACAGCAAGCTCCTATATTTACACAATATAAAGAATCTCAAATGTTCATAAATCCTGCTTTTGCAGGAATGCGAGAGGGCATTTGTGTAAATGGTTTGATGAGGCAACAATGGGCAGGGTTTAAAGATTATGAAACGGGAGAGAATGCCGCACCTGAAGATTACCTTATAACACTCGACTCACCTATTAAATTTTTACATGGTGGCCTTGGCGGTGCAATTATTCAGGATAAGGCTACTTATAATTGGAATGATATAAGTCTCTTACTTTCATATTCATTTCACACCGAGCTTTCAATAGGTACGCTTGGTATTGGAATAGGGGGCGTATTGAAGAATCGTAGTATTGATGGATCGAAGTATAGGGCAGTTGATGAAGATCCTGTTATATTATCTTCTGAAGTTGGTGATATGCGCTTTGATGCAAGTTTTGGATTGTTTTTTAGATCTATTGATAATTATTTCATAGGCATTTCATTCACAAATTTGTTTAAAACAAAGTTTATTAAACTTGATCCGGCAGGTGATGGATTAATTTCAAGTGATAGAACGCTCTATTTAGTAGGTGGATATAACTATATAATACCTAGTGACCCAAGATTTGAGATAGAACCTTCTGTCTTAATACAAAGTGATTTTATTTCAACACAATATAATATCTCAGCAACCGTTAATTACAATAGTCGTTTTTGGGCAGGATTAAATTATCGTCTTCAGGAATCTGTAGGAGTAATTATAGGGTTGAGATACAAGGATTTTAGACTAGGATATGCTTATGATGTGAACACGAAAAGTTTGGGTGTTCCTGGCAGTCATGAAGTTAGTCTTAATTATTGTTTTAAAATTAAAACGGATCGTTCAAAGACAAGTTATAAAAATACAAGATATTTATAATAATACTGTGAAAAGAATTACATTTAATTTATTTATCGATTGTATATTTATTACTTTTGGACGCTTTTTTTGGATAAAAGATTAATACGCAATAAACAAATTTTTAATAATGAAAAGATTGTTTTTATATACATTGGTTGTAATGTTTCTTGCAAGTTGTAGTAACTCTGGTAATGGAGAGCTGGTTGGGACAAGAAAAAAATCAAAACCATTTTATCAGCCAGATCCTTATGGGATGGTGTTCGTCCCAATGGGTAGTTATACTATGGGAGCCGGAGATGAAGATCTTACTAATAGTCATTTGATTCAACCAAAGACAATTTCTGTTTCAGCTTTTTTTATGGATGAAACCGAGATTACTAATGATAAATACAGGCAGTTTGTTAATTGGGTTCGTGATTCAATTGCTCGCACTATCCTTGGTGATGTAAATCCTGAGGAGTATCTTATCGAAGAAAATTCCAAAACAGGTGAAGTTTATGATCCTCCTTATCTTAATTGGAAGACTGATATTGACTGGAATAGTGAAGATCAGGATGTAAGAGATGCACTTGAGGAAATGTATTTGCCTGAACATGAGCGTTTTTTCCGTCGTAAAGAAATAGATACCCGTAAATTAATGTATGAATATTATTGGGTGGATTTGCATGCTGCTGCGAAAAAAGATTTTTCAGAAGATGCTGATTACAGAAATGCAGGCTTGGCTAATCGGCCACAAGGCTTACGTGATAGATCGGTATATGTACGTAAAGAAACTATAGCTGTTTATCCTGATACTCTTTCCTGGATTCACGATTATACCTATTCATTTAATGATCCCTTAACAGAAAAATATTTTTGGCATCCAGCATACGACTATTACCCTGTTGTGGGTATTAACTGGAAACAGGCACGTGCTTTTAGCGTGTGGAGAACAGAATTGTTAAATGCTCATTTAAGAAGTACAAAGGGAGGGGTTGATCTAGCCGAGTTCCGTCTTCCTACAGAAGCTGAATGGGAATGGGCTGCCCGTGGAGGTTATGCACTTAACCCTTATCCTTGGGGTGGACCTTATACCAGAAATGAAAAAGGTTGTTTTTTAGCTAACTTTAAGCCACTTAGAGGTAATTATGTAGCCGATGGAGGAATTCGTACTGTTATTGCTGCACATTATCCTTCCAATGATTGGGGTCTTTATGATATGTCAGGTAATGTAGCTGAATGGACGAACAGTGCTTTCGATCCTGCTTCCTATAATTTCACATGGGATATGAATCCTAATTATGTTTATAATGCTAAAGAAGATGATCCACCTGTTATGAAAAGAAAAGTTATCCGTGGTGGGTCGTGGAAAGATATTGCCCATTACCTTCAGGTTACAACTAGAACATTTGAATATCAGGATACTGCAAAATCATATATTGGATTTAGATGTGTTCAGCCATATTTAGGTCGTAATAAAGGAGATAATCCAAACAAAGCATCGAGAGTTTACAATTAATATTATAGTAGAAAAACCAAATTAAAAATTTTAATTAATAAATTATGGGCTTATTTAGTTTTACCAAAACACGCTTTTATAGAAATTTCATGGCCAAAGTATATGGCATAGGTGCAGCAGTAGTTCTTATTGGTGCATTATTCAAAATAAATCATTACGCATATGCCGATATTATGCTAATTGTTGGCCTTGGTACCGAAGCATTAATCTTCTTCTTTTCCGCTTGGGAGCCACCTCATGTAGAGCCTGATTGGAGTCTTGTACATCCTGAATTAGCAGGTATGTATGGCGGTGTGAAGGGACAAGAATTAAAAAAGAGAAAATCACCAACCGAGGTACTTGATGAGATGCTTGAGAAAGCACAGATTGATCAGGCAGCAATTGAACGGCTGGGAACTGGAATGGAGAAACTGTCTGATAATGCTATTCAATTAAATAAGGTAACGGATGCAGCTGTTGTAAGTGAGGAATTTTATACAAACTTAAAAACAGCATCAGGCTCGGCAAGTGAACTAAGTTATGCTTTTGGTAAAGAAGTAGAAGCTACAAGTCAGTATTCTGAGAATATGCAAAAAGTTACTGAAGGGGCCGGCACTCTTGCTACTGCATACGAGCAGGCTGCCGATACTATGAAGAATGATATTAATGTAACAGAAGAGTTTACAGGTACTGTTAAAGCTGTTACTGGTTCAGCAAAAAGTCTTGCATCAAGTTATGAAAAATCTGCTGAGATACTATCTAAATCTGTATCAGCACTTGACTTTACAGCTGTTGAAGGTGAAGCTTATAATGCACAACTTCACAAAATTGCAGAAAATCTTTCAGCGTTAAATGCAATTTACGAGATACAATTGCAGGGTACTAATAAAGCAGTTGAGTCATCTGAACAATTACAAAATACAATGAGCGAATTTCTTTCTAGATTAGAAGCTTCTACAGCATCAACTGCTGAATTTTCTGGTCAAATGGAATCACTTACTGAACGAATGAGTTCACTTAATAAAGTTTATGGTAACATGCTTTCAGCCATGAATGCTAATGCTTAATCTAAGCATGTAAAAAACAAAAACCATAACTAATACTATAAAAAATGGCTGGATATAAAGAAACCCCGCGGCAAAAGATGATTGCTATGATGTACTTGGTACTCACAGCACTACTTGCTCTTAATGTTTCTAAAGAGATTCTTGATGCTTTCCTTGTGGTTAATAAATCAATGGAAAGTACAAACGAGAGTGTTACTGCAAAAATACGTGAGAAATATGCTCAGTTTGAGAATCAGTATGATATGAATCAAAATAAGGTAGGACCATACTGGGAGAGAGCAAAAAATGTTAGAAAAGAAGGTCAGGATCTTATTAATTATCTCGACTATCTAAAGTATAAACTGGTTGAGGTAAGTGAAAGAAAAGATTCATTGGAGATAATGAATAAATACTATATTGATACTGTTATTAATGGGGTTC
Organism: uncultured Lentimicrobiaceae bacterium; assembly: GCA_964460905.1. GTDB lineage: Bacteria > Bacteroidota > Bacteroidia > Bacteroidales > F082. Next base: position 52,589 of record CAYWRM010000004.1, read on the forward strand.
ATAAAAAAGTTCTTGAACTAAGAATTGTTCCTACCAAGGATAAGTATGATGCTACTACGACCTATATGATGCGGGAACGTGGCAATGGGGAAGCATTTATTTTGTCAAAGAAAATGAGTGTTTATCGCGATACTGTTCTAAATGTTATGAAATTGCCATGGAATTCAACAAAAATTGGATTGATTACGAATATAGAAGGGTTTACTTATCACAATGCTGATGGTATGCCCCAAACATGGGAGGCACATAACTTTTACCGTACTATTCTAGCCGCTGATATTACAATTATTAATAAAATTATTGCTGAGGTAAGATCTGCAGAGTTTAATGCTCTTAATTATCTATATGCATCAGTTAGCGAAAAGGATTTTAAATTTGATAATGTTGAGGCAAGAGTAATACCAAAAAGCACATATGTATTTAAAGGACAGAAGTATGAAGCTGAAGTTTTGGTAGCAGCGTACGATTCGAAAACACAACTTGAAAGTAAAGTGCTTCAAGGGGCAACGGAATTAACAAATCAAAATATAGGACGGGCAAAAACTATTGAAGGAGAAGATGGAAAAATAACACTTGAGTTTCCAACCAATGCTGAAGGACTTCAAAAATATGCAGGTATAATTGAAATGCGTGAACCTGGTACTGGAATTCTAAAACAGTATACTTATGATGACTCATATTATGTTGCACCACCCTCATTAACTGTTGCACCTCTTAAAATGAATGTGTTTTATATTGGTGTTGATAACCCGGTTTCCATTTCTGCAGCCGGCTTGTCCAAAGATCAAATTAACCCTGTTATTAGTATGGGTAAGCTTAAGAGGAATGGCGATGAATGGATTGTTAGAATTGACAAAAAACCCAAGGGCGTAAACATGGCAACAGTTAGTGCCTCCGCCGAGATTGATGGTGAACGGCTGTCACTTGGAAAATCAGATTTCAGAGTAAAACGAGTACCTAGTCCAAATGCCGAAATTGCAGGCATTAGCGATGGTCTGATAGATAAAAATGTACTGCTTGCCAATAGTGCTATAATCCCTAATCAAAAAGACTTTGAATTTGATATTTATTTTATAATTAACTCTTACACTTTTGCTACAATTATGAATGGCGATTGGGTACAAAAAAATATTAAAGGTAATGAGTTTACAGATGAAGTAAAGAAGATTATTCGTAATGGGAAAAGAAAAACAAAATTCTTCTTTGAGAAAATTCAAGCTACCGGACCTGATGGAACAATAAGAAGTCTTAACCCTATTAACTTAGAGCTTAAGTAACATTAAAATATTAAACAGATGAAAAAACTATTTGTTGCTTTTATAACATTCTCGATGCTGCTCTCAATAAGTGCTGTATCGCAAATAATTAATGAAGCACCCGTTGACGGTTTGTTTCCTGAAGAAAGCTGGAGTGTAAATAAAAAACCTATCCCATATCCATCAATTCGTAAGGCTGATGCTATGTGGTCGAAAAGAATTTGGCGTGAAATTGACTTCAGACAAAAATTCAATCAGAAATTTTACTATCCAATTGATTCTCAGGTTAACTGGAAATCATTTATTATGGTTGTGCTTGATGCTTTGAAAGAAGGTGGTCAGATGACAGCTTATGATATATCGAACACTGATGAACTTCTTGTGCCAATAACTTATAATGAGATTATTGGAAGACAAACAGATACAATTCGAGATGTTGCAAGAAGACCATATCCTCCATACGAGGAGTATGATACTTTGATTATTACAGACTTTGACCCTACCAAAGTTATGCGATTGCGTGTAAAAGAAGACTGGTATTTTGATAAACAACGTAGTCAGATGATGGTTCGTATTATTGCTTTATGTCCGGTATTAATGATTGAACGTGACGGACAGGAACAAACTTCACCACTATTTTGGATTTCATACGCTGAAGCAAGGGAAGTATTTGCACAAGCACTAGTATTTAATGAGTTTAACTCAGCAATGAGGCTTACATATGATGAGCTCTTCTGGAAGAGATTGTTTGATAGCTATATTTATAAAGAACAAAATGTATACGACAGACGGATTAATGCCTATGCTACCGGTGTTGATGCATTGCTGGAATCTGAACGTGTAAAACGCGAAATGTTTAAATTTGAAGAAGACCTTTGGCAATACTAATTTGCCTTTAAATTATATTGAAAACCTCTCATTTCCGGGAGGTTTTTTTATTTGAATAAATCACATTAACTTTGTGATGTGCAAAGTATTTTTGAAAACAACATAACTTATTTAAAAGGGGTAGGTCCAAGGAAAGCTGAAATCCTTAAAAAAGAATTGGGAATTGTTGTTTTTGATGACCTCCTAAATTATTTCCCCTTTCGCTATGTTGATAAAAGTAAAATCTATCGTGTTGCCGATGTAGTTTCTGATACTGCATATTTTCAATTGGTTGGGAAAATATCAAATCTTGTAAAGGTTGGTGATAAAAGAGCCAGATATATAACTGCTACTTTTACTGATGATTCAGGAAGTATTGGGTTAGTTTGGTTTCGTGGGTTGCAATGGGTGGCTAATCAGTTTGCTAATCCTTCAAAAATATATATAATCTTTGGAAAACCATCAGTATTTAAGAACCGATTTAATTTTGTTCATCCAGAAGTTGAAGATTATCAAGATGAGGTATTTAAAGTAAGTGGTCAACGTCTCGAGGGTATTTATAGCTCTACTGAAAAGCTAAAGAATTCAGGACTTGGTTCCAGAGGAATTAGCAAATTAATTAGAGAGTTGCTTAATCAATGTTCTGGCAAGATTACTGAAACACTTCCGGATTCATTAATAGCAAAATTTAATCTGCTTGACAGAAAAACTGCAATGATTAATATTCACTTTCCTGTCAACTCTGACATAGTTTCCAGAGCTAGAGAGCGACTGAAGTTTGAAGAGTTACTATTGGTTCAATTACAATTGCTACAACAAAAAAACTCCTTAAATCGTAAAATTATTGGTCAGGTTTTTAATGTTGTTGGCGACAGTTTTAATGAATTTTATTCAAATAATCTGTCTTTTACACTAACAAAAGCTCAAAAGCGTGTTATAAAAGAAATTAGAGCTAATATGCGCAGTGGTTATCAGATGAATCGATTGCTACAAGGTGATGTTGGTAGTGGGAAAACACTCGTTGCTCTTATGTGTATGTTACTGGCAATGGATAATGGTTTTCAATCGTGTATTATGGCTCCCACTGAAATTCTTGCTACACAGCATTACAATAGCATAACCAATATGTTACGGAATATGGATGTTGAAGTTGAATTACTTACAGGTTCAACAAGAAAGAAAAAACGAACTGATATTCATAAGAGTTTAATTGATGGCACATTGCATTTGTTGATTGGTACCCATGCAGTTATAGAAGATACGGTTAAGTTCAATAATCTTGGTTTTGTTGTTATTGATGAACAACATCGATTTGGTGTAGCTCAACGTGCTAAGCTGTGGCGTAAAAATATGATACCACCACATATGCTGGTTATGACAGCTACTCCTATTCCCCGAACTCTTGCTATGACAGTTTATGGTAATCTTGAGATTTCAGTTATTGATGAATTACCGCCCGGTCGAAAATCAGTTAAAACAATGCATTTTTTTGATAAAAACAGGTTGCGTGTTATTGGCTTTATGCGTGATCAGATAAAACAAGGAAGACAAATTTATGTAGTTTACCCTTTAATAAGTGAATCGGAGAAAGTAGACTTAAAAAACCTGATGGATGGTTATGCAAATATGTTACATGATTTCCCAATGCCTGAATATCAGGTAAGTGTGCTTCACGGCAAGATGAAAGCTGCTGATAAAGATTTTGAAATGCAAAGATTTGTGGAAGGAAAAACTGACATTATGGTTTCTACAACAGTAATTGAAGTTGGTGTTGATGTTCCTAATGCTTCAGTGATGATAATTGAAAATGCCGAGCGGTTTGGATTGTCACAGTTGCATCAATTGAGGGGTAGGGTTGGTCGTGGTGCTGACCAGTCATATTGTCTTTTAATGTCAAGTTACAAACTTTCAAACGAAGGTCGTAAACGACTTGAAATAATGGTTGAAACTACTGATGGTTTTAAGATTGCTGAGGCTGATCTTCAACTTAGGGGGCCTGGTGATCTGCAAGGAACTCAACAATCGGGTGTTCTTGATTTCAAAATAGTAAGTCTTGTACACGATACTGAACTTATTACAAAAACAAGGGATATAGCTGAGAAAATATTGATCAATGATCCAAGTCTGTCGTCTTCAGAAAATATATGCCTAAAAATACAGTTAGAACAAATTAAAAAAGGAAAGAAAAACTGGGGAAGGATATCGTAAATTAACTCAACCTTTTAAGGTCGAAAAAGACCTGAAAAGGTTAAAGGAACTCCCCTCCTGTTCCACAATTATAATTACTTTTGCAGGTTATTAGATAAATTGCTTAGTAATGAAGATTTCATATAATTGGCTTAAACAGTATATTAACCTTGATGTTGATCCGGAAACACTTTCGACAATATTCACAGATATTGGCCTCGAGGTTGAAGGATTGGAGAAATACCAGTCGGTACAAGGTGGGCTTGAAGGAATTGTAATAGGAGAGGTTATTACTTGCGAACAACATTCCAATGCCGATAAGTTAAGCGTAACAACTGTTAATATTGGTAGTGATAGTTTGCTCCCAATTGTTTGTGGTGCGCCTAATGTTGCTGCCGGACAAAAAGTTGTTGTAGCAACGGTAGGCACAATTTTATATGATGGTGAAGAGTCGTTTAAGATAAAAAAAGCAAAGATAAGGGGTGAAATAAGTGAGGGCATGATATGTGCTGAAGATGAGCTTGGTATGGGTAATTCCCATGACGGTATTATGGTATTACCTGATGACATTAAAGTTGGAATAAAAGCATCTGATTATTTTAATATTGAAGAAGATTATATTTATGAAATAGGATTAACACCTAATCGAAGTGATGCTACATCTCATATTGGTTCGGCTCGTGATTTAGTTGCCGGACTTAACCAATTTTACAATACTCGTAAGTATTCATTGAATTTGCCTTCAATTGATGATTTTAAAGTGGATAATACTGATCTTGATATTGAAGTTATTGTTGAAGATACCGAAGCATGTCCAAGATATTCAGGTGTAAGTATTTCGGGGATAAAGGTAGGTGAGTCACCCGATTGGTTGAAAATTAAGCTAAACTCAATAGGAGTACGCCCTATTAATAATATTGTCGATATTACCAATTATGTTCTGCATGAAACCGGACAACCTCTCCATGCATTTGATGCCGGAAAAATATTGGGTAATAAAGTAATTGTTCGCAAAACAGAGCAAAATACGCCTTTTACTACACTGGATGAGGTAGAAAGAAAACTTGATGCAAATGATTTAATGATATGTCACGAAGAGGATGGGATGTGCATTGCAGGAGTATTTGGAGGTTCCGATTCAGGTGTTAATGACAATACAGTAAATATTTTTCTTGAAAGTGCTTATTTTGATTCAGTACATATTCGTAAGACATCCAAAAGACATGGTCTTCAAACTGACGCTTCATTTAGGTTTGAGAGAGGTACGGATCCTAATATCACAATATATGCGTTGAAAAGAGCAGCAACTTTGATAAAAGAAATTGCCGGTGGTACTATTTCTTCTGAAATTAAAGATGTTTATCCTGTTCCTATTAACCCATGGCAGGTGGAAATAAATCTTGCTAATGTTGATAGGTTAATAGGTAAGTCAATTGATAGAGAGGTGATTAAAACGATTTTATCTGATTTAGAGATAGGTATTACAGAAGAAAGTGGTGACGACATTAAATTGCTAATTCCTACTTATAAGGTTGATGTAACACGCGAAGTAGATATAGTTGAAGAGATTTTACGCATTTATGGTTATAATAATATTGAAATTACAGGAAAAATAAATTCATCTATCAGCACACGACCGGTACCTGATCTTGAGAAAATTCAAAATTCTATTGCTGATTATCTAGTAGGTCAGGGAATGTCAGAAATAATGAATAACTCTCTTACCAGGGCTGAATATGTTGAAATTAATGACGATCTGAGTTCTGATAAAAATGTAAACCTGTTAAATCCCCTAAGTAAGGATTTGAATATATTACGCCAAACATTGCTACATGGTGGGCTCGAAACAGTTTCATATAATATTAATAGAAAATCACCTAATCTTAAGCTTTTTGAATTCGGTAAGGTTTACAAACTGAATAATAGTTTTGAGAAAACTGCTGGTATCACGAATTATACTGAGGAAAAACATCTGATGCTTATAGCAACCGGAAAAGAATCAAGAAATCAGTGGAGTTCAAACGATGTTGATATTGATTTTTATTTTGTTTCAGGTTTAGTAAGTAGTATTTTTGAAAAACTTGGGCTTAACAAAAGTCGGGTTAATCTGGAAGAATCAGAATCTGGTTCATATGCCTATTCTTTACAATATTTAATAAATAATGACTTATTGGCTGAAGTTTCTTTAATTAGTAATAAGTTGGTTAAACAGTTTGATATTGGTCAGGATGTATATTGCGCAGATATTAACTGGACAAAACTTATTAAGTATTTAACATTTGCTGATGTAAAATATAAGCCAGTGCCAAAATTTCCTATCGTTAAGCGTGATTTATCACTGGTGCTTAATAATAATATTAAGTTTAGCGATTTGAAGGATGTTGCAATGAAAACTGAACGTAAACTATTAAAAAATGTATATCTTTTTGATATTTATGAAGGTTCAAATATAGCAGAGGATAAGAAATCATATGCTTTATCGTTTATTATTCAAGATGATAATAAAACGCTAACTGACAAAGTTATAGAAAAAACAATGAATAGTATTATCAGGGTTTTTGAACAGCAATTTAATGCTCAATTAAGATAGTATGACTATTATTGAGAATTTGATTAATTTTATACAATTATATTTTCAGTTCAACTGATGGAATTACAATCAATTAAACAAAGATTTGGAATAATTGGTAACTCACCGTTACTCAATCGTGCAATTGATGTTGCGATACAAGTAGCACCCACTGATTTAACTGTGCTAATAACTGGTGAGAGTGGTACAGGAAAAGAGGTGTTCCCTAAAATTATTCATCAGGCAGGTTCGCGAAAGCATGGCCATTATATTGCCGTTAACTGTGGTGCGATACCCGAGGGCACAATCGATTCGGAGCTTTTTGGTCACGAAAAAGGCTCATTTACCGGGGCACATGAAGCTAGGAAGGGTTATTTTGAAGTAGCTGATAGTGGCACAATTTTTCTTGACGAAGTAGCAGAATTACCCATTTCAACTCAAGTTAGGTTGCTTAGGGTACTCGAAACTGGTGAATTTTTTAAAGTAGGGTCATCCAAAGTTATTAAAACTAACGTGCGTGTTGTTGCAGCAAGCAACGTTAATTTACCAAATGCAATTGAAGATGGGAAATTTAGGCAGGATTTATTTTACCGGCTTAATACAATACCTGTTTTTATACCTCCATTACGTGATCGTAAAGAGGATATTCATTTGATATTTAGGAAATTTGCAACTGATTTTGCCGAAAAATACAGAATGCCTTCTTTGAAGTTGACAAACGATGCTGTTCAAGTATTGAAGAATTTCTACTGGCCTGGTAATATTCGTCAGCTAAAGAATGTAACCGAGCAACTATCAATAATTGAGACAGATAAAGAAATTGATTCAGTAATATTACGCAAGTATTTGCCTAGTAGTACAACTTCTGATTTACCCGTGCTATATAAAAAAGATGAAGATAGATTCTCGGAAAGGGAACTATTGTACAAGGTGCTATTTGATATGAAGAAAGATATGAGCGAGCTTAAAAAGATTGTTCTTGATATAATTGAAAATAGTGAAGACCCGGCTGATATTGAGCAGACAAAAGCATTATTAATAAAAGATATTGGAACTGATTTATTAGTGCCGGAACCAAATATTAAACATGAAGTAAAAATTACTACACCTGATGAAAACATGCATCATACTGTAGAGAGTGATATTGATAACTTTGATCACAGTGAAGTAATTGAGGAATCTTTATCCTTACAGGACAAGGAGCGCGAAATGATAAAGATGGCATTGGAAAAGCATCGTGGTAAGCGTAAAAATGCAGCCAATGAACTTGGTATTTCAGAACGTACTTTGTATAGGAAAATAAAGGAGTATAACATTAAATAGGTGCAGTGGATAATGAGGCATCTTTGAATATTGTGTAAAGGCCATTAAAAATATCAACAATAGATGATGATACATCAAAAACATATTATTTTAGGTTATTTTGGTAGCTATTTGGTATTATTTGTATTTGTTAGTGTATTATTTTCGTCATGTGGAGTTTATTCATTTACAGGGGCTTCTATTCCCCCTGAGGCTCAAACTGTTTCAGTGCAGTTTTTCCCTAACCGGTCTTTACTTATTGAACCTACATTGAGTCCGATTTTTACAGACATTCTTAGGGATAAGTTTACTTCTCAGACTAATCTGGAGATGATTGTACGTAATGGTGATTTGGCAATTGAAGGTGAAATAATTGATTATAAAATTACACCCGTTGCGATTCAAGCCGATCAAGTAGCTGCGCAAAATAGACTTACAATTGTTATTAATGCCAGGTTCACAAATAAGTATGAGCCTGATAAAGATTTTGACACTAAGTTTACTCAGTTTTTTGATTATGCGACTGCTACAGATTTAAATTCAATTAAAGCCGGGTTAATTGATGAGCTTAGTAAAGCTTTAGCTCAGGATATTTTTGATACGGCAGTAATAAATTGGTAATGGATTATGAATAAAGATGAATTCACAAAATATTTGCAAACTCCTGATGCTTTAGATGTTAAATCTGTAAGTGAGCTTTTCGGGTTAATAGCTGAGTTTCCATATTGCCAATCAACAAGAATATTGGTTACTTTAAATTTGTTCAAGGAAAAGGACATAAGATATGATTCTGAGCTTAAAACAACTGCTACATATGTTAGTAACCGTGGCTTGTTAAGAAAACATCTTAATAGACTAAATATTGAAAGTTCAAGAGTGTTTTTGCCTGATGAAGCTGGCACTACGCCTAAAAAAACTACCAAAGTTGAAGAAGAAAATAAGGGAAATGTGGTTGAGGATATAGTTGAGAAAGTAAAAAAGAAAGTTGATAAACCGAAGAAGAATACTGAAGATGAGGCAGCAAACATTGCAGAAGTAAAAACAATAATTGCCAGACATATTAGTGAGCTTGAGGCTGATCTTGATAAGAAACAGGAAGGAGTATCAGTATCTACTAAAAAACCCAAACCTGTTAAAGCAAAAATAGATATTATAGATGATTTTATTAAAAATGAACCATCAATAAGCCGACCTAAAGCAGAGTTTTATGATCCTGCTGATAAAGCCCGAGAGAGTGTGGTGGACAATGAAAATATTGTAAGTGAGACACTTGCAAATATTTTTTATGATCAGGGACATCTTCATAAAGCTATTAAAATTTATAAAAAATTAAGCTTGAAATTTCCGGAAAAAAGTAGTTACTTTGCAGCCCTTATTAAAAAGGCTGAAAAAGAACTAAAATCTTAAAAAATAGAACGATGTATATATTTATTTCTGTACTCATATTAGCTGTGAGCATACTGTTGGGCTTAATTGTATTAGTACAAAACCCTAAGGGAGGTGGTCTTGCTGCAAATTTAACAGGAGCCGGTTCACAATTTATGGGTGTAAGGCAAACTGCCGATTTTCTCGAAAAAGCATCATGGGGTTTAGCAATAGCATTGTTGATACTTAGTCTTACTGCAACTATGGTAATCCCAAGAGATTATGTAGTCGTTGGTGGTGAAAAATCAGAAATCATGGATAAAGTTGACGATATAAATAATGCTGCACCAATCGATTTTCAAACTCTTCCTCCTAAAGAAGAAGTTCAGCCGGAGTAAGAAATACTTACTAACATAAACTAAATGTCAGAATGTCATATCAATCCTTGGATTGGTGGTAACATTCTGACATTTTTTTTTGTCCTCTACTTTGGCATAGATTGTGACTAGTAAAAATTCAAGAATATAAAATTAAAAACTAACATGGGAAAATTAAATATCAGGCCACTTGGCGATAGAGTAGTAGTAGAAGCTGCAAAAGCTGAAGAAAAAACCGCATCAGGAATAATTATTCCTGATACAGCAAAAGAAAAACCTAATCAGGGAACAGTTGTTGCTATACCCGATAATGAAAAGGAAAATCAGGTAACAGTTAAAGTTGGTGACAATATATTATATGGTAAGTATGCAGGTACTGAAATCGAGGTAGATGGTAACAATTACCTTATTATGAATCAGGAAGATATACTAGCTGTAATTTAATTAAGAAATAAAAGAATAATTAATTAATAAAATTTAATAAAATGGCAAAAGACATATTATTTAGTAGCGAAGCCAGAGATGGTATTAAAAGAGGCGTTGATGCGCTAACCGATGCAGTGAAAATAACCCTGGGACCAAAAGGCAGAAATGTGCTTATCGACAAATCATACGGAGCCCCACAAGTAACAAAGGATGGTGTTACCGTAGCTAAAGAAATAGAGCTAACTGATTCAGTTGAAAATATGGGTGCTCAGATGGTAAAGGAAGTGGCATCAAAAACCAACGATATAGCTGGTGATGGAACTACAACTGCTACAATTCTTGCCCAAAGCATTTATGCAACAGGTTTGAAAAATGTAACTGCTGGTGCTAACCCAATGGATCTGAAAAGAGGTATAGATAAAGCTGTAAAAGTAGTAGTAAAATCATTAAACGCTCAAACTGAACAAGTTGGCGATAGCAATGAAAAAATTGAACAAATTGCGTCTATCTCAGCAAATAATGACCACTTTATTGGCAAACGTATTGCTGAAGCCATGAAAAAGGTTAAGAAGGAAGGTGTTATTACAATTGAAGAAGCAAAAGGTATTGATACTTACGTTGATGTTGTTGAAGGAATGCAATTTGATCGCGGTTATATTTCACCATACTTTGTAACCGATACAGAAAAGATGGAAACTGTTTACGAAAGTCCACTAATCCTTATCTACGACAAGAAAGTAAGTGTAATGAAAGATCTGCTTCCAATTCTTGAAAAAGCAGCTCAAACAGGTAAAGCACTAATTATTATTGCTGAAGATGTAGAAAGCGAAGCGCTTGCAACTTTGGTTGTTAACCGCTTGCGAGGTTCTTTAAAAGTAGCAGCTGTTAAGTCACCAGGTTTTGGCGACAGAAGAAAAGAAATGTTGGAAGATATTGCAATCCTAACAGGTGGAACAGTTATTTCTGAAGAAAAAGGTTACAAGCTTGAAGATGCAACCCTTGAAATGCTAGGCAATGCTGAAAAAATTACTATCGACAAGGAAAATACAACCATAGTTAGCGGTAAAGGTGATAAAGCAAATATTGAAGCTCGTGTTAAACAAATAAGAGCCCAAATCGAAACCACAACCTCTGATTACGATAAAGAAAAACTACAGGAAAGACTAGCTAAGTTAGCAGGTGGTGTTGCTGTAATATATGTTGGTGCTGCCAGCGAGGTTGAAATGAAAGAGAAAAAAGACCGTTTTGATGATGCTTTAGCTGCTACACGTGCTGCTATCGAAGAAGGTATTGTTCCAGGTGGTGGTGTTGCTTTTATTCGTGCAATTGCCGATCTTGATAAATTTAAAGGTAGTAATGAGGATGAAACAACAGGTATAGCAATAGTTAAAAGAGCTATCGAAGAACCACTTCGTCAAATTGTTGAAAATGCCGGACTTGAGGGTTCAGTTGTTGCCAACAAAGTTAAAGAAGGTAAAGGTGACTTTGGCTTTAACGCCAGAACTGAAGTTTACGAAAACCTTATCAAAGCTGGTGTTGTTGACCCAACAAAAGTAACTCGTGTTGCCCTTGAAAATGCGGCTTCAATTTCAGGTATGTTATTAACTACCGAGTGTGTTCTTTCTGAGCATAAAGATGAAAACGCAGCTCCAATGCCTCCGATGCCTCCAATGGGCGGCGGAATGCCAGGCATGATGTAAGATTTAGATCTTTAAATCATAAATATAAAAGCCATCCTTAGAAATAGGGGTGGTTTTTTTTATTCCTGCGAAAATTCCTTAAGCAACTTACGGTATGTTGAGAAAATACGTGCCCGAGAAACAAATCCAATATATTTACCATCATCAATAACAGGAATATTATAATGTCTTGTTTCCTGAAACTTATGTGCAACTTCCTCCATCGATTCATTTGAATTTATTACAGTATCAGGCATATACATTAGGTTTGCAACTTTAGTGTTTTCATATAGCTCCTGGTTAAAGATAATATTTCTGATGTCGTTTACAAAAACTAATCCGTAAAAGTTATTTTCATCATCAATAACAGGTATTATATTCCTTTCTGATTTTGCAACAACTTTAACCAATTCACCCAAAGTACTTTCTTTGTCAATGGTATTAAAATTAGTTTCCAAATGACTTTTAACGTCCATCATTTGAAGAACTGATTTGTCCTTATGGTGTGTAAATAGTTCACCTCTTTCGGCAAGATATTTTGTGTATATTGAGTGAGGTTCAAAGTACATTATTGTTAAATAAGATATGGTAGCTGTAATAATTAAAGGTGTAAATAATTCATATCCTCCTGTAAATTCAGCAATAAGGAATATTCCCGTAAGAGGAGCATGCATAACTCCTGCCATAACTCCTGCCATACCTACTAAAGCCATATTCTTCTCAGGAATGTTATCAATAGGTAATAGGTTTATTAGACGGGCGTATAAAATACCCGTTACTCCACCTATAAATAGTGATGGAGCAAAAATACCTCCAACACCACCGCTACCATTTGTAATCGCCATTGCCACTACTTTAAATATTAGGATTAATGCTAAAAAAATCAAAAGGTGAGTTGTGGAGGATGATGACCCGAATATATCTTCATTAACAAGACCATCAACTTTATTATTTATTAGGAGTTGTAAAAATTCGTAACCTTCACCATATAACGATGGGATTAGAAAAATTAATAATCCAAGAGATATTCCCCCAATTATTACTTTTACAGATCTCAATTTAATTTTTTGTATTTTACTCTCTACAAAAAGTGCTGTGCTTGTAAAATATAGCGAAACCAAACCAGTAATGACTCCGAGCCCCATGTAATAAGGCAAATGCCTTATATAGAAACCATCAACAAGGTCAAACGAAAACAGCACACCACTGCCCATTAACAAATAAGCAATTGAGGCGCCTGTAGCTGAGGCAATTAATAATGGTATTAAAGCGCCCATGGTAAGGTCAATCATCAATACTTCCAACGAAAAAATTACAGCGGCAACAGGAGCTTTGAAAATTGCTGCTATGGCTCCCGTAGCTCCTGCACCAATTAATATCATTACTGTTTTACGATTAAGCCTGAACAGCCGGCCAAGATATGAACCAAATGAGCTTCCTGTAAGTACTATGGGAGCTTCTAATCCAACCGAACCACCGAAGGCAATAGTAAGAGTACTTCCTATCATCGACGAATACATATTATGAGATTTTATCCTGCCATGCTTTCTAGAAATTGCGTAAAGTATTCTACTTACACCATGACCAATATCATCACGTACTATATATGTAGCAAAAATTACTGTTAATGATATCCCAATAAATGGAAAAGCAAGATATAGGTAATTCGAATCATCAAATACGAAACCATGTGTTATTAAGTAGTGTGTGAAAAATACTGTATTCTTAAGCAATACAGCTGCCAATCCACTAACTAGTCCAATAATTAAACTTAGTATCAACACCAGCCTTTTCAACTTCACAGGATTGGCATTAAACTTAATAAGCTTTTGAAAAAGTGTCTTCAAAGTATGTGGTTATTGATCGTTAGTATGCAAATTTATGGAATTTCTTGTATGTTGTCAGTTTATCATTCTTGTCATAGTTAGCCCAACAACCTGATAACTTGACAACCCGAGAACATAATATCCCTCTTAATCCTCCGACATATCCTTCAATATTTCTCTGTAATGTGAAAATACATTTGCCCTTGATACAAAGCCTTCATATTTACCATCTTTTAACACTATCAGATTATATTTACCTGAATGTTGGAATTTCCCGGCAACGGTTTCCATATCATCATCATGATGAACAATATTTGAAGGCATAAACAATAAACTATGTACAGCTGTTGTTTCGTACATCTCCGGCTTAAACATTATATTACGAATTTGATCTAAAAAGATAATTCCGTAAAAATTATTTTCACTATCAATTACAGGATATACATTTCGTGTAGAAGTAGCTATTATATCTATAAGTTCACCTAATGTAGCCTCGTGGTCGACTGTGCTAAAATCTCTTTCGATCAAATTGCCAATTTTCATCATAGACAATAATGCCCTGTCTTTGTGATGTGTAATTACTTCACCACGGTTTTTTAGCTGAATTGTATAAATTGATTTTGGAACAATCAATTTTGCCATTGAATAAGAAATTGTAGAAACAAGCATTATAGGAAGAAACATGTCGTAACCACCAGTAATTTCAGCTATTAGAAAGATAGCAGTGAGAGGGGCATGTACTACTCCGGCTAATAATCCGGCCATCCCCACCAGGGCAAAATTTGCAACAGGTAACTGTATAAACCCGAAATAATTAATAACGCTGGCGAAAAATAATCCGGTCATTGTTCCAATAAACAATGTTGGTGCAAAAACGCCTCCAACACCTCCCGCCCTGAAAGTTAAAGATGTGGCAATCACCTTAAACAAAATTATTGCAAGTAACAGAAGAAGAGCAATTGGAACGTTTTCACTGTATTTGTAAAATATACTTCCATCAAAAATAAACTCCAATTTACCCGACAAACCTTCATTAATTGCTTCAAAGCCTTCACCATAAAGTGATGGAAGTAAAAATATCAGACCACCAAGAGCTCCGGCTCCAATTACAAATTTTAAAAACCAGTTATTTATATAATTGAATATTTTCCCGGAAGCAACATACATCTTAATAAAATAGACTGAAATAAATGATGTAAAAATGCCAAGCCCGATATAATATGGTGTTTGACTCAGTTCGAATTTGTGATCTATAACAAATGGGTAAAGTATATCTTGCCCAAGAAACATATATGATGTTAATGCAGCAGTTATCGATGCCACTAACAACGGTACAAGCGCCGTCATTGTCATATCGAAGAGAATAACCTCAAGTGCAAAAACAACAGCTGCAATTGGTGCTTTAAATATTGCAGACATACCGGCAGCAGCAGCAAAACCTAGTATTGTTACTAGCTGTTTATAGTTCAGCCGTAGAGCTTTGCCAATCATTGAGCCCCAAGCGGCTCCAGTAACAACGGTGGGGCCTTCAAGTCCAACTGATCCGCCAAATCCAACGGTGAGTGCACTTGTGATTAATGATGAGAATGTATTATGTTTTTTTATAATACCTTGTTCTTTTGAAATAGCGTAAAGTACATTTGGAATACCATCCCTTACTGGTTTTCGCAGAATAAATTTTACAATAATTACTACAGCAAATATGCCTATTGCCGGATATAATACGTAGAGGTAGTTAGAATATGAGATAGAAAAGTCACTGGTTAGTAATTCTCTAATATAGAACACAAGGTTTTTCATTATCACAGCAATCAAACCTCCAATAAAACCAATTACTATACTAAGCATTATCATTAACTGATTTTTAGGCAGCTTATGCAAATTTAATATGGCTTTCTGTATTATTCTTTTGCGTTTCATTAGGGGTGCAAAAATAGTAAATAGGAAGGTGTGTTTGGAAGTAATATGTATATTTTGCAATATATTATTTACGAAGTACTTTTTATATGAGAAAAGTGTGGTTAAAAATCGAATATTTAGAAAACAACTAGTAGGAAATACTATCCAAATATAATCCCCATTCCAAATAGTAATGTTAAAATCAGGGTTGAAAATGCTAATTTTTTAAGATATGGATCAAGCAGTTTTTTGTCGGTTATTTTGTTGATTTCTATTAGTTCTTTTATCATTGTGGGAAATGAAATAACAAAAATAAACTGCCAAGGGTTATTATATTGTAATGCTATAAAAACCACAAGTAGAATCATAGCAGATGCAATTAAAATAGTATGATAGGTTTTCGAAAAACTATATCCAAGAGTTAAAGCTAAGGTTCTTTTTCCTGATTTACTATCATTTTTCATATCACGCATGTTGTTCAGGTTTAAAACGCCAGTACTTAATAATCCAATTGCTGATGCAGGCAAAAATATTTTCCAATCAAGACTATGAGTGTTAAGAAAATATGTTCCAGCCACAGCTAATAGTCCAAAGAATAAGAAGACAAATAAATCACCAAAGCCGATATATCCGTATGCATTGTTGCCAACCGTATATTTTATTGCAGAGGCAATTGCCGCTAGTCCAAGTAGGAAGAATAATAATCCTAAATACCAGCTTGAACCAAGTGATTCGACAATAAGCCAAATACCACTTATCAGTGATAGAATTATAAAAATTACGATCCCTATTCTCATTTCTTTAGGACTTATTTTTCCGCTTTGTATGGTGCGAACAGGTCCAACACGGTCTTTATTATCAGTACCCTTAATGCCGTCACCATAATCGTTGGCAAGGTTCGATAATATTTGAAGAAAGAGTGTAGTAATTATTGACAATGAAATAACAAACCAGTTATAGATTCCGGAAGCTATTGCCAGAAAACTACCCATTAAAATACTTGAAATAGCCAAGGGTAAGGTTCTGAGCCTGAAGGCTGTTATCCAGGATTTAAATTTGGTCATTTGAAATTATTCTTGGTTGTTTTTAATTGATAAGTTAGCATACCAGTTAAAAGCGCGGAAATATTTTTGCCATAAAACATCACTTGATCCATATTTATTGTTGGCAAAAAAGTAGTCAACAAGTACTTCCCTTGTTCGGCATAATTCTCCCAAACGACCAATATTCTTCTTGTCAGTGATTGTAAAGTCCATAAGTTCAAGTGCTCTAAAAAAAGCTAATTGGCTGCGTTCTGGTTTGTTTTTGTTTTTCCATTTTATGGCTCTTTCTAATTCGCTTCCTACATTTGCCATTTGTTGGACAAAACTTAGCTCTTGCCATCTGCCATCTGCTAGTTCTTTATGATAGAAATTTGGTGTCATAAGTTTGACATTTATTTTTGCACAAGTTTGTTGACAATAGCTATTATTTTCTTTTGAGTTTCTTTATCATCTACAGCCCTACTTCGGTTTCCCCATGATGGACGTAGATTAATCATCGAATCAAACTCAATAAAGTCCTCACCTTTATCATCAGGATAAAGATTTATTCCCCATAGATTATATTTCTCTGATCCATTTTCTAAAAGTGTTTTTTCTTGATCAGCATGTAGCTCTGCATCAACAACAATAATTTCTTTTTCAATATCAACAACTGCCTTTACTAAATCACCAAATCTATTTTCGGACATATATTTCAATTCTGTTATTGAAATTTTATTCTTGATGTCAACTGTTTTCATTTTAATAATATTAATTATTACTGATAGTTTGTGCTTTTTGCATATATCCTTACGGAAATTTAGGGTATTTATGAAAATCCGGATCACGTTTTTCGAGGAATGCATGCTTTCCTTCTTGTGCTTCATCAGTAAGATAGTAAAGCAGGGTTGCATTGCCGGCAAGTTCTTGTATTCCAGCTTGTCCATCAAGTTCAGCATTCATCCCCAGCTTAATCATTCTTAGCGCCATCGGACTGCGCTTATGCATTGTAAGGCACCAGTCAACTACTTCATCTTCCAGTTTATCCAATGGAACAACTTTATTTACCATTCCCATATCCATAGCCTCTTGAGCTGAATATTGTTTATTCAGAAACCATATTTCTCTAGCCTTTTTCTGCCCCACAATTGATGCTAAATAAGAAGAGCCAAATCCAGCATCAAAACTCCCTACCTTGGGTCCTGTTTGACCAAAAATAGCGTTATCACTTGCTATTGTAAGATCACAAACAATATGTAATACATGCCCACCGCCAATGGCATAACCATTAACCATTGCAACTACCGGCTTAGGCATCGACCGTATTTTTTTCTGAACATCAAGCACATTCAATCTTGGAATACCATCTTTGCCAATGTAGCCGCCTTTTCCTTTTACATTTTGATCGCCCCCTGAACAAAACGCTTTATCCCCTTCACCGGTCAATACAATAGTATATATATCCTGATCTTCACGAAGCATTTCCATAGCAACAGCCATTTCAGTTGTTGTTGTAGGAGTAAAGGCATTGTAATATCTTGGCCTGTTTATTGTTAACTTGGCTATGTGGTTCCATTTTTCGAGTTTAATTTCCTCAAAATCGTGTATGGATTTCCATTCTCTTGCTTTCATGATTAATTAATTTATTTTTGACACGAAAATAGGAAAAAAGAAGAAGGGGTGGTGTAAATGTTGTCAAGTTGTCATGTAAATAATGATTGACAAATAATCTAATATTATATTTTCCATAAGAATTGTGTTGTATATCTTGAAGTTATGATCTTTCCAACAAAACTTGTAGCAGGTAAGTTAATTAAGCGATATAAACGTTTTCTGTCTGATGTAGAGCTTAACGATGGATCAATTGTTATTGCGCATTGCACTAATTCGGGATCGATGAAATCGTGTGTCGAAGAAGATGCCCCGGTTTTTTTAAGCCCGGCAACAGATCCCAAAAGGAAAACAAAGTTTACATGGGAAATGATTTATATGAATGGAGGCTGGATTGGTGTAAATACTCTGGTTCCTAATAAACTTGCATTTGATGCAATAGTAGCTGGTGAGATTGAAAAATTAAAAGAATATACTTTTGTAAAAAGGGAAGTAAAATTTGACGATAGCCGTTTCGATATTTATGCTGAAAATGAAACCGAAAGATGTTTTATAGAGGTAAAAAATGTTACGATGAAGGAAGGAAATTATGGGCTCTTTCCGGATGCCGTAACAACGAGAGGAAGAAAACATTTAAAGACTTTAATTGAAGTTAAAAAACAAGGCATCAGGGCTGTTATGCTATATGTTATTCAAAGAATGGATGTTGAATTTTTTGGTGTTGCCAAAGAAATAGATCCGGAATATGCAATATCCTTACGAAAGGCAATGGACAATGGAGTTGAAGTTATTGCAGTTCAGGCGAAGGTAAGCCCAGATGGGATTGAGATTGTTGGGGAACTGGAGGTAAAAATAAGCTAACAAAGATGACAAACTCCAAAAGTCTATTAAATATTATGATTTGAACTAATATCTTAATAGAACTGATATCCCAAATCCGCTTAGTTCTTTAAGTGTTTTCTCAAAATCATAGGTAAACCCAAGCATCATTCCACCACCACCGGAGCCGCATAGTTTTATGTAGTAACTATCATTTTTCAGTCCATTTTTCCATATTTTGTCAATCGATGATGGAATCATAGGCTTGAAGTTATGAAAAGTAAATTCAGAAATTGATTTTGTATTACGTAGCAATGAATTAAAGTTGCCTGATAAGAAGTCTGTAATGCTATTGTTGTTTATGGGGATTAGTAGGTTCTGAATTTTATACTGATAATCAGTATTTTCATATTCCATAATAAACCAATTTACGAGCGGTTGCGTTTCGCCAACAGTTTTCGTGTCGAGAAGAAAGATACCTGAATTGCTGTTATTGTTTTCCTTTGGTAGAATAACCGTTTTTAGTTCACCTACTTCATTTATTAATATTGCTTTGTTGAGATAAGATACTAATGGGTCGAGGCCGGAACTTTTACCATGGTAATAAGATTCCATTTTCGAGAAAATACTTTTAAGTTCAATAAGTTTGTTAGATTTATTACGTGCATAAGCATCATAAATTGAAGCAACAATAGCACCTGAACTCCCAAGTCCGTAGCTAATTGGAATATTACATTCGAAAAAGAGCCCATTCTCCAAATCTGATTTGAATGAAGGAATGTCGAGTAAATTTTCAAAATTATTATCTTCTAAAAATTCCAGATATTCAAGTAGGTAAACAACAGAATAGTTGTTGCTTCTTTTATTTTCAGATGATTTTTCGAATAATAGTTGACCGGTTAATTTACTGTTTGGAATACTCAAAGCCATAGATCCTTTCATCAGGCTATATTCACCAAATAGTAGTATTTTTGAATTAAAAGAAGGCCCTTTCTCTAAAATCATAGGTCTAATTTTACCGGACCATTGCCCACTTTGTCATGTATAACCTTATTGTTCACTGTATATGAAAGAAGTTCAGAAACAATAAATTCATGTACATCCTCTTTATTCTCATTTGGATAAAGCAAATGAATATTAGGCCCTGCATCCAAAGTAAAACAAGCCTGTATCCCTGTTTCATTTCTAAATTCCCAAATTTTCTCAATAATCGAGATTGTATTTGGTTTCATCAATAAAAAGTATGGATTGGAAGTCATCATCATTGAGTGCAAAGTTAGAGCTTCCGATTCAACAATTTTTACAAACTCTTCCAGATCACCGGTTTTTAACACATTTACAAGGCTAGTAAAATTGCTGTTAGCTTGTTTGAACCTGCTTTCAGAGAATGGGTTAGTATTCATTAAACCATGTCCAACAGAGCTGGAAACTTTCTTCTGATCTGAGTCAACAATTAATATTGAATCGTTGAATGTAACAAATACCGGATCAATTTTAGCTGATAATTTGGTGCCATACAAATCTGAGCCTAAGTCAGCTTCTCCCCAGGTTACAATTCCTCCATATATCGAACGACATGCGCTTCCTGATCCCAACCTTGCCACAAAAGATGCTTTTTTGTAAAATTCCTCTTTAGTAGCAAATGAGTTGAAATATTGGTTTTCAATATCGCATAAGCAAAGGGCTATAGCACTCATTCCTGATGCAGATGAAGCAATTCCTGCTGAGTGAGGAAAAGTATTTTTAGAATATATTTTGAAATTCAGTTGTAATAAAAATGGGAATATGGATGTGATGCTAATAAAAAATTCTGATATCTTTTTTGCAAACTCAGGTTTTGGTATTCCTTCTAAAAAGAATTCAATATTACCCACATTATTTTCTGACGGTGAAAACTCAACAAAAGTTTCTGTTTGCGATTTATTAAGTGTGAAACTCAGTGATGGGTTTGCAGGAATTTGATTTTCTTTTTTACCCCAGTATTTAACCAAAGCAATATTCGAGGGGCTACTCCATCCAGTTTTTCCGATTGGAACTTCTTTAAAAACGAGATTTGGGTTTATGTAGTTCACGTAATTGTATTCTTTTGTTTGTGTTTTGTCATACTGAATGGAGTTTGCGTAGCGAAGTGTCTCATCAAAGTTCTGAATAGAGATCCCGGACTGCTGTCAGAAAGGTCTCACTCCGTAAACTACGTTCAGAATGACAATTATGTCGCTGTAAAGATATTAATTATAAACGATTGAAATAATTGAATGGATATTAAAAGCGAGTAAATACCAGACTAAGCCAAAAAAAAGTAATTCTAGAATTTAATAAACTCAAAATAATTGCGTAAAACTTTAGCATTCCTTTCTGGAGGCGTAAAAATTTCAAGCACTTCTGCACTCTTATTTTTGAGATTCAGAAATTGAGTAAGTATCTTTTGTAGGTCTTCCAGATTTTTTGCTTTTTTATAATCTACATTAAAAGCTTTACATATGTATTCTGCTTTCCAGTTGTGTTTAGCAACAAAAAACTCTTCCAGATTTGGAGTAGTATCCGGACCGGGGATAAACCTAAAAATTCCACCACCTGAATTATTGATGACGATTATTTTTAAGTTTGGTTTTAAATATTTATTCATTAATCCGTTTGAGTCATATAAAAACCCAAGATCACCAGTAATTAGCACATTTAATTTATCAGAAGCAAATGCATATCCGGCTGCTGTTGAAACTTGTCCGTCGATACCGCTAACTCCACGGTTTGAATTATAAGTGATACCTTTTTTTGAACCAAATAATTGCGAGTACCTAACCGGAGTGCTATTACCTAGGTGTAGAACACTATTCTGAGGAAGCAGATCTAATATATTTTCAATAACCTTGAGGTCAGAATATTCTATATCTGAAAGATATTTTCCTCTCTTGTTATCAATGTTATTTTTCCTTTTATGCCAAAGTTTATTATAATCGCTATCAATAGGATTTAATAGTTTTATTGTTGTATTGAAGAAACCAGATTCATCACATTTTATCACTTCAGTAAGGCTAAAATAAGTATCCATCTTTTCGCCTGATGGTGAAATATGCCAATGAATTTTAGGTTTATTATTCCTGAGAAATTTCTTAATCATTTTTGAAACTACCTGTCCTCCAAAAGTAATTAACAAATCGGGTTTAAATAATTCTACTTCATTGTCTTTAATTGTAGAAACTACATTATCAATGGTGTCAATAGCAGAATCACAATCCAGGTTAGAAGTTGTTTCGGTTAATACAATAGTATTTTTGTCTTGAGAAATTTTGTCAATGATTTGATTTATTTCGCTATTAGGTGATGACTGCCCTGCAATTATCATAACCTTATTACTATTGTTCCAAACAGAGGCAATATTCTTGAGCTTCATTTCAGGAATTGTTGCCAGATTATTTTCCATCTGAAATAATCTGCCTGAAATTAACTCCTCAGTTGTACTATAAATTGGTTCATCAAATGGTATGTTAATATGAACAGGACCGCATTGTGGGAAAATGCAACTATTTATTGCTTTATTAATAATTACTTCGGCATCCTCATACTTCTCTTCACTTTCAATATTTAACGGTAGTTGATAGCTTTCTTTAATAAAGTTACTGAAAACATTATTTTGTCTAATTGTCTGGCCGTCACCTATGTCGATTAAATTTTCAGGTCGGTCGGCAGTGATAACGAGCAAAGGTATTTTTTGATAATAGGCTTCTGAAATTGCTGATGCATAATTCAATACAGCGCTTCCTGATGTGCATGCTATGGCTACTGTTTTATTGGAATTAAGGGCAAGTCCAAGGGCAAAGAATGCAGCACTTCGTTCGTCAATAATACTAAAAGCATTTATTCCAACTCTATTGGCAAAGCTCAATATGATTGGGGCATTTCGTGAACCTGGTGAAATTACTATATCTGTCAACCCACTCTTTATGAAAATATCTGCCAGAAGGCTTATGTTCTTTTTGTCGGATGTCATGGTGCAAATTTCTACAAATTTTCCACAACCGACAATAAAGTTTGTGATTTATGAACTGTTTCCTTATATTCATCTTCCGGATTAGATGAAGCAGTTAGTCCACCACCAACATAAATGTTTATTCTATTGTTGTCTAACTCAGCACATCTTAGGTTCACAAATAATTGTGATTGATTTGCTATATTCCAAGGCCCAAAGAATCCTGTATAATATCTTCGCTGATGTTGCTCTGCTTTTTGTATAAGTAGGTAAGCTTCTGCTTTTGGTAATCCGCATACAGCAGGTGTTGGATGTAAACTTGCAATAAATTTTCCTTCTTTTTTTTCTAATAATGAAAATGGAATTTTAAATTGGGTTTGTAAATGAGCTAAATGTCCGGCGCAAACATTTAATGGTCCAACTTGTTCATAATCATGAATGCCAAGTTCGGATAAGCTCGACTTAATAAATACCGAAACTAGGTTTTGTTCATCTTTTTCTTTGTTAGTCCATGTAATGCTATCTATATTCTCATCAATTAGCTGAGTGCTGGCAAGAGCATCTGTATTAACATAGTCATCAACTTTTTTAAACAAAGCTTCGGGAGTCGCTCCACACCATGTTCCTTTACCAGGAATATGGAATAAGTTGATAAATGCACTATTATACTTACTTTTTAACTTATAAAGCAGGTGGTTTATTTCTAGTTTCTTTTTTAGTTTTTTTTGGACAACTCTAGAAAAAACAATTTTCTGTAGGTGTCCTTTCTTCAACTCGTTAATTAAGTACTCTGTTCTTTCCAAATAATCTGCTTTTGAAATACTATAATTATCTGTAAAATAGAAGTTGCCATTATCAGGAAGGGCGTCTAGAAAACTTATTATAGCGTCAGTATTTTCGCCTTCACAAATTGTGAAATCGGGTTTAATAATATTTATTATCCTAGTTCTAGCGCTATCGAAGTCTGCAACTACAAAACCTGAAGCTTTATCAATATCAAGAATGTCTATCTCATGAATAAAGGAATCTTTCTGAAAAACCAGATTAAATTTTTTTTTAAATGGCAAGCAATATATTGCAAAAGGCAATCCCTTTTTAATAAGTTTGTCAGGTATGGTAAGTAGATCGTGTTTCATTTTTTTACAATAATATTAGTTATCCTACAGGTTGTTAGCAGTTTGCCACTGTCATCAACAATTTCGATATTCCAAACATGTGTATTATTTCCTTTGTGGATAATGTTACCAGTTGCCAACACGTAACCATTACTCGTACTCCCCACATGATTTGCACTTATTTGAGCTCCTCTTACCGAATATTTTTTATTATCAACCAATAAGACTGAACCCAGACCAGCAAGGGTTTCTGCGAGTGCTAGGCTTGCACCGCCGTGTAATATACCCTCGGGTTGAAAAGTTCTTTCATCTACAGGCATTTGAGCTGTTAATTTGCCTCCATCTATTTCCAGATATTCAATTTGTAGCTGCTCCATTAAAGTGCCTTTGCTTAGTGCATTTAGTTTTTCAATGGTAATTACGTTCTTTTCCAAAATTTTACTTTTAAGAGTATTAAAATATAAGAGTTATTTCTGTTTTTTCAGTAGAGCTTATTATCTCCATCGCGGCATCATTCATATCAAGGAATGTTTGTACATAGGCTAATCCAAGACCAATATCTTTGTCATAATGATCCTTTGCCAAACCAAATGGTTTAGTTATTTCTTCAATTCTATCAGGAGGTATAACTTCGCCCCTGTCGCTTACAATGAGTTTTATTTTTCCATTATCTTCAAAAGTTATTATGTCAATTACATTATTTTCATTTGAAAACTTTATAGCATTGCTAACAAGTTCTTCCACAGTTCGTATAGTATAATCTTCTATACCAATTATGTTGTCATTATTTGAGTAAACTGCAGCGAAAGTACATTGTTTTTTTTCTGCATCAGGGAATTTTGATTCCAGTACTTTTGCAACAACTTTGTTAAGACTAAAACTAGTTTTCTCCATTTCTTTACCAACTGTTTGCATTTGGGTGATTTCCAATGCTGTTTTTGAGAACTTATCTAGTCTGTCTACGGATTCCTTCAACATGTCAAGAAACTCCTTTAGTTCGGGATCGTCAATCATATCGTTAAGAAAATATGCAGAACCAACAATCCCATTTAATGGTGTTCTTATTTCATGACTTATCAGCATTAGAAATTTGTTTTTTGCTTCATCAAGAGTAAGAAGTTGGGTGTTGGCTTTATCCAGATTTTTGTTGGACTCTTTTAACTCAGCAGTTCGTTCTTGTACTTTTTGTTCCAATACTTCAGTCAAATTTTTGAGTATCTCCCTTTGTGTTTTTAACTCAATTTGAGTTTTAACCCTCTCCATTAATTCACGTGCATCAAATGGTTTTGTAATATAATCCTGACCACCAACTTCAAATCCTTTAACAATATCATCTTTTTCTGTTTTAGCAGTAAGAAATATCACAGGAACATCTTTTGTTTTCTTGTTTGCCCGAAGTCTCTTGCACACTTCATAACCATCCATTTCTGGCATCATAATATCTAATAATATTAAATCAGGAGGATCTCCTTCCCAGGCAGTTTCAAGGGCATCTTCACCGTTTATAGCTATTTGACATTCAAAATCTTCGAGCAACTCGATAAGAATATCAATGTTCTCAGGTGTGTCATCAACTACTAGGATAGTGTTATTAAATAGGTTTTCCATGATAATTATTTTAAGTTAATTGTTATTCTGTTTAGAGCCTCTATGGCCTTTTTAAAATTATATTTATTAATTGATGTTGTTAACTCATCAAAATCAGAACCTGTTAATCCTGCTGTTTCAATCTCCTTAATTACCGTTTTCGCTTTTGGGCTTTTTGCCAGTAGCATATCTTTCAACTTCGGTATAAGTTCTTTTAATCTTTCTTTATCTAATTGAACAGCTTCCTTTTCTTCTTTTAAACCCAGAGATTCAGTAATAGCATTGATAAGTTGTTGAATTTGTTGATCCAGGGCAACTAGTTTATTTATGACTTCAGCATCTTTATGATTTACAATGTGTTGTTCTACAACTTTTGAAAGTTCATGAATGCTATTTGCCCCAATATTCCCACTAACACCCTTCAAGGTATGTATTAGCCGTTTTGCAGTATCATAATCTTTTTTATTGTATGTGCTGCTAATCTCTTCGACCACTTCTTTATTGTTGTCCACAAACTTATTCAGGATATTTAAGTAGAGAGATTTTTTATTATTCATCCTTTTCAAAGCTCCTTCAATATTCAACCCTGGAATATTTGGGATTTCTATATCCTGGCTTTTGGCTTTTGGCTTTTGGCTTTTGGCTTTTGGCTCTTGAATTACTGTATCCGGTTTTATCCATTTTACTAAAGCTCCAAACATTTCATCGGGATTTATGGGTTTAGTAACAAAGTCCTGCATGCCTATGGACATGCATTTTTCTTTTACGCCTACCATGGCATCTGCGGTCATGGCTACAATTGGTAGATTATCAAGATCCTTTATTTTTCTAATCTCTGTGCTTGCAACATATCCATCCATTACAGGCATTTGAAGATCCATAAAGACTAAATCATAACTGGAGGCTTGTACCATATCTAAGGCTTCCTGTCCGTTGTTGGCGATATCAACAACAAAACCGACGTCTTCCATCAGCTCCTGAGCCACCTGCTGATTGATTTCATTATCTTCGGTTAATAGGATCATAGCTCCTCTGATTTTTTCAAGTTCAACAGAAAACTTTAACGCTCCTGTATCTTTGCTTTTCTTTGTTCTGGCCTCTTTACCAAAAACCTCCATTATGGAGTCAAATAGGTATGAGTAAGTTACAGGCTTTACAAGAAATCCATTAATTCCTATCGCTTCTGCTTTTTTGGCTACCTCTTCTCTTCCGAAGGAGGTAATCATCATAATCATTGGGGTTATTATATTCTTCTCTTCTTTTATTATTTTTGAAGCTTCCAAGCCATCCATCCCTGGCATCTTCCAGTCCATTAATACCAGCTCAAAAGGATCGTCTTTCTGTTTTTCAAGCAATCCAATGGCTGCTTCGCCAGAAGATACTGCTGTTACTTTAAATGAAAATGTTTCCAGAGCTTCTGTTAATATTTCTCGAGCTGTGGCGTTATCATCACAAATCAACACCTTCATTCCGCGAAGATCGACTGATGGTGCATACTCTTTTCGTTTCTGGTCTTTCTGAACACCTATCGTAGCGGTAAAATAAAAACTGCTCCCTTTGCCAATTTCACTTTCCAAACCAACTTCTCCTCCCATCAACTCTGCAAGTTTCTTACTAATGGCTAAGCCTAGACCTGTACCTCCATATTTTCTTGTCGTGGATTGATCAGCTTGAGAAAAAGATTGGAAAAGTTTAGTTTGTTGTTCTTTAGTTAAGCCTATTCCTGTATCTCTTACAGAGAATTTTATAACTATATCGTCTCCTTTCTTTTCTTCTAGCATAGCAGAAACAACCACTTCACCTTTTTCTGTAAACTTTACTGCATTGCTGCAATAATTGGTTATTATCTGTCCTATTCTCAATGGATCCCCAATTAGATTAAGAGGAAGATTTTTGTCAATATGCATGGCAAACTCAATACCCTTCTCCTGTGCTTTTTGCGAAACAAGATTTGATACAGTATCAAAAACATGCTCGATGTCGAACTCTGTTTTTTCAATATTAAGTTTCCCTGCTTCTATTTTTGAGAAATCAAGAATATCGTTAATAATTCCAAGCAGAGAGTTTGCCGATCGGTCTATTTTTACAAGATAATCTTCTTGCTTTCGGTTTAATTCTGTTTTAAGGGCTAAATTAGATAATCCCATTATGGCGTTCATAGGGGTGCGGATCTCGTGCGACATGGTGGCGAGAAATTGGCTTTTTGCTGTCGTGGCGGACTCGGCCGTCTCTTTTGCACTCGCTAGCTCTTTTTCAGCTTTTTTAATATCAGAGATATCTTGAGTTACACCATACATATGTAATGCTTTACCCTCTTCGTCACGATCCATTATTCCAAGTGCATGTATCCATACGATCTTGTTATCTACAGGGCGTTTAAATGGGAAAGTTGCATCATAAGTTGGATATTTACCATCGATGGCACCATTAAATTTATCACCCACATCTTTTGCAATTTCCGGATCTCCGGCAACAACAGCATCAAACCAGTCTGATATCTGATAAATTTTATCATCAGTTGGGTGCATTCCAAAAATAGTGGTTGCTCTATCACTTTGATGATACAGATTATCCTTTGTGAAATCAATGTCCCAAAATCCGGATTTTGTCAAGTCGAGTGCATTATCAGAGAGCATATTTACATGTTTGAGCTCTTTTTCTGCTTTTTTCCTATAGGTGATATCTTCTTCAATAATTACTATATGCTTTAATTCACCTGTTTTGTTCATAACACCAGACAAAGACATACTACTCCAGAATTTAGTACCATCTTTCTTTTTACTTAATATTTCACCTTTCCAATTTTTCCCTTGCGAAATGGGTTTAAAGATATTGTCATATTCTGATTTACTAATTACTCCTGTATCCAGTAATGAGTGTGTATTACCTATCATTTCACTGGATTTAAATCCAGTTACTGCAGTATACTCAGGATTTACATAGTCAACTATACCATTAGGATTAGTAATTGATACCATTGTTGGATTGTGTTCAATGGCAGTTAAAAGTTTATTTGTTTCTTCTTCGAGTTTTTTACGCTCAGTAATGTCTCGAAAAAAGGCGACTATGTGTTTATCATTACCAAAATCTAAATATGATGCACTTACTTCTATTGGAAAAACAACTCCACCTTTAGTAATATTTACTGATTCAAAACTTGCATTAACTGAAGTTGAAAGGTCATTTGTTAACTCTAACCAACTATGCTTATTCATTTTAGGGTCGATATCAAAAACACTTAATTTCAAAAACTCCTCTTTAGTATAACCAAGCCTACTATAACTTCTTTCATTAACATATTCAAACTTTGCAGTATCAATATTTATCATTATTATAGAATCCCCTGCGTTATCTAGGGCATATCTGGATAAATGCAAACTTTTTTCAGATTCTTTTCTTTCTGTTATATCACTAAAGGTAATTACAGACCCTATAAGATTTCCTTCTTTTTTCATTGGAGTAGCAGAATATTCAACAGGGAAGCAGGTGCCATCTTTTTTCCAAAGAACTTCATCATCCACTCGACTAGTTTTGTCTTCAGTAAATGCATGATACATAGGACATTCTTCTTTAGGATAAAGATCTTCATTTTCATGATGATGGTGGAATAAATCGTGTGCACTACCGCCAAGTAATTCTTCGCTTTTAAATCCTAATATGTTTTCAGCAGCTGGGTTTATAAAGGTAATTTTCCCTTTGATATCAGTGCCAAAAATTCCTTCACTTGAGGAATATAGAAGTAGTCTGCTCCTTTCTTCAGATTTTAATAGTTCTTCTTCACGCTTCTTAAGGGAGTCTCGCATTATAATCATTGATTCTCCAAGGAGATCATGTTCAGAAATTAAGTCCACTTTTACATTATAATCACCTTCAGCAATTTTTCTTGCAATCTCAGCTTTCTTCGTTATTGACTGAATGATTTTCTTAAATGATTCGGCAAGTAGGCCAATTTCATCTTTTGAGTCTATTTCTATGGGGATGTCAACATCTCCTATTGATACAGCAATAGCTGAATCCGTTATCGTTTTAATAGGTTTTGTTATCGATTTAATAACGATAGTGGATAGGAAAATGCCTATAACCAACATAATAATTGTAATTATGGCTATACTCATATTCGTATTAGTGTTCGAAGCTTGTAATTCTGGGCCTAATATATCTTGATGATTTTTTACCGAGAGTTTTATAAGTTCTATGTTTCTAGCAATCTCAGGTCCAACTTTATCTAAAACATTTATTTGAATATTATTTCTATTGTGAATGATGTTAACTAGTTGATTGAAAGTTTTTAAATAGATATTTTTAGAATTCTGAACTCTTTTTAGAAATGGTAGATGTTCTGTATCATATTTCAAGCTAATCCCTAATTTGTCAAGATTGATCTGCATCTTTCCAAACTCTTCATATACTCTGTTTACAGCACTTTCTTTATTATTATCGAGAAATTTAGCCATATACAATCGAGCAAGAAGTAAATGCTTCATAGCAAGCGCTGTATAATAAGAGGCCTCTTGTTGACCTTCAATCTCAGTTGATTCTAGTATCTCAGTGAGGGTGTTTTCCATAAAAGGACCTTGGATATCCAGAATCTCATAAACGTATTCATTTCGTTTCTTTCTAAATTCAACAATCGTGTCGAAATTGATAATATATTTAGTTAAACTATTCTTTATACTTAGTATTTCTGATTTTTGCTTTTCATCTGTTATTTCTTCAATTCCTTCTTCAATTAAATCCTCAAGAACAATAACCCATTCGGCAGTCTCTTCCTGATATTGTTTATCTCCATCTATCTGAAAATTCTTTACAGCTGTTCTGAGTTTTAGCATATTAGCTTGAATTCTCCCAGAAATATTTGTAATACGAGCGATGCTTCTATACTCTGAAAATCCACTTGATGATGTAGATAAAGAATTGAATGCTATAAAAGAAATTATAAGCATTAAGACAATCATAAGAACGAATCCCAGAGTTAATCTTCTACTTATAGTTAACTTATTTAATATATTCATAAGTTGTGTTTTATATTATTTAGTATCATTGAGTTAAAGAGTTTCATTAATTTTTTCTAGAATTATAATTGCATTCTTGAAGTCATATTTACTTAATTTACTTTTCATTGTATCAAATTCATCTCCTGTGAATCCAGCTTCCTCTAATTCTTTTATTAGTAGTTTTGCTTTAGGACTTTTTGCAGTTAATAACTCCTTTAGTTTTGGTAAAAGGTCTTTAACTCGTTCGACATTCAATTCCTTACTTTCGACTTTAGTCTCAAAACTCATTTGAGAAGAAATATTGGTGAATAACTCTTTCAACTCTATATCTAGTTTATTTAAATCCGTTTCAATTTTCCCTGAATCTTTCTCATGGATACTGGCTTCAACTATTTTCGTGTTTTCATTTAAGGATTCCGCACCAATATTCCCACTAACACCTTTGAGAGTGTGAATTAATCTTTGTGCTGTTTCATAATCATCTTTTTCAAGTGTGGCCTTTATTTCTGTAATGAAATTCTGATTGTTGTTGTAGAATTTCTCCAGAATATTCAAGTAGAGTTTCTTTTTATTGTTCATCCTACCCAAAGCACTTTGGATATTCAAACCGGGGATATTTGGTATTTCTATATTCTCTGTTTTTTCCTTAATGTCTGTAACTTTTTTCTTTTTTCTTTTTTCTTTTTTCTTTCCATCCGGTTTAATCCACTCCACCATCGCACCAAACATTTCATCAGGATCAATGGGTTTTGTAACCATATCGTTCATTCCAAGTTCAAGGCATTTTTCTTTAACGCCTGTCATCGCATCTGCAGTCATAGCTATGATCGGCACCTCATTATATTGACTTAGTTTCCTTATTTCTTCTGTTGCAGTCAATCCATCCATAACAGGCATCTGAATATCCATGAATATTAATGCATATTTAGAATTTTCTCCCGAAGATTTCATTTTCTCAACAGCTTCTAATCCATTATTCGCTATCTCTACAACAAACCCCGCATCTTCCATAAGCTCCATAGCAACCTGTTGGTTAATTTCGTTATCCTCTGTAAGGAGAATTGTTGTGCCTACTATGTTTTCAAGTGCCTTTTTGTGTTTCTTTCCCTTAACTTCTTTTTTTCGACGTGACCTTTCTTCTAATGAAAATACTTCCATGATTGTATCAAAAAGCGTCGAAAAAGTGTAAGGTTTTGCTATATAACCATCAAACCCCGCTTTCTTTGCTCTATAGGCAGCTGACTCACTTCCGTAAGCGGTGACAAGAATCGTTTTCAATTTGGAGTAATCAGGATTCTGTTTTAGTTTAGTTACTGTTTCTATTCCATCCATATCGGGCATTTGACAGTCAATTAATAGCAATTGATATTTGTTTTTCTTCAGCTCATCAATTACTTCAATACCAGAATCTACAATCTTCGTGTTGAATTTAAACAAGTTTAGTGCTTCTGAGAAAATCAGCCTTGCTGTTTCATTGTCATCGCAAGCTAGTACATTGATATGTTGTATATCCTGAGGTGTTTTAAATTCCGTTCTTTTCTTCTTTTCCTGGACACCAAAAATACCCGTGAAGTAAAACGTGCTTCCTTTGCCAAATTCACTTTCTACACCAGTAGTTCCACCCATTATTTCTGCAAGTTTTTTACAGATAGCTAATCCTAATCCTGTACCACCATATTTGCGTGTGGTTGAGCTATCGGCCTGACTAAATTCCTGAAATAGTTTTCCTTTTTGCTCTGCTGTTAATCCTATTCCTGTATCCTTAACAGAAAATTGAAGTTTAAGATTATTGCTTTCAAGGATTTCTTTAACACTAACATCAACAACTATTTCGCCTTTTTCTGTAAACTTAATTGCGTTGCTACAGAAATTTGTAATAATCTGACCTATGCGTAAAGGATCACTAATGAGGTAATACGGCACATCGGGTGAAACGTGCAAAGAAAATTCAAGTCCTTTGTCCTGCGCTTTTTGTGAATTCAAATTAGATACCGTATCGAGAACTTGCTCCAAATCAAAATCAATATTTTCAACATTAATTTTTCCTGCTTCTATTTTTGAGAAATCCAATATGTCATTAATAATCCCAAGTAATGCATATGCTGATCTGTCAATCTTGTTTAAATAATCTTCTTGTTTTCGTGAAAGATCTGTTCTTAAAGCAAGGTTGGAAAGTCCTATTATTGCATTCATCGGAGTGCGAATCTCGTGTGACATAGTAGCTAGGAATTGGCTTTTTGATTGTGTGGCAGACTCTGCATTTTCTCTGGCAATGTTTAGTTCATCAAATGTCTCCTCCAATTTGTCATTTTGATCATTAATTATTTTATTCCTTCTCCCTAAAGCCTTAACATAGAAAATGGCAACAATTAATAGGATAAATAGAAGTCCCAGACCAGAGAAAACAATGATGTAATTTCTCGTCTGTAATATTTTTTTAGCTCTATCTTCTTCTAATCTGATTTTTTCCTCAACTGCTTTTTGTTTTTCGTATTCATATTTATACTCTAGTCTAATAACCTCTTTTTGGTTTTTTTCACTATCGATACTGTCTCTTGTTTTTATATAGAGTTCGTACATTTCCAAAGCCGGTTTAAACTTACCTGTATCTTTGTATGAGTCATACAAGGCCTTTGAAGCATCTCTGATTTCTATTACAGTGCCTACTTCTTTAGCTATTGTAAGAGCACGTGTTCCGTATCTAATTGCTTTTGCATTGTTACCCTGTTTTTGATAAATAATCCCGATGCGATTTAAGGAAGAAGCAATTCCCCTTTTATCCTTAATTTCTTCCCTGAGGGATAAGCTGCGTTTATAATAGTCAATGGCTTTGGTAAAATCACCAAGTTCAGAATAGTTAATTCCAATGTTATTTAGGGAAATTGCAATTCCCCACTTATCCCCAAATTCTTCCTTAATGGCTAAACTGCGGGAATGATAATCAATTGCTTTAGTATAATCTTTCTGTGCGCTATAAATATTTCCTATGCTGGTATAGGATGTGGCGATTCCCTTTTTGTTGCCAATCTCTTCCCGAATGGCTAAACTGCGGTTATAATAGTCAATGGCACTGGCATAATCACCTTGCTCCTTGTAAATAATTCCAATGTTATTTAAAGAATTGGCAATACCTCGTTTGTTACCTATTTGTTCCCAAATGGTTAAACTGCTCATATAGTAGTCCATTGCGTTGGCATAATCGCCTTTAACCAAAAAGGATATTCCTTGTGTATTTATGGCTATTGCCATCTGTTTTTGGAGCCCTTTACTTTTTGCAAATTCATATTCCAATTGTGCAAAATAGAAGGCACTGTCTGGTTTAGAAAATAGGTATCCTTGATCTACAAACTCATGAATTGCTTTTATACGAATAGTATCTGGTCGGGAAATATTATTCCACACATCCCATAGGGAGTCTAGACCTGCCAGCCGGTCAGGCAGGTTGACTTGAGAAAATGCAGCTTGACTACTAAAAATTATAGATGTAAATGTAATTATTGTAATTGCTATAATTTTTGAAGCTGACATTTTGTTATGTTTTTAATGCTTACTTACATAGATAACTCATCAAGTAATTGTAATGTGCCTTTATTTAGTGCATTTAGCTTTTCAATGGTTATTACGTTCTTTTCCAAAATTTTACTTTAAGAGTATAAAAATATAAGAGTTATTTCTGTTTTTTCAGTAGAGCTTATTATCTCCATCGTAGCATCATTAATATCAAGGAATGTTTGTACATAGGCTAATCCAAGACCAATATCTTTGTCATAATGATCCTTTGCCAAACCAAATGGTTTAGTTATTTCTTCAATTCTATCAGGAGGTATAACTTCGCCCCTGTCGCTTACAATGAGTTTTATTTTTCCATTATCTTCAAAAGTTATTATGTCAATTACATTATTTTCATTTGAAAACTTTATAGCATTGCTAACAAGTTCTTCCACAGTTCGTATAGTATAATCTTCTATACCAATTATGTTGTCATTATTTGAGTAGACTGCAGCGAAAGTACATTGTTTTTTTTCTGCATCAGGGAGTTTTGATTCCAGTACTTTAGCAACAACTTTGTTAAGACTAAAACTAGTTTTCTCCATTTCTTTGCCAACTGTTTGCATTTGGGTGATTTCCAAAGCTGTTTTTGAGAACTCATCAAGTCTGTCAACCGATTCCTGTAACATGTCAAGAAAATCTTTTAGTTCCGGATCTTTGATCATATCGTTTAAAAAGTGGGTTGACCCTACTATCCCATTTAACGGTGTTCTTATTTCGTGACTTATTAGTTGTAGAAATTGGTTTTTTGCCTCATCCAAAACAAGAAGTTTTTTGTTGGCATCTTTAAGACTCCTTTCTCTCTCATTTAATTTATTTGTCATTAAATTAAAATTGCTAGCCAGAACTCCGATTTCATCGTTTCTTTTAATATTAATCTTTTTATAATCGCCTTTAGAAATATCAAAGGTAATTGAGCTAAGTTTAGATATGGGTTTTGTTATTAATCTGCTAGTAAATAAGATAGTTAGCACAATAATAATTACGAGCATCAACATTAATAGTATAGCTTTTGTAATAGTATTATTAACGGATGATTTTGCCTTTGAATCGGTTAAAATATTTATAATAAGCCAATTATTAGTTTTCATTCGTGAATAAAACGCAAAAAAGTTTTGGTTATCATATTTTTCTTTAACGATACCAGATGTAATTTTAGATGTAAAAATCGTATCTAGAAAAGTATAATTTTCAGATGATGATTTTGTTGATTTGGTATATTGAGGGTAAGCGAAATTTCCTAAAGGTTCTTTGCTTTCTGAGTAAATAATAATACTATCAGTAGTGTTAATGACATATAAATTTGGATCGTACTCACCTTCGATCATTTCTTCCTTAATGAGTAAAAGCTGCGCAATATCGCATAGGCGAATATCTATTGTTACAATGCCAATAAATATATTGTTATAAAAAAAAGGATGTGAATAAGTTATCATAAGTGAGTTCCCTACACCTTCATCAAAATATGGTGATGTCCATGTGTCTTTCCCGGTTTTTTTTGGTATCGACCACCAGTCAAAATTGTTTTCAAAATAGGAATTATATTCCTCAGTATTACTTTTAAGGTGAACATCGTTATAACTATTTCCCTTTCGGTAAACATAAAATAAAGAGTTATTTAAATCACCTTGGTATGCTGTGTCGATGTAAACCGATGTGCCATAAATTAATGTGTCAGTTGATAAACTATTACTTAGAATTTCAAAAATATCTTTATCTGTAAAGTTATATAAGTCATTATTATTAGAATTAGTAGTAAATGGGTAGTGTGCAATATTGGAGATGGCGTTCAGCCTGGCTTCAAGTAATGATGCATAATCTTGAGTAGTTTTTTCAATAGACTTTAAGAATCGATCTTCAACTTCCCTAAATAAGGTGTTTCGAATTAATAAAATAAATATTGCGGATATAATAATTGTTGGTAATATAACTGCCAAAAGTATTTTATAAACAAGTTTCATATTTTCATTATTTAATTACCCCAACTTTCTCGGTCGAGGCTACGATATTGTATTGCTTCTGCCAAATGTTCGGTTTTGATGCTGTCAGAATTATCAAGGTCGGCAATAGTTCTGGCTACCTTTTTAATTCTATCAAAAGCCCTCGCTGAAAGGCTAAGTTTTTCCATGGCAGTTTTAAGTAAACTTAAACCTTCGGGCTGCAAACTACAATATTTATCAATATCCTGAGATGACATTTGAGCGTTGTTGAAAATCTTCGGATTATTAGCAAATCGTTTCTCTTGTATATTGTTTGCAGAAATTACTCTTTTTCTTACATCTTCACTTTTCTCTCCTTTTGGTGCCTGCGCCAGATCTTTAAAAGGGACAGGTGTTACCTCCACATGTAAATCTATCCTGTCCATTAACGGACCAGAGATTTTATTAAGATAGCTTTTAACAATACCAGGTGAGCAAACGCATTCTCTGTCAGGATCGTTGTAATACCCGCAAGGGCATGGATTCATGGCAGCAACAAGCATAAAACTTGCAGGGTAATCAACTGTTACTCTTGCACGGGAGATAGTAACAATTCTATCCTCCATAGGTTGGCGCATTACTTCCAGAACTGTTCTCTTAAATTCGGGTAATTCATCTAGAAAAAGAACCCCGTTTTGAGCTAGGGAAATTTCGCCTGGCTGAGGATAGGTTCCTCCACCAACAAGCCCGGCATCGCTTATTGTGTGATGAGGTGATCGATATGGTCTGGTTGATACCAACGCAGAATCAGCAGGTAAGATTCCTGCAACTGAATGAATTTTAGTAGTTTCCAGAGCTTCTTCCAGCGACATTGGTGGAAGGATTGATGGCAACCTTTTTGCAAGCATGGTTTTTCCTGAACCCGGGGGGCCAATCATTATTGCGTTGTGTCCGCCGGCAGCAGCTATCTCCATGGCTCGCTTAATATTTTCCTGCCCTTTTACATCTTCAAAATCAAAAGAATAAGATTTTAGTAGTGACAGCTGCTTTTTAGGGTCTATTTTCACCAAACCATCTTGTGTGTCATTTTCAAGCATATTTATCACATCTGATATATGTTTAAATCCATAAACATCAATTCCATCAACCATGGCAGCTTCTCTGGCATTTTCATATGGTACAATTATCCCTTTAAAATTATTTTCTTTGGCTTTTAGAGCCATTGGGAGCGCACCTTTAACAGATACTAAACTACCATCAAGTGAAAGCTCTCCCATCATAACGAATTCACTAAGTTTTTGGTCGCTAATTTGATTTGATGCAGCAATTATTGCAATGGCAATTGATAAATCATAGGCAGAGCCTTCCTTTTTTATATCGGCAGGAGCCATGTTTATCACAATCCTTCTTCGTGGGAATTTAAAGCCAATGTTAACAATAACTGCAACTAATCTATGATGGCTTTCTTTAACAGCATTATCAGGCAGGCCAACGAGGTAAAATTTCTTCCCCTGACTTATATTTACTTCAATAGTTATAATAATGGCATCAATACCATGTATTGCTGTACCATATGTTTTTACAAGCATGGAAACGGCTGTGCTGGTTATTGATAACAAATATACTAAAATTTAGAAATAGTAAATTCCAAATAATAAATTTCAAACTAGCTTGCTGCTGGTTTGATATTTGTATTATTGTTTTTTGGAGTTTGCTTACTGGTTTATGGTTTATATCCGGATTTATTAAATATAGCTTGTGAATCTTGATTTTGTATCAGGCTCTCGAGACTTATGTCGGGGTGCTTATCCATATACTTCCTTACAATTTGCCAGCCTAACCAGATACCTAATCGGGGTGGTGAATCACTAGAAAATCCTGTAGTAAAAGGTCCGTCTTGTATCAATTTCGTTTGAAGTTTATAATCAGCTGAATAAAATAATTTGTTTTTAACAAAAAATGCCCACACATTTGCTTTGTTTTCTTCTGCCCATTTCATTTGTTTAGTATTATAACAAATCTTCAGGCTGTCGGGTGCATCAGGTAACATTGCATCAAGATAATACAATAATTTCCCGGCAGATATCATCCTGTCAATCATTGTCTTTTGCTTGTGTTGGGGTGCAAGGTAAGATGTATACATTGCCTTCATAACATCAATAACGATATTATCACTTGTCATACATCTTATCTTGTAATGCGGTAAACCAAGGCTTCGATATGTTGAAAACCCTTCTCCAAGATAAACATCCAAAGCAATTATTAAAACCGAGTCGTCAACAATAACAGGTTTTTCGAAGTATAGGTTGGAAACGTAAGTGTACACAACTGGTATTTTCTTGTCTGGAAAGAAATAATGGTATCTGCTAAAGGCATCTGATAATTGATTTTCTTCAGAAGTCAAATCAGGATACATCTCCTTAG
This sequence comes from uncultured Lentimicrobiaceae bacterium, assembly GCA_964460905.1. Lineage (GTDB taxonomy): Bacteria > Bacteroidota > Bacteroidia > Bacteroidales > F082. The sequence goes on from CAYWRM010000004.1 coordinate 91,349, forward strand.
TTTTTTTACTGATTGCTCTTAGCTGAGTGTCAGTAACATACTTGTACAATGGTGCTAATATTACAGGATCCTCAATGTTGTTTCCAAGGAAAAGAGAAAATTCGTTTTGAATTTTACTTACTCCAACCAGGAAATTATTAGTATCTGTTTCAAAAAGTGCTTTTCCATACCTATGAATTTTAACATCTGTTTTTTCAAGATGAGATTCATTAATTTGATGACCTCTGGGTGAAGAGTTATCACACGATTGCAAAAGGAATAATGTGAAAAGAAAGTATATTATTAAATTATTAATACTAGTCATAATAAAGAAATGTCAGTACAAAAATACTGACATTTTTTATCTTGTTGAAAAATTTCCTTTGCTATAATTAGATTGAAATTATTTTTTTAGAATATTTTCCAGCCAAGCGTAACCAAAAACTTACTTGAAGATGTAGTTAACTTATGTGTTGCATCGTTATACTTTATATCACCAGCTATTGGTTCGCCAAACGCACCAACATATTTCACGTCAAGAGCAAACATTAGTACGTCAACACCAAGTCCTACTTGATAATTCCAAGTTAAATCTGCTATATCAGAATCAGTAATGGGTTTGAATAAATCTTCATCTATATTGCTTACATCTTCCGAATTGTTAATTGTTTTATTTGTTATTATATTAGCATTTACGCCACCAAATAGTCTAATATTAACTATTTCGAGGTTTATAATTCGCCAACCCAGAGATGCAGGAATATTAATTGAATTTACTTTAATATTTTGTTCGAATGGGCTTAGATCCGAACCACCAAGATTAACTTCAGGATATTTGAATACGCTTCCAGTAGTCATCCAGTTTACTTCGGGCTGAATATATATCTTGTTACCTATTCTAACAAATGCTCCAAACATAAAATTGTTTCCAAGATCTGTTGTAATATCATCTGTCTCAAGCGATAATTTAGTTGCTGTATATCCAATTTGTGGTCCAAAATGAAATTGTGCATTAATAGAAGTTACTATTAAAAATGCTGCAATAATTAAGATTATTTTTTTCATGTTTTTCGTTTTATAATAATTTTATTATTCAAAAGTAAACAAAAAAGTTGTTATGTATACATTGCTTTATACGAATAATTATCTTTGTAAAGTTATTACATTAAAATAGAAGTTTTGCCATGCTTGTTAAAAAACTACTTTTTGTTATTTTTATTGCATTTTCGTTAAACCTTACGGCACAGCACAAGCCGTTTCAGTTTGGTTTTAAGGCCGGACCAAACATCGGATGGTTTAGTACTTCTTCGGATAATTATAGTAATGTTGGAACAGATTTTGGTGGTTCATGGGGCTTTATTGCCGATTTCTTCATAATGGAAAACTACTCATTTACAACAGGTTTTGATGTGCTTTATTTGAATGGGACTATGGAGTACCCATCCTATGGTGATCAAATATTATTTCCTCCCAAACAAGGCTTATTAAAAAGACGCTATCGGACGAAGTATGTAAAGTTACCTTTCATCTTTACTATGAAGACCAATAAAATTAAAAAAGTACGATATTATGCACAAATAGGCTTTGGGTTAAGCATATTACTTACTGCAAAAGCAAATGACGAATTTACACCTGATAATGGGGATGATAAAATAACAGATAGTTCTAATATTTATGATGAACTTTGTTTTACACGAGAATCGTTAATACTTGGGGCAGGTATTGAAATTCCTTTACAAGGCTCAACTTTTATGCGTGTAGGCCTGGTTTACGACAATGCCTTTGTTAATATCCTTAAAGGTGATAATGCTGTTGATAGTTCAGTGAAAAATAATGGCAGGAATAGTTTTTTAGGACTTGATGTGAGTATATTGTTTTAGATTGCATGTTTTAATTATTGAGTAAGTAATGAAAATAGCATTAGCACAAATAAATTATCATATAGGAAATTTTGAGAGTAATATTTCAAAAATTATTGCTGGTATTAAGAAAGGGGAGAAAGAAGGTGCAGATATTGTGGTTTTCTCTGAACTTGCAATATCGGGATATCCGCCGCGTGACTTTTTAGAATTTGATGACTTTATTGAGCAATGTTGGACATCGGTGAATAAAATAGCAGGACATTGTACAAATACAGCGGCTGTGGTTGGTTTACCAACTTTTAATGACAATGAAAAAGGAAAACCTTTAAATAATTCAGCTGCTTTTCTAGCTAATGGAAAAATTCATTCAATCATTAATAAAACCCTGCTTCCTAATTATGATATTTTTGATGAATACAGATATTTTGAGCCAAACAAAATTTTCAATGTAGTTGAATACAAAGGCAAAAAATTAGCTGTTACAATTTGTGAAGATTTATGGAATGTACAGGATAATCCGTTATATACTATTAATCCAATGGATGAGCTGATGAACCAGAGTCCTGATTTAATGATAAATATAGCTGCCTCACCTTTCAATTATCATCAAACAAAAATAAGAAAGGAAATTCTTAGAAAGAATGCTATACAATATAATATGCCTTTATACTATGTTAACCACGTAGGCGCTCAAACCGAATTGTTATTTGATGGTGGCTCGCTGGTTATGAATTCTAAAGGTAAGATAGTTGATGAACTTAATTATTTTGCTGAGGACTTTAAAGTTTTTGATACAGTTGAAGTTGATAAAAATAGAATATTAGATTACAAGGAATCTGAAAGAATTGAGATTGCTGATATTTATGATGCTTTGGTAATGGGAATTCGTAATTATTTTCAGAAACTTGGATTTAGCAAGGCGATACTAGGTTTATCGGGAGGTATAGATTCTGCCCTAACAGCAGCTCTGGCAGCAGAAGCTCTTGGTAGTGAGAATGTTTATAATGTATTGCTGCCATCAAGATATTCATCTGATCATTCTATTGATGATTCAATAAAATTGGCAAATAACCTGAATATGCCATACGATATTATTAATATAGAAGAAGGGTTTAAGGCATTTGAACAACTTTTAGTACCATATTTCAAAGATTTGCCTGCTGGTATTGCCGAAGAAAACCTTCAAGCACGAACCCGTGGTGTTCTTCTTATGGCTTTGTCGAATAAATTCGGATATATTCTTCTAAACACAAGCAATAAAAGTGAAGCTGCTGTAGGCTATGGAACATTGTATGGAGATATGAATGGGGGATTGTCGGTTATTGGCGATGTATATAAAACCCAGGCTTACGAACTTGCCCACTACATAAATCGTGATAAAGAAATAATACCTGAGAATATAATTACAAAACCACCTTCAGCTGAACTACGTCCTGATCAGAAGGATTCAGATTCATTGCCTGATTATGATATTCTTGATGAGATTCTTTATCAATATATTGAGCAACGCAAAGGACCAAAAGAGATCGTCAAGATGGGTTTTGATGAGACTTTGGTTAACAGGATTTTGAAACTTGTTAATACAAATGAGTATAAACGCTATCAAACCCCTCCAATGTTGCGAATATCAACAAAAGCATTTGGTATGGGCAGGAGGATGCCAATTGTTGCTAAATATTTGGGGTAAATAAAATGAGATTTCTCACTAAGAAGCAAAGTTTGATAAGAATAGTTTTGCTTTTTGCGTCTTGGCGGCTTTGTGTGAAAAAATAGTTTTTAGGCTAAACCCTTACTTTGAAGGAATCTTGCTCATGGCCAGCTCAGTCATAGCTGTTATTGTAAGTGAAGGATTAACACCCGGATTAGCCGATATTGCTGCACCATCACAAACATACATATTTTCATACCCAAATACTTTTTGGTTTAAATCTATTACGCCGGTTTCCGGAGAGTTTCCAATTACTGCACCTCCAAGGATATGCGCAGTTGTTGGAATACCAGTTAAGGCTTCAGTACTTAATACAAATGGTTTTCCGTTAATTATCTTTGACATTTTTTCAGCTAATTCTTTAGCTTCAGGAATAAAAGCTGTAGGTGCTTTTCCTGTTGAAATATGTGAAGTTAAGTTGAATAATCCCCTCTTAAATTTCACAGTACTATCAAGGTGTTGCATAAATAACAATACAATGGACTTTTCAGCAAAATTTTTGGTAAAGTATAGTCTTAGCCAAGAAAAAGGGTGTCGAAACAAATGAAATATTAGTTTTCCAATTCTTACAAAGATATTACTTCCAAAAGTAAGAGGTACTCCCATTAATTTCCAGAAGTTAGAGCCTGTTCCATATCTGACTGGTTCAATGTGTGAATTTTCATCTGATGGAAAAATTGAACCTATTGCCACTCCTTTTGAGAAATCTTTGGTATCATCTTTTGAGACAACATAAATCAGACTTTCATTATTTGTTCTTATATCATCTCCGGTTTTGTTACTTAGTTTTGTGAGATGTTTTTTCTTCATGTTAAGAAGTAGTCGTACTGTCCCTAAAACTCCTCCCGAAAATATAATCCCCTTTGTATTAATATGATTTTTCTTTAATTGAAATAAGGATTGAGAATTCTTAAATGTAACCGTATATCCTTTGGAACCATCTGAGACAATATTAGGTTTAACTTCTGTAACCTTTTGCTTATCAATAATTTTGGCGCCTTGATTCTGAGCCAGATATAGGTAATTTTTATCTAACGAGTTTTTAGCATTATGCGGACATCCTGTCATACAAGCACCACAATGACTGCATCCTTCTCTATCGGGACCATTGCCATCAAAATAGGGGTCAGGAACAGTATTCTCCGGTTCACCAAAAAATACTCCAACGTTTGTTGCTTCAAAGCCATTTTTACAATTTGTTTGTACAGACAATTCTTTTAAAGCAATATCTGCATCAAAGAGCTTTGGGTTAGGAATTGCACCTAGCATTTCTTCGGCTGTTTTGTAATGTTGTTCTAGTTGTGACTCCCAATTTCGAATTCCTGCCCAGCTTCCCGAATTAAAAAATGCTGTTCGAGGCCTTGGTAAAGTATTTGCGTAAACAAGAGATCCTCCGCCAACGCCAACTCCACTAAGTATACCAACATGTCTTAAAAAAGTTAATTTAAAAAACCCAAAAAACCGTAATGAAGGCAACCAAAGCCACTTTTTAAGATTCCAGTTGGTTTTTGGAAAATCTTCAGGTTTCCACCAACCGCCTTTTTCAATTATAAGTACTTTATACCCTTTTTGGCTTAATCGAAGTGCCGAAACTGAACCTCCAAAGCCGGAGCCGATTATAATATAGTCGTATGTATTGTTCAAATAATCTGAAATTAATAAGTCATTTAAATATATCCACTTTAACACAAAGATATGATTTATTTAATTTATGAGTTTTGCTGA
>CAYWRM010000004.1:96722-158119 GCA_964460905.1 uncultured Lentimicrobiaceae bacterium
GAAATTTAAAAATTATATTATGAAACAACTAATTTATTTATTCGGAATTATTCTTCTAGTAACTGTTACTTTTTCCTCTTGTAAAAAGAATACTTCAGATCCAAATGGGGATGAAACAGTTAAAACTATGGATGACTTAGTGATAAGTGACAATTTTGACTGGAAAACTACTAAAACAATAGATGTTAGTATCACATTGCCTGAAAATAATTACAACCAAATAGTTAAAATATTTTCCCTTGATGGGTCAGAACTATTTTATGTTGGGTATGCTAATAATTACAATATACTAAATACCCGAATAACTATGCCCACAAGCAAGACTGTTGTAATGGTTGTTTATGGGTTCGATCAGACTTACGATCCAATTTTGGTAGATGCTGAATCTGATATTATTGCTAATTTCAATGGGTTAAAATCCTCACGTGATTGTGATCTTTCGGGATTGGTAACTTATGAAAGAAGTGAGTGGGGTTCAGATGGAAGTGGAACTCCAGGAGATATAAGGGATCTTCGTTTTTTGGATGTTTTCACTAGTGGCCTAACGGTTGGTGATACTTATACACTGCATTTTGATGGTGCAACTAATATTGAAACTTATTTAAGTAAGGGTGGCGGAAAAGATGAAGTACTTACCGAATCAAAGACAAATCCACCTGCAAAAGAAGGAGGGAGTTGGGCATCTGAGATTGTTACTTGTATGATGAATGTACATTTTGATGATAAAGGTTATATTGGTGCTAGTGAAAAGGAATGGAAGTTAAAAGATCTTGTTTTTAGTTCGGGGCTTTTCGAGGATGTTACGGTACAGGATTTCCTTGATATGGCTAATACAGCTCTTGGAGATGGCGGTATGAACGGCCACTCGAAAAGTGATTATAAGAATCATGCTAAATTAGTAAACCAAAGCTTCTCTGGAAATAAATCTGGAGGCGGAGAGACTTACTTAACCTGTCCTGGCGGCGGCGGCGGAGATGATTGTGGTTGTGATGGTGGTATTTTTAGCCTCACAATGCGTTATACCGGAGCATCTAGCGCTCAAATTATAGTTCAAGAAAAGAAGGATGATGTTGTTATTTATACAGGTACAGTTAGTCCTAATGGAGAGTTTACAGTTACAGGTGGATCAAAAAAAGATGGCAGATTTGACAATACGATTTATTTTTATGTTGATGGAGTTGAAAATGCGGAGATGCATGTTAGTTGTTCAGTTGACTTATTAACAGGAGATGTTTATGGTGATTTCATATTAATTGCTGGTATAAGCAAGAATAATCTCCCTCTCTGTGAAGGTGATCCTATACCACCGGTAGATCCGCCAGCACCACCTTCAGAACCACCAGGTTCAACTAACGTTAATCTTGATGGTTGTCTTGCATATGAGGATCTATGGCCTGGAAAAGGTGATTATGATTTTAACGATTTGGTTATTGATTATGACTTTACAGTTTCTAAAGATGAACAGGATCGAGTGTTAGATATAACTGGCGTATTTACAGTTTATGCTTTTGGAGCTTCGTTTCACAATGGATTTGGTTTCATGTTACCTAATGTCGCTCAGGATCAGGTTATTAGTGTAAGTGGATATAATATTCAATCGGGTAGCATCTTTAATTTAGCCTTAAATGGTTTGGAAGTTAATACTTCGCCAGCAACAGTTATTGTATATGATGATTCTTATCGTATTCTTACTCATCCTGGACAAGGAATAGGTGTGAATACAGAAGAGTCTGCGCCTTATGTTGAACCTCAATCTGTAACAATTCATATGGTATTTTATGAAAATGGAGCCTTTGCTTCAGGAGGTCCAATAACTTATGATGATTTAGATATTGGTAACTTTAACCCATTTATTATTGTTAATCAAGATAGAGGTGTTGAAGTTCATCTAAGAAATTTTGCGCCAACAACTCTTGCCGATCCAACTCTTTTTGGAACGTTTCACGATGATAGTGATCCTGATCTGGGGCGATATTATGTAACTTCAAATAATTTGATTTGGGGGATTAATATTCCTGTTGTTTTTGATTACCCACAGGAAAAGAAGGAAGTTGTAGCAGCATATAATCATTTTGCTGCATGGGCTGAAAGTAGTGGTTTGGATTATGATGATTGGTATGAAGACATACCGGGTTATAGAACTGAAAATTTGATTTATACTATACAATCAAAATAGAATTAATTAACTAAATTTTAAGAGGCTGTCCATTACTTTTTGGACAGCCTCTTTTTTTATACTAGTGATTTTGATATTATAATGCGGTTTATTAACTAAACAACACCTTGCGCCATCATCGAATCGGCAACTTTTACAAAACCACCAATGTTTGCACCTTTAACGTAGTCGATGTAATCACCATCTTTACCCCAAAGAACACATGTTGAATGGATATCTTTCATAATTTGATGTAGTTTTTCATTAACTTCTTCGCGTGTCCAGTTAAAACGCATTGAGTTTTGACTCATTTCAAGTCCTGAAACAGCAACACCACCTGCATTAGCAGCTTTACCTAATCCATAAAGGATTTTGGCTTCTTGATATACAGCTATAGCTTCAGGAACTGAAGGCATATTAGCACCTTCACATACTACGAAACAACCATTATCGATAAGAGCTTTTGCTTCTTCTTCGTTAACTTCGTTTTGAGTAGCACATGGCAAAGCAACATCACACTTAACACCCCATGGACGTTTTCCTGGGAAGTATTCAGCACCATATTTGTCAGCGTATTCTTTAATACGTCCACGTCTTACGTTTTTAAGATCCATGATATATGCTAATTTTTCGGCATTAATTCCTTCAGGATCATAAATGTATCCTGATGAATCAGAAAGTGTAACAACTTTAGCACCAAATTCAGTAGCTTTTTCAGTTGCATATTGAGCAACGTTACCTGAACCTGAAATTGTACATACTTTACCTTTCATACTGTCGCCACGTGTTTTAAGCATTTCTTCTGCAAAATAAACAGTACCGTAACCTGTAGCTTCAGGACGAATTAATGAACCACCCCATTCAATACCTTTGCCGGTAAGAACGCCAACAAATTCATTTCTTAATCTTTTATATTGTCCGAAAAGGAAACCAATTTCACGACCACCTACTCCAATATCACCGGCAGGAATATCAGTGTTTGGACCAATGTGACGGAAAAGTTCACTCATAAAGCTTTGAGTAAAACGCATAACCTCATTGTCTGATTTACCTTTAGGATCAAAATCAGAACCACCTTTACCACCACCCATTGGAAGAGTAGTTAGTGAGTTTTTAAATACCTGTTCAAAAGCAAGGAATTTAAGAACACCAAGGTTTACAGTTGGGTGAAAGCGTAATCCACCTTTGTAAGGTCCAATGGCGCTGTTCATTTCAATACGGAAACCACGGTTTACCTGTACATCACCTTTGTCGTCCAACCAAGGAACACGAAACATAATTACTCTTTCAGGTTCAACTATTCTGTCAAGAATTTTTGCTTCCTGATATTGAGGATTTTCTTCGATAAAAGGGATAACGGTTTCAACTACTTCGTGAACTGCCTGATGGAATTCAACTTCACTAGGATTCTTAGCAATAACTTTAGCCATAAAGTCATTTACCTTTTGTTCATACATGTTTGACATTTTTTATATGTTTTAGATTAAGAAATTAAAAATTATTGTGATTCAATATTACCACTAATAATACTACAAAAACAGTTTAAGTATGCCAATTGAGGGTATCCCGTATTAAATTAAGTAAAACACGTAGAGAGGGGTTGTAGGTTTGAGGTTTTTTGTCTTATACGCCCTCTTGCCATTTCAGGTTATGGGTTTTTATTAAAATATTCGTTTATAAAATTACAGGAAGTTATTTAGAAATAGGTTCAAAAAGTTCAATGTTAATATCATCAATATAAAATGTCTTTTTACCTTTATTCCAGATGTGAATCTTTAATTCATCATTTTTTGACCTGACCTCAGGTGTTAAGTAGTCTAGCTTAATTTTATTCCACTTACCCGGTTTTATTTCACCGTTTTTTCTTAACATATTCAAATCTATTGATTTGTATTGATAGCCTTTTCCTTTATGTAAAAAAGTTGTAGAAAGTATAACAGAGCTATTCATAAAATTCTCATCTATATATACATACATATTAATCCTTACCCATGCATGATCAAATGTAGTTAAGTCCTTGTAAGGTGTTTTTAATAGTGAATAAAACTCAATAGTGCTATCAATTTTAAAGGAAAGCTTACCATTATGTAAAACGGAATCACTATAACACTTTGGGTTCTCTGTAATCTGTTCAAAATCAAAAGATTTTAAAGATGTTTTTTTGTATTGTTTTTCATTTTGGAAACTATCCATTTTAGATCTGTCAATCAAGCATAATTCAGATTTTTTGTAATAATCTACGTCAGTTTTACCAAATGAATTTACATAATACTCATAGGTCATTCGATCAGTACTCAAAATGGAATGTCGTAATTGCCATGCCTGAAACAGATTAAGCGTAATCAACAAAACAAGAATTATAGAAATAGAAATTTTAATTAACATTGACTTTCGATATGCATTTTGGATGAAATATCCTAAAGGAATACTCATTAATGCATAGGATTGCACAAAAGCTCTGTGACCAAGACCACCTGCATACCACCAGCACGACCAACTGGAAACTATATATAAGTTTATTATGAAGAATAATAGGATTGGAATAAATATTTTAATGTTGGCTTTGTATAAATAATAGAACCCTATGATTGCAAATAGCATTAATGGAGTATAAATCAGCCAACCATTCCGAAAGCTAGTTAGTACTTTTAATGTGTAAGGATCAAGAAATTCAAATCCTTCACCGGGGTTTATATAGGAAAAGTATATAAAGCTACCACTGTTTATTTTCCAATATATCATTTGTATTGATGCAACGAAAAACATGATCAGCACAAACCACATTATCTGGCGCCAGTTTGATTTGAACAATGCTACTTTTTTTTCTAAGCTTTCTTTATTATAAACATTCCACAGCAGGGGTATAATTATGGCAATTATCTCAGTTGGTCTGGCCAAAGCCATCGAACTTATAACAAATGATAGATATATTAAATACTTTGTCTTATAGTTATCGTGCCATCGTATGGTTAACCAGAGTACTAATGCATACATTGTGAACAAATAACTATGAGGCATTTCTGCAGAAGTAGTACTATAAGCATAATAGTTTGTCCCCAAAAAGATCAATACCAATACAATTGAGGTTATAGCATCTGTAAAGAACCTTAGTAAGACTTTACGTAATATAAGCAACCCCAAAAAAGCAAAAAGAGTACTATTTATTATTAAAGCCCACTGATATGGTTCGGAGAATCCATCTGCGGGATAATCAGTAAATAAAGCAATAACATGTGCTACAAAAAACCCGGGACTATAATAAACCGCCATTCCCATGCTGTACTTCATCACCCAATTATTTACCGGACTTATAGTTGCCTGGTAAAACCCTGATGTTAAGTTATACTGAGAAATTAATTGATCCAATATTTCTTTATGCTGAAGCCCTAAGTCGTTGTAAATAAACGTAAAAGGAAGGTATAGGTAATAGCCAAACACATCGTAAATTAATGGGTTGGGAGTTAAGTGTATCCATCTGGCGTAAATATTAACAACATAAATGAGCAACAATATAAACAGCGATATTTTACCTTTTTGATAGTTTTTCATTTAAATCTATAACCGTATTTTTTCATTAAAATTAATCAGAAGTTAATATGTTTTTGCAAATGTATTAAATTCGATTTAACCTGATTAATTCATAAAAATTTACAAATAATATATAAAGAACTGATATTGAATTTCTAATTTTATTATCCTGACAAGAAATCATTTGTCAATTTTTCCTGAAGTGCTTTTATTTTAATGCATCTACTTCGTTGCAAAACCATTGAAATAGACTACTATATCTTCAGGTTTCGACGCCTGACATCTACATCAAACTAAACGCATGAATTAATCAGGTTAAGTTAAGAATAGCAAATATTTAATAAATTTGCTTATCGTTATGAAGATATTTACATACATATTAGCAGGTAGTTTTTTGATTGTTGTATTAAACATTAATGCTCAAACTGAACAAGATACTATTAGTTATATTTTTATGGGGCATTGTTATCAATCGGGAGCACCAAATAATGTTGATTCTCTTGTGGAAAAGCTCGATTATTCAAATTATGAGGGTGTTTGGCTAGGTGGTGATGTGTGTATTACTTCAATGTTGGATTATTCAACAGTTCAGTATATTGACAGTCTTTTTGATTTGGGAAATCCAGAAACACACTGGACATTGGGAAATCATGATGCCCGATTGGGTAATGAGGAATGGTATGAGGAGTTTACTAACAGGGAAACCTATTTTGCGTATAGCAGTTATGGTATAACAAGAATTGTAATTAATACGAATTTGGTACCTACAAATTGTGAAATGATGGATGAACAGTACGAAATTATTAGTAATGTTTGTGACACAATATCTGAGTCGAACTATTTAATTTTAATAATGCATCATGGCATATGGAGGGGTGTGCCTTCGCTTCCACCTCCGATTGTTATTGGTAATAGTGATTTGGTTTATTGGAACTCAAACTGTTATGATATAAATAGCACTTTTGTGAATTCAGTATACCCTAAATTGGTTGAAGTTAAAAATCGGGGTGTTGATGTTATTTGTGTATATGGAGATATGGGTTCACAGCAAAAAACTTTTCAAATGAACTCAGATGATGGCATAACTTTTTTGGGCTGCGGTTTACATCATAATCAACCCGATGATGCTGTTTTAATATTTAACTATATACAAGAAACAGGAATACTGGAATATAATTTTCATAACCTTGATTCGTTATATAATACCACCAGATTATTTTAACTAATTGTAATTTTAAATATTCTGCAACAAATTTCCTAATAAATTATAAGTTTTCCCACCAATGTTTGTTTACTATTATTGCCGGTAAGTTTGTAAACATATATCCCTGATAATAATGAAGATGTGCTAAATTTTGTGTTTAAGGTGCTTAGCTTATATTGTTTAACTATTGCTCCTGATAGAGTGGATATTGCCAAAGTATATTCATCTACAATATTGTTTTGTAATAGCAGCTGTCCATTATCATGCATTGGGTTTGGTGCAATAACCATATCTTTAATGTTTGGGTCAACTATGGTCAAGTATTGATCAATTTCACCATATTTATTGATTTTTACAAATAGTATATCTTTTTTGCCATCTCCATAACTCTTAGTAGTTCCAATTATTGCGCATCCATTATCACTGGTGGCAACAACCTGTTGTCCGTAATCGGATAAAATTCCCCCAATGGTTAAGTCCCATATTTCATTTCCAACGTTATCGGTTTTTATGAGGTAAATATCAACCGAATTTTCCTGCCCAAAACTTTTTGTACTTCCAAGCAAATAAAGATCTCCTTCAGCATTTTTGTCGATAGATATACCATAGTCAAAATGTTCACCCCCATAAGTAGTATGCCAATTTTCTACACCTTCTGCATCAACCTTTGTCAACATTATATCAAAATTTCCTGCACCGTAACTTTGAGTTGAGCCTAGCAAATAATATCCATCATCTGCCTGTTCAATTGAATAACCAAAATCGTGTCCGTCTTCACCATAAGTTTTTTTCCATATTTCATTTCCAGCAGAATCAATCTTTATCAGCATTATGTCAGCATCATGGGTTTTATAGTTTGCGTGAACATCATCAAAAAAGCCATCTTTTGAACCAATTATCATAAATGAGCCATCTTGGTTTTCTAAACCATCCATAGCATAATCATCAAAATCATAACCATAGCTATTGTTCCAAATCTCATTTCCGTTTTTGTCAGTCATTACCAAATAAATGCCTCCATAATCATCAACACCTCTGCTGTATCCAATTATTAAAAAATTACCACTAACTGATTCAATACAATTAAAGCCAAAGTCGAAAGCAGATGTTCCATATGTGTTTTCCTTTATTTTGACACCCTCATTGTCAAATAGTTGCATATAAATATTGTACGCACCGGAATTAGGCCCCCATACATTCCCAATAATTGCATAACCACCATTAAAAGGTATAACTTTCCTAACAAAATCCTGATGTTCCCAGCCATATGTTACTGTCCATTCATTTTGGTAATGCTCATTTAACTTGATTAAAAATATATCATTACTTCCAGATCCATAGCTTCTTGTATTACCAGCAAGGATATATCCACCCTCAGGAGTATGGCATAAAGAATAGCCAATATCATTTTTTTGACCACCAAATGTTAATCCCGGATTTGTTTGAGCAATTACTAAACTAGCAAATAGTGTAAGTAATATTGATGCTACAAATCTCATAAATAATTTTCTGAATTTTATTCTATATCGATAACTAACGCTATTAGTTATTCCAAACTTTAGTTACTTTTAGTACAATATAGTTACAAAACCATATCTTTGCAAAAGATGCTAAATTAGTAATTATCCTTATTGAATATAGTGATCCTAAATATTAAATATCTGAACTTCAAACATGCGTTGTTTGTATTATTATTTACAATAATATTATTTTCATGTGTTCGTGATTCTAGCTTCCCCCTGAACAAAAAAGTCATCTGTAATGCAGAAAAACTATCTAAAAATGGGGCTGATTTCATGGCTGTTAACGACTCTTCCAAATTTTTTGCCGGAGGATGGCTTAGAAGTAATTTAGAAGCGCATTCCGGAGAATATTCAATTCTTACAACCCCTATTATAAAGCCATATGCGTTGAAACACAAAATAAGATGTGTTGCTCCTGATTCATATATTAATGTTAGCGTTTGGCGAAAATCGAAGGATGAAAATGGTGTACTTGTTGTAGCTGGCAAAGTAAAAGGTGAGTTATATTTTGTTACCAAAAAAATCGCTGAAACATCTGAAAATGGTTGGGAAAAGTTGGAGCTTGATGTATATACACCACCTGATTACAAGGGTGACACATTGTTAATTTATGTATGGAACAATAGCACAGATACAGTTTATTTTGATGATTTAATAATAGAGCGCAAAGCTCATAAGATATATCCTGAGTATAATTATGATGAAGGACTAAATATAGTTATGGATACTTCTGATTATTTGAGGGTAATGAAAAAGCGAAAAGGTGCTTTTGAAAAGGGGATTCTGCAAACATCAGATAACGACTGGGTTAAGGGTATTGTTGTTGATAATGATAAAGCAATGAAGGCTAAAATGCGACTGAAAGGTGACTGGTTGGATCATCTTTGGGGAGATAAGTGGTCGTACAGGATTAAAATGAGAAAGAAGAATACATTTAATCGTTTAAAAACTTTTTCATTGCAAACACCATCTGCCAGAAGTTATTTATTAGAGTGGCTCACTCACAAACTTTTTCATGAAAATGACGTGCTTACAACTCGTTATGGTTTTGTTCCCTTAAAGTTTAATAACCAACCGCGTGGTTTATATGTTTGGGAAGAACATTTTGAAAAACAATTGCTAGAGTGGAATAATAGACGTGAAGGTCCTATAGTTAAATTTTCAGAAGATCCATTTTGGCAGATTCAAAAAATAAATATTAATTATAAAAAATGGCCTGTATTTCCATATTATCCTGCAGCAACTATTCTTCCATTTGGACAATCTCGAACTGTTGAAAGCGATGTTCTGTTCAAGCAATTTATTAGTGCCCAAAAGCTAATGAATCAATATAAATATCAGCAAAAGAAAACTCATGAGATTTTTGATGTTGATAAGATGGCAAAATATTATGTTATGCTGGAACTTACTCATGCAAGGCATGGTATGGTTTGGCATAATCAACGAATGTATTATAATCCTGTTATATGTAAACTCGAACCAATTGCTTTTGATGGCTACACCGATCATGATGACCCCGACTTGAGTATAAACGATAATATGGCGTTCAAGGCATTTACGCATAAAGAGCCAATGATTTTGCAGGAACATTTGATACTCAATTTGTTTGCCGATACTGTTTTCCTGAAAAGATATTTATATTATTTGGAAGAATATAGTAAACCTGAGTTTATTGATGAGTTTCTTACTTCTTTTGAATCAGAAATTAAATACAATGATTCATTGTTATTGTTGGAGTTCCCATTTTATCGTTACGATGAAAAGTTGCTTGATAGGAGTGCTGAGGTTATTAGGGGGTATTTGCCTGAATTGAAACAAATTATAGTTGACAGCTTAAGGGATGGTAATTTTGGTTTTAAATTAAAATACGAAGTATATAATGATACTAGTATTTATGAAAATACTCCTGAGTTTTTTGTTAATGTTTACATCGATGATAGGTCAGCAGACTCACTTAAGCTGGATGTTCAGAATTATTTTACAAGAGATTTAGTTTTTTTAGGTACTGGTATTGATGATAAAACAATTTCAGATTTTTTTATTGATAAATTAACAGTTGTTGCTTTCAATGGTGATATCGAGCAATCGAAACTAATAATTGATGTAGATACTTCTGCTAATTATTTATTTTTTATGGTTAATGGCAAAATTGATACTTACACAGTACCAATATTACCATGGCCATTTCCGAAAGGCCTTACTCCACAGCAGGAATTGTTGGAAAAAGTTGATTTAAATAATGAACTTTTTGACACGATATTTGACAATATTATTTATATAAAAAAAGGTGATATTACTCTCCATGAACCTATTATAATTCCAGATGGATTTCATGTTAATTTTTCAGCAGGTACCACTATTAATCTTGTTGACAGTGCAATGATCATATCGTATTCTCCTGTTTTTATGATGGGAACAGCAACAGATCCAGTTGTTATAACTTCATCTGATTTTAGCGGAAATGGGTTTACGGTATTACAAGCAAAAGAGATGTCGAAATTAGATAATGTTATATTTGAGAATTTAAACACGTTGGATTATAATAGCTGGACATTAACGGGCGCACTTACTTTTTATGAATCGGATGTAAGTATTACAAACACAAAGTTTTATCGTAATCAATGCGAAGATGCCTTAAATATAATCCGTTCGGATTTTGTGCTTAGCAATTCATCATTCGATTATATCTATGGAGACGCATTTGATGCAGATTATTGTACAGGTGAAATTGTGGCTTCTACTTTTACCAATATTGGTAATGATGCTATGGATTTTTCGGGTAGTGAAATTACTATTAAGAATTCAGAAGTAAATATGGCAGAGGATAAAGGGATTAGCGGTGGTGAAGATTCAAAAATTACTATATTTAATACTACAATACAAAAATCAAATATTGGTTTGGCATCTAAGGATTTGTCCGTTGTTGAAGTGATTGATTCAAGAGTAGAAACTTGTAACTATGGCCTTGTGCTACTGCAGAAAAAGCCTGAGTATGGCCCTTCTATAATGATTTTGAAAAATACAAGACTGAGAGATTTGAAAGTTGAAATGCTTATTGAGGAAAATTCAAAAGTAGTTATTTATGGCCGGACAATTTTTGGTGAGGAAAAAAACCTTAGTGATATTTTTTATTAGAAAAATGGAAATTACTTCGGTCATTGGTAGTCATATTTGATACAATACAATACAATAAATGACGCAAAGCCTATGACAAAAAAATAAGAAGAGCTTTGTAAGAATATTTCACGAATAAAATGAAAAGCCTTATAACACTTAATAAATTCGATTTCTCTCTTATTACAATCTATGTTCTGATATTTGCTTTGCTTGTAACTATAATAAATACAGGGCTTTATAAGGAAAATGAGAAGGTTTTGTATGCAGATGTAGCAATTTATTATGTGTATTTGCCAATTACTTTTATACATCATGATTATACAGCAGTATCGATTGACCGGAAAGCAAATCAACTAATTTGTACTCATCCAACGTCAATTGGAAAAAGGGCCATAAAATATACCATGGGTATGGCAGTGCTATATAGCCCTTTCTTTTTTATAACACACTTGTATTCACATTTGTTTGGGCTCGATACTTCTGGGTATAGTATGCAATATCAGTTAGCTTTGCTTTTGAGTAGCCTTTTTTATCTTGCTATTGGTTTATTTTTTCTAAGAAAAGTATTGTTGATGTATTTTAATCAATTAGTTACATCAATAACCATATTTGCGATAGTTATTGGCACTAACCTGTTACATTACGCTACTTACAGGGCTCCAGTTTCACATGCTTACAGTTTTGCTCTTTTTTCTGTTTTTATTTATCTGACAATATTATGGCATAGAAAACCTAATTATTATAAATCAATTACTATTGGTTTATTAACTGGGTTGATTGTACTTGTTCGACCATCTAATATCATAATTATTTTGTTTTTCATTTTCTATAACGTATCGAGTTGGGAAAATATCAAGAGTAAAGTAGTATTCTACTTAAAAGATTACAAACAAATGCTAGTTATTGTATTTTTTGCCATTGTTGTTTGGATTCCACAGTTGCTTTACTGGAAATCAGTAACAGGTAACTTTTTTTACTATTCCTATGGTGATGAAGGCTTCTTCTTTAGCAACCCTCAAATATACAGGGGCTTATTTAGTTATAGAAACGGTTGGCTAACTTATACTCCGCTTATGATTTTTGCCTTAATTGGTATTTTTATGTTACTTAAAAAGCACAGGGAATTTTTTGTTCCAATATTGATATTTACAATATTAAATATTTATATAGTATTATCGTGGTGGTGTTGGTGGTATGTGGGTTATGGTAATCGTGCTTTTGTTGAGTCGTATGCATTATTGTCAATACCGTTTTCAACTTTTCTTTCCTGGTTTTTCAGCAAAAAAATATTAAAAATTATAATTATTCCAGTTATAGCATTTTTAGTATTCTTAAATAGTTTTATGGTATGGCAATTTAATAATGGCATGGGGCATTACGACAGCATGACAAAAGAAGCATATTGGAAGTGTTTTTTGAAAGTTGACAGAAGTGGAAAGATTTGGAAATATATCAAGCACCCTGATTATAAAAAGGCAAAACAGGGATATTATGTTTTAGATAAAAAGTAGTTGCAACTATTATGAATATCAAATAATCAGGATATTAGCTATTTTCATGAATCAGATAAATTCTTTTTTTACCATCCATTTTAATACTTAAAGGGTCTTTAAAACGAACATGGTTAAAGTATTTACCTTTTTTTACTTCATCTTGCTTACCTAATTTATCATATTTAATATAACTTTTAAGCAGCTCTGGTTGAACTGTGAAATAACCCACATTCATGCTAGTTACATTATGGAAAAAATGAGAGCCTGATGATGCATCAAGAGGGAATTCATCAAAACTTGACTCTACAATAACTTTTGCATTTGAAATCATGTGCCATTTAACCGGAATTCCAATCCACTTATCCCGGGTTCCCCATCTTCCCGGGCCTATTAATACATATTTTCTTTTTTGCTCAATCATATCATCGTTCATCTCCTCAATCTCTTTTGCCATCTCTTCAGTTTTCGATTTATCAAATCTGTCAACATCAGCATAAATAATATCTGTAATATTATCAACAAGCCCATTACCCATTCCTTTTTCAGAATATAAAACAATGGATTCTTTATCTACGGAAGGCAGATCAATATTACAGTCAATTCCCGATTGGATTAGCGGCTTTATCTGAAGGATATAGAACGAGGCTTTCCCATCTTTGTCTTTTGTCAGGTCTACGGCATATTCTATTTCAATGGCAGTACCCATAGCATCTTTGCCAAGTTTAAGAACCAAGTCGATTGTTTTGGCAAGAGAAATATAATTGTATTTCAATATATTAGCGAAATTAACAATACGTGGCCCTTGCTTAGATATACCAGGATAAACAGTATTATTATCTGGATTATAAACAGATGCCAGATGCTTAAGAGTGCCTTGCTTTTCAGCGGTGCTAATCTCATTTTCCGATAATCCGGCAAGTTCACCATCCAGAAGGTTTAGATTTTCTTTATTTAGGTCAACAGCATAAAATTTAACTTGTGAGTTTTTGAATTGATCTTTTGTTGAGTTAATTTCTGTACTCGGATATTTTGGTGAAAATCTGTATGCCTTATTGCCTTCAACAACATATTTGCCAAGACCGGCAGCTGCAATTGCAAAACCTTCTTCGGGCTTCATATGTGAAAATGGGTAGAAGTTGTATGATTGTGCAACACCGCTTAGATGTGGATAGTATAAGTCATCAAATTTATTTCCTACTACCTCCTGTATTATCACAGCCATCTTTTCTTCTTCGATTTTAAAATCGATTGCTTTTACATAACCTTTTGCAGTATTTGAAAAAACAGATGCCATAACCAGCTTAATTGCCTCTTCAGCCTGTTTAATACGAATGTCTATATCGGGATGGTTATTTGGTAACAGATAGGTCTCAAATATTCCGGCAAATGGTTGGGTTAACGAGTCCTCAAACATACCCGATGATCTAACAGCAATTGGCTTTTTAATAATTCCAAGTAAGTTGGTTAATTTTTTTTGCAGACTTGAAGATAACTTTCCATTAATAAATTGTTTTTTTATTTCGTCATAATCATTGTTAATAAGGAGTGCCGGTGCGATATAATTATTTTTTAGGAATGATTCAAATTCATGAGTTCCAATTACAAAAGTTTTTGGTGTTCGAATTTTAACATCAGGGATATATTTTGAAAAATTGAAATTATGAATTAAAGCATCAATAAAAGCAAGACCTCTACCTTTACCACCAAGAGAACCTCCTGCCAATGTATAAACATTTTCTTCTGTAATTTCCGTATTGGCTACAAAAGGGATTACATTTCCGGTATCACGCTCATTCCTATACTCTTTTAACATTTGAAGCAGGTCTTTGCGTAACTCAACTGCATTTTCGAAGTCATTAACTTTCTTTAAATTGATAATACGTGCAGCTCTAATTTCCCCTCGAGCCATAAGCCACATTGAGAAATGATCTCTACTTGCATGAAACAATAATGACTCGTTAGGAATCTTTTTAAGGAAGCTCTCAAACTCCTTCATGTTAGAGGCTATAGCAATAGTATTGCCCGATTCATCTTTAAACTCAAAATCACCAAACCCAAGATAATTTGTTATGAAATGTTCAAAATCGTGATAAAGTGTATCTGAATATTTATGAATAAATAACGAGTGATATTCACTTGCAACTGAAGCATATGAGCTGTCAGATGATTGCAGGATAGTAGGTATGTTTTTGAGTTTTTTGTGTGTATATTCAAGAAGTTTTATGCCTGCATTGTCATCAAATTTACCGTTTCTTTCAAATTTAATATCGGTTATCAAACAATTCATATATTCCCGATATTTATTAATAATTTCAGTAGCTTCTTCAAAATTTGTAGCGAGTAGTATTTTTGGACGGGCGCGCATCCTTAATACTTTGTACAGCTCATCAGTGCTTACATCATCTATTATTCTTTTAGTTTGTTCGGTAACAACTTTGTACAAAAATGATAAGTATCGCGAATAAAAAATAGGGGAGTCTTCTACTAAAAGTATTACTCGTACTTTACCGAGTTGAGTATCATTTTCAGCGTTAATTTTATCTTCCAGCAGTTTAATCATTGAGAAGAATATGTTTGCATCGCCATTCCAGGTAAATAGTTTGTCGATATAGGTAATATTCTCTAACTTTGAAGTAAAATAACTTGTGTCAGCACTGTTGTTAAGTAAAAGAAAAATAGGTATATAAGGATATGTTTTTTTTATTTGTTCACTAACAATTAGTGGCGTGGTTTTATCAACTCCTGCCATGTAAATAATTAACTCAAAGTTCTTGTATTTAAGTAATTCCAATGCTTGCTTTAGTGTGGAAGCACCTGTAATTCTTGGAAAAGATGTTAGATTGAGTTGTCCGTATTGCCCTAACATATGTTCCGAAAATCTTCCTTCGCTTTCAATTGCATACGCATCATACAAACTTGAAATAAGTAATATCTCTTTTACTTTAAAGGGCATTAAGTCGTGGTAAATATCACGATTGTAAGTGTATTTGTTTAGAAATTGTTGAAGAAACCTACTGCTTAGTGGTCCATTTATATTATTATTTGATTCCATATTAACAGAATCTGGAGATCTGGCTTTTTCCTCAAATTCATTTAAATATTGTGTTATAATTTTTACAATATTTTTTATGAAGTAGTTAGTTTCATTTATTACTAGCTTATTCTGCTCATCAATTTTACGTTTAGAGCAGATTTGTACTTTTCCTTTATTACCTGATTTGGTTTGAAAATTGCTTTCCCTGTACAGGAAATTATCATTATATTCTCTTGAGAGATAATCAACATTATTAAAAACAAGGCGTAATGAAATAGGTTCTAAAAAAGTGTTATAAACAGGAACAGCATCCACAATTTCTAACAGCGTATCATTTATGCTTTTGTTTTGTTTAACAATACGGCTTATGTTACTTATAATATCAAGCAAATTCAAGTATTTGTATGACTGACTTTCCTTCATGTGGATGAATTTTATAAGCAAATATACATAGACTAAATGAGACTATTATTCAGATTAGAATAAAAGGAGACTTTAGCTAAAAAGCCGGCAAAACTCTCGATTACATTTTGTATTTTCGCTTTCTTTATTAAATGATTCATTTAAGATTGTATGATTAATGTTTCACTTATTGATGAACACCCTATAATTTGCGATGCATTTACAGCATTACTCTCTGATGTAGTCGATATTAATATTGTTAGTTTTCACAATTCTTTTTCAGAATTTAGCCTTAAGGTTCCTGAAGTTAAACCAAATATTGTTATCATGGTTTTTTATAAGCATGATGATGAAAATGTTGAGAATGTCCGTAAACTTGTTTATCAATATCCCGAAATTAAAGTCCTTGAGATGTCGATGTATCATGATGAGAAGCAAGTGCTTAAAATGATTAAAGCCGGTGCAAAAGGTCATCTTGGGTCTGATACTAACAGATCTGAAATTATAGAAGCTATTTACACATTAAGGAATGGGTATGAATTTTATGCAAAGACCATAACAAACATATTATTAAGTAGTTATATTAGCGATAAGGATATTAATAAAAACGAAAAAGAAAATAGACAAAAAGATCTTTCAGTACGTGAGATGGAAATTTTTAAACTTTTTGCAGAGGGGATTTCTAATAGAAGCATTGCTGACAAACTTTTTATAAGTGTACGTACTGTGGAGACCCACAAGAATAATATTATGAAAAAAATTGGTCTTAAAACTACTGTTGATCTTGTTAAGTTCGCAATAAAAAATAATATTATTCAGCTTGATTAAATCAGTGAAACTATGATTTTGCAAAACAAAATCATATAGCCAAACTGATCTCAAGGGTCTTATTCCTCGCTCCTTGGGGCGAATTAGAAAATATTTTCCTATTGATGTCCCGCCCGCTTGCGGCGAGGAGTTTCATTTATAAACTTTCAAACTTCTACTGGCAATAATTATCGAAATGTAGGAGTTGATCTCATCTACTTAAGTGCTTTCCATATAAGATCCTTCAACTTCATTATACCCATGTTTGCAACCGATGAAATAAAAATTGTTTCCACATTTTCAGGAAGGGTAGGCTCGATCTCTTCTTTAAGTTCTTCATCAAGCATGTCGGATTTGCTTATAGCTAAAATCCTTTTTTTGTCTAATAATTCAGGATTAAATTTACCCAACTCATTCAATAGAACATTGTATTCATGGTTTATGTCATTGCTATCAGCAGGAACAAGAAATAGTAAAATTGAGTTTCTTTCAATATGACGCAAAAATCTTAGCCCAAGTCCTTTTCCTTCATGAGCACCTTCAATTATGCCAGGAATGTCGGCCATAACAAATGATTGTTGGTCACGGTATGCAACAATACCTAAATTTGGACGTAATGTTGTAAACGGATAATCAGCAATTTCAGGTTTTGCTGCGGAAACTACAGAAAGAAGTGTTGACTTTCCGGCATTTGGAAATCCTACAAGCCCAACATCAGCGAGTATCTTTAATTCAAAAATTACTGACTGCTCTATTCCTGCTTCACCTGGTTGAGCATATTGCGGGGTTTGATTTGTTGGCGTTTTAAAATGATCGTTACCTAATCCTCCGCGTCCGCCTTTAAGCAATACTATTTGTTGACCTTCTTCAGTAACTTCAGCTATAACTTCATCTGTTTCAACATCTTTAGCAATTGTACCAAGCGGAACTTCAATAATTATATTTTTACCATCAGCACCGGTACTTGTTTGTTTTCCTCCACCTTCACCATGCCCTGCTCTTAGATGACGAGTATAACGTAGATGTAGAAGAGTCCATAATTGTGCGTTTCCACGAAGAATAATATCACCACCTTTTCCGCCATCTCCACCATCAGGTCCTCCTTTGGCAATAAATTTTTCGCGACGAAAATGTACAGATCCATTACCGCCGTTACCTGATCGGCAATATAATTTTACATAATCAACAAAGTTGGATGTTGCCATAATAAGATGGGGTTTTGATAACCAAAACTTTTCTGCAAAAGTGTTAATTATTTTAATAACAGGAACAAAAAGTTGAATCAATGTTATATTATTTGAAATCACAAAATTATAAATCTGTATTTTTAACAACCTATTTGGGGTTTTGGGAAATAGGGAATATGTCGAATAAATGGGATATGGGAAATAAGAGAATTTGAGAAATAGTAGTGTGTGGCGGTTAGTTATACTTGGGGAATGTCGATACACTTATTTCCATTATCCTTTATATCCCAATTTCCTATAACCCATTATTTCCCTTTTCCTATCATACAGCACTTTCATTTCAAATATCAATACGTATTTTAAAAATATTACATCTAAAAATGCGTATTTTTGCATAAATTAATTTGAAAAATGCATAATAAATTTAAACAGGAAAACAACAGGAAAATCCGTTTGGGTATTACCCATGGAGATTTTAACGGAATAAGTTATGAAGTTATAATTAAGTCATTATCTGACAATAGGATATTGGATTTCTTTACTCCTGTAATTTATGGCTTGTCCAGGGTAATGTCGTATAACAGAAAAAACATGAATCTTCTGGATTTTAATTATAATACAATCAGAGATTCAGGTTCAATACGAAATAATAAGGTAAATCTTATTAGTCTAACTGATGAAGAGGTTAGGATTGAGTATGGCAAATCTAGCCTTGAAGCAGGAAAATTCGCTCATTTGGCTCTGGATAGAGCCGTTAAAGACTTAAAAGACAGCAAGATAAATGTTGTTGTTACGGCTCCTATAAGTAAGGAGAATATCCAATCGGAGGATTTTAATTTTCCAGGTCATACAGAGTATTTTGCAAATCAGTTTGAAGCGAAAGATTATTTGATGCTCATGGTATCTGATAACCTTAAGATTGGAACTGTTACAGGTCATATTCCTATAGCCGAAGTAGCTTCTGCCTTATCAGAAGAACTTATTCTTAGTAAGATTAGGATACTTGAGAATTCATTAAAAGTTGATTTTGGTATTGATAAGCCAAGGATTGCCATATTAGGTTTGAATCCGCATGCTGGTGAAAATGGAACTATTGGTACAGAAGATAAAGCCTTAATAACTCCGGCAATAATTAACATGAAGAAAAATGGTTCTCTGGTTTTTGGACCTTTTGCCGCAGACGGTTTTTTCGTAAGCGAATATGTTAAATACGATGCTATATTGGCCATGTACCACGATCAGGGTTTAATACCATTTAAAGCACTTGCGTTTGAAAGTGGTGTAAATTATACTGCCGGACTTCCATATGTTCGTACTTCACCAGCTCATGGTACAGCTTACGACAAGGCAGGTAAAAATGTTGCATCTCCCGAATCGTTTAGAAGTGCAATGTATTTAGCAAATGATATATACCGAAACAGACTTAAGCATGCAGAATTGAATAGTAACCCTCTGGGTTATAATCTTCTTAAAGATGTGAAGAATAATGGAAATAATCAAGAAGATAACCAAAGCTAAGCTTAATATATTGAAACGGAGTTCTTATATTTTTGATCATTCAAAATATCGTAAATAGAATTCATGCTCTACCATAGAACTAGCCCATATGAAGTATAATGCTTATAACGGAATTGAAATTGCTGAAATTATTCTGGCAAAGCTGATTTCATCAAGCCCTGAATCTATTAGAATAACTGATATTCTTATCGACAGTAGGAGACTCATATCTGCTAAATTTACTCTGTTTTTTGCTCTAACAAGTAAAAAGAATGATGGGCATAATTATATAAAAGAATTACATAAGCAGGGGATAAGAAACTTTGTTGTGAGTAGCCTTAATGCTGAAATTGAGAAACTACCAAATAGCTCATTTTTTGTCGTAAGTAATACTCTAGATGCACTTCAGTTATTAGCTGCTAATCATAGAAAGAAATTTGACATACCGGTTATAGGAATTACAGGAAGTAATGGTAAAACTGTTATTAAAGAATGGTTGTACTACTTGATGAATGAGGATAAAACTATTGTGAGAAGTCCAAAAAGTTATAATTCTCAAATTGGTGTCCCACTTTCCGTATGGCAAATGGATCAAAAGGATGAATTAGCAATTTTTGAAGCGGGAATTTCTGAGCCTGAAGAAATGCAGAAGCTCCAGTCGATAATAGTACCTAATATTGGAATTTTTACCAATATTGGTCAGGCACATGATGAAAATTTCATTAATTCTGATCAAAAAACCGGAGAGAAACTAAATCTATTTAAAAAGGTTAAAACACTTATCTATAACAATGATCACAAAGAAATTCATGGAGCTATTATACGTTCGGGGATACTTGAAAATATTGTTACTTTTTGTTGGGGAAAAGATAATACTTGTGATTTAGAAATTATCGATATACTTTCTAAGGATAGTAGTTCAACTATCATAGCTAATTACGATAGTTTAAAGTTGGAAATCATTATTCCATTTATTGATAATGCATCAATAGAGAATGCCATACATTGCTGGGCAACAATGCTTTATCTCGGATATAATAATAATGTCATAAAATCAAGAATGCTTGGATTGCATTCGGTGGCTATGAGACTGGAGTTAAAAGAGGGGGTCAATAATTGTACTATTATTGATGATGCTTATAATTCTGATTATAATTCGTTTGCAATAGCTCTTGATTTTATGAGCCAGCAAAATCAACATCGCGAAAAGGTTGTTATTCTTTCAGATATTATGCAAAGTGGACAAAGCAACATTGATCTTTACACCGACGTTGCCAATCTGGTTAAAAATAAACATATTAATAAACTTATTGGAATTGGACCTTCTATAAGTAGTCAGGCAGATAAATTTGATATTGAGTCCTGCTTTTTTAATACAACTGATGAATTCATTAAAAACTATTCATTTGCAACGTTTGTAAATCAAACAATACTATTAAAAGGTGCTCGCATATTTGAGTTTGAGAGACTTAGTCAAATATTGCAGCAAAAATCACACGAAACAGTTCTTGAAATTAACTTAAACTTCTTAATAAATAATCTTAATCACCTTAGGTTAAAGCTTAAACCTTCTACCAAAATAATGGCTATGGTTAAAGCCTTTTCGTATGGTAGTGGCAGTTTTGAAATAGCAAATGTACTTCAGTATCATAATGTTGATTATCTTGCAGTTGCGTATGCAGATGAAGGTGTAGAACTTAGGAGAGCCGGTATAAATCTTCCAATTATGGTTATGAGTCCTGAAGAGCAAGCGTTTGATGCAATGATACGGCATCAGCTTGAACCTGAGATTTTTAGCTTTAGAGCTTTGGGCTTGCTTGAGGAAGCCATAACAAGGAATTCACTTCCGCAGAATAAACCTGTTAAAATTCATATTAAGATTGACACGGGGATGCATCGTTTGGGGTTTATGCCAATAGAAGTACCTGAGCTAATAAACAGACTTGGTGCTAATGCACTCATCTATGTTCAATCAGTATTTTCACATTTAATAGCAAGTGATAATCCTGTTTTTGATGATACTACAAGGGAGCAAATTGAAACGCTAAATGGGATTAAAAAACTGTTTAATCATGAATCAAATCATGAAGTATTGTTTCATATAGCTAATTCTGCTGCCATTGTTCGTTTCCCTGAGAGTCACATGGATATGGTTAGAATAGGAATTGGTTTATATGGAATATCAAACCATATGGATGGGATGGAAAGTGTGTTAACTCTGAGGTCAATAATAGGGCAGATAAAGCTTGTGAAAAAAGGGGAAAGTGTAGGTTATAACAAGAGTTGGGTAGCTACTGCGGATACAAAGATTGGTATTGTATCAATAGGTTATGCTGATGGTATGCTGCGATCATTGGGTAATGGAAATGCAACTTTGTTTGTAGCTGGGAAACATGCTCCAATTATTGGTGATATTTGTATGGATATGTGCATGGTTGATTTAACAGGAATTGAAGCCAAAGAAAATGATGATGTAATTATTTTTAACTCTGATCATTCGGTAACAAGTTTGGCTGAAGCCGGATCCACTATTCCTTATGAAGTATTAAGCCGAATATCCCGCAGGGTTAAGCGTGTTTATTTTCACGAGTGATTATGTTATTAATGGATGCAATAACTCAAATCCATTAACATATTTAGAGCTTTTAGTTAACCGAAAAGGTAAGTTGTTTGTAACAAATGCTGCGTCTTTACCATCATCTTTTTGATCGTATTTTAGCTCAACAATTATATCGTCAATGGTATGCTTTTCAATAAAATTATTATTGCTCCAACCAATACCATAATAAGTAAGCTCGTCATCAATGGTTATTCTGAACTTTTTGTTGAAACTTTCAAAGTATTGCCTGTGATAACGATTTAATAAGGCAGGTCTTAGCATTAACATTACATTACTCGCCCAATCGGGGAGATCTGACGAGCGTATTATATCCTGAATGTATTCGCCTGAAAAATTATTGTTAAGTGAAAAGGGTGCTAATGGAAATGATAACTTGTTTCCTACCATACCTTCTCGCATCTTAAATTCAAGCACAGGTTTTGCTATATTCCCCATTAAATCTCCATACCATCGTATGCGTGCTTTCTTTCGGCTTCCTTTACCTGATACATTATCAGTAAAGAAATCCATATCGTTAGTATCAAGATAAATATTATTTATATAACGCGGATGATGAAGAGGCAGAAAGGCAGCCTTGTTATTTCTAATTTGTTGTACTACCTCAGGAAAATGCATATCATGCACCATAAATTTCCTCTCAAATCGACTCTTTTCAAAATTAAAAGGAGGAAAATACATGGGTGCTGTGTAAGTTTGTTAGAATAAATTAAAACGACTTACTTTCAACAAACGAAACACGGGCATCACTACCAAGTTTTGTTACGCTTTTCGTGAAAGATTGCAGTTTCTCAGGTTTAGGTGAGTCAACCATAAATGAAGCTTCGATAATCTGATTATTTTCATCATATCGCTTTAAATGAAATTTGCCGAACTCTTGCTTTACAATTTTAATAACCTGTTCTAATTCTATTTCACCAGCTTTTGCCGAAATATTAAGGTATAAATTTTGACTGGTACTTCTTCCTGATATAAAATATCTTGTCCATAGAATAACCATTGCTATTGCAAAAGCCTCAATAACAACTATAGTTTGATTTGCCCCTAATCCTAGTCCTAGTGCAATTGCAAAAAAGATATATGATAATTCTTCCGGTTCTTTAATGGCTGCTCTAAACCTAACAATCGACAAAGCTCCAACCAGCCCAAGAGACAATGCAAGGGATGTTTTAACAATGGAAATAATCAGCATAGTTGTGAAAGCAATAAGTAAAAATGTGCCTGCAAATTGTTTCCTGTTTGAAATAGTACGTGCAGCTTTTATATAAGTGTACTCAAGTATTATAGCTAATACTATAATAACCAGTGAGTTAATTAAAAAATCAGTTAACGATACTTGCTGTTCCTGAGTAATTAAAAATTTTTGAAATAATCCCCACCTGTCATTCATAATATCTGGATATAGATTTAAAGGCTGCAAATTTATAAAAAAAGCCGGTGTTAAACATTATTAATAACACCGGCTTTTTTTATTCAAATGAATCTTAGTTTATAGGATTAGCTACAATTTCTGAATTTATTGAAACAAGAATATTAAATTCAGCGCTGTCCACAACTGTTTCACCTGTCATAGAAACTGTAAATACATCTTGATCCATAAGAATATCTTCAACTGTATCCCGTTGTCCTGATTCATTTCCTAATGTTAAAACTGTTCCTTCAGATATTTGAATGTTTGTAAATGTCCATGTGGCAAAGCGACTAGCGTTAGAAACTGTTAGATTAGCAGAGATAAGAGTAACGTCAGGATTAATAAATTGAACAGTACCTTTAGCTTCCGAAATATCAATACCAGTTATAGTACTTGCATATTGTGCGAAATCTGAATTGCTTGTTGGGTCGATGGTTTCACTAATATTAAACACACCATTGGTTGATTTTGTCTCTGGAGTTACAATTATGTCAAGCTCAGTTTCATATTCTGCAACAAATTTGACATCAAGAACATCTTTTGCCTCATTACAACTCGAAAAGACAACTCCGACGAGCATTAAACCTATAAATAATTTTGCAATGTTTTTCATGATAGTTTGTTTTTAATGTTTTGTTTTGAGTTAAGACTGCAAATATACGAAATAGTTGTTTCGTAAAAAGTTAATATGTTGTTAAACCTTTTATGATTGATATATAAATATTGCAACTTATGATTATTATTTATGTTAGTGATATGAAAATTAGATAAAATAGAAACTGTAGATTGTATATGTTATTTCAGTAATCAAGGATAAAGTACAAATAAAAAAGAGACCATCTTATTTAAACAGTCTCTTCTTTTATTTTTTAATTTTTAATCAGGTATTTGATATATTTTACTGTCATCTCTATAGCCGGTCTCATCTTCATACCAATCTTGATAATCAGAACCTTCACTTTGTGCCCAATCGGCAAACTTTAAGTGGGCAGATGTTACTAGTGCTTTCTCTTTTGGATAAGCAAAATCAGACCAAATATCAATTGCCCACGGTAAGTTAGATTCAGTTTTATAATATCTGTTATTGGCAGGAATACTGTTGTCATTTTGTGTTCCAAATAAAGCTGTACTAGCTAAATCTGTTGGTGCATGATCGGGTAGGTGAATCTCTTTGGTTCTATCTCCATCAATTATAAGAAATGGGTTGAAAGATGGTATCCCTATTTCATTAGAAGTATATGGTTGGTCAAATTCAACTGATAAACTTAATGTAACTGGATCTACGTAGGGAGCACCTGGAGTTGTATTTGCTCCTATTCCGCTTCCCGGGTATGGCAAAAGATTATAAGTGTTATCAAAAGCAATAATTACAGCATTGCTTTGACTGGCTTCGGTGCCATTTGCATTTGTTGAAATATAACTTTCCTGAATATCCTGACCTGTGATACTGGTGATCTTATTAGGGGCAACTGTAAACTCAAATCCAAATCCATTGCTAAAAGTAGCTCCATGAGCCTTGATTTTTAGTACAGCATCTACTTTAACGATCTTATTGCTTCCATTTGTTATTTGATTGAAGTTGTAATTTAGCACTAAATCATTAAAATCATAATCACCTTTGCCAGGCCATAAATCTTCATATGCTAAAGTTCCAAAAGCAGTATTACATGGGTAATAATTGTTGAATGCGTAATTAATGTTGTTAGGATAATCATCGAAAGCATCGGGTATATTGTCACTATCTGAATCAATACCTGTATAATCAACTACCGGAAAGTCTAAAATTGCACATGGAATCGGATCTATAGTTATATAATAGATAACATCATTGAAATCATGATCACAAGTGGAAGGATCAGTACCTGCATTATCTCTTTGAATATCTTCCCATCCAAGTATTGTTAATTCACGCCCCGGATCATAAAGCATTACGCTGTGTTGTTGTAAAGCTGCGCTTGTTTCAGGATTAAATTCTCTATTAGAATATAAGTAATTATATCCGTCAGTAATTGTACCATTATTCCAACCATTTGCAATAAGCACCCATCCAATACCTGTGTTCTCAGCAAATGTACCAATCTTAACTTTATTGCCGGCATGTAATCCACCACCACTTCCTGCGAATGAAGTATTAGGATAAATTACCGTAATTGTTGTAATATCACTTGTTGAAGTAGGGGGGGAGTTCATATCATATGTATAAAAACCAAGTACATTTTTATATCCTGCACCTTCTGAAACAAATGTTACCCAAACTGAAGTTTCACATTGAAGTAGTAGGTCATGTTCGTAGTCTGTTGACATATAATCAGGATGTGTTGTAGCCAAGTTTTGTCTTTCGGGGAATGAATTGTTTAAATCTGATAAAAAACCACTTGGAATTGGGTCGTCAACTGGTTCCAAATAATCAGGAACCCCTTGACTATTATAGGTGCCAAGGAAAGCAATATCGCTGTTGGTGCTTTTTGGAATAATTGATGAAGAGGATTTTTTATTTACCGGTATACCTCCAAAAGTATGTTCCGCAATTCCATTGTCTATAGGTACTTCAATAAAATTAACCAAACCAATTTGTGATGTTCCAAAAACAAGACTCTCATAATAGGCAGAAACAGGCCTGTAAATTGTGAATAATCCTTGTTCGTTGGTAATACCTTTTGCCATTAATAAACCCCCTTCTTCAGGAAAATCAGTATAAACAGATACCAGCACATTATTCATTGTGTTGTTCTGGTTGTCTTTAGTGTATATCTTAACTGTTATGTCTTTAGTAGTACTCCAGTTAAAATTCTCACTTATATTTAAATCTTCCAAGGCTGTGGGTTCATCGCCAGTGTTTTCGTTGTTATCTTTTTTACATGAAATAATTGAAAAAGAAATAATCAACATTAAAATTAGTGGCAGTCTTATATTTTTCATATCAGTGGTATTAATTAGTTTTGTGAAAATAGTCTATCAAAGCTCATTCCGCAATAGTTAATGTGTTTATTACCAACATTATATTGTTAATATGATTATAAAACATTTTCTCAAAATGGGAATGATTGTACTATATTGGATTCGGTCATTTGCGATAAGATTCAAATTATATTATTTTTCGTGTTATTGTTTTAATATAGATGCCTTAAAGCGATAAATATAATACCTAATAAAATAATTCTGCTACATTCTTTTGAGTTCCTTTTATAGTATCGTTGTTTTCAATTACGATGGAACCTTGTTCAATAAGAAAACGGTTTTTAGAATTAAGCAGTTGAGTATTATTAAGTATTAATGTTGATGGTCCATATTCAGGTTTCTTTTGAAGAAGAACAATGCCGTAATTGCAATGTGAAATAGTGCAGTTATCAGCTTGTACAACTGATAAATCCTTGGATGCAAGACCAATTCCTGATGAAGTAATTGTAGTATTTTCAACTATTAATTGCGAGTTTTCGCCACCACTTATTCCCTTGTCGTTGGCATTGTTTATTTCAACACCCTGGATAAGTATTTGACTTCCAGAGAAATCTATCGCATCATTTCCTGTATTTGTAAACTTAGTATCAATAACTTTTCCTGTGCTAAAATCGGAGTCAAATGCATCACTATAGATATAGTCAAATATTGAGTTTTTAAGAATAAAATCAGAACGGATTATATTTAGAGCATCTTCACATTGATTACGATAGAAGGTGGTGTTGGTAATTTCTACATCTGATTCATAAAAATTAACTGCTCCCGTAAGAGTCCAACCCATAAAATCAAGAGTGTTTAGGTTTTTAAATACCGTGTTTTTAACATGCGATATTCCACCGGCTTGTAATACAGTGAATCCATTGGCGGAAAAATCAGATGAAGTGATAGTTACAGGGTTCTCTTTTGTGCCGTTTATTGTTATTGGTGAATATGAAATGAAACCAGCATTGTTAATCATATTTATAGTAGTGCTCTCATGAAAGTATACTCTGTAACCCAAAGGTATAATTACAGTTTCGTTTATTGTAATATTCCCCTTTTTGATATGTACATTTTTGCTTTCTACGCGTTCAATTATATTTGTGTCAGGAAATGGATGTGCATCAATCAACTGTTGAACTGGAGATGGTTTTGCAGAGGGTTCAGGCCATGGCATTATTTCTATAGCCATAATATCATAATGATCTTTGATGCTAAAAAACAAAAAATTAAGTTCTTTTTCTTCAGTTGAGAAAAATACTGTACCAGGAGTTCCATTACTAAACCCTGATACAATTGGAACAGGTACAATTACTTCTGTAATTTTTTTATTTCCCTTACCCAATCCTAAAATTACAATCTCTCCTGGATAAAAATTATTAATCTTGTAAACTGATGAATCAGCATAAGTGTTTTGTTTATAACATGATATAAGGTTATGGGCAAGAAAATCTTTAATAATGGTGTCGTAATTAATTTTTTCTTTTGATTTATTCAGCCATTGCAGATTTTCTTTTTTCATTGTGAGAAATTGCTTTTTAAATTTAGGTAGATCCTTCCTGATATTATTAGCATTTTCCAGAATATCATTTTTAAAGAAATATTGTTCAGGGAATTCAATTTTTATTAATGAGTCATAAAAATTAAGCTGATCATGAGTGCAAATAAATAAGGAATCCAGAAAAGCTACAGATGAGTATTTCTCCAAATAATTAATATATTGTTCAGTAAAAATTGCATCATTAAACAATTCTCTTAACATTAAAAATTCATCATTAATTGTTGCAATTGAATTGTTTTTTAAATAGCCGTAAATTGTTCTTTTCCCTACTTCTTCTAAGCCTATATCTGAATAACAATCGTATGAAATTGGTTCCAGCTTGCATAGCACAGGATTATAATAAAAACGTTGATTATGCCATATTATACTATGACGTGCCAGGAATACATCGGCAATAGCAAAATACTTGGCAAGCATCTCAGTGTTAAATATTTCTGAAGCACTTGCCAGACGGTTTTTATATTGATACATTAAGTTTTGCGCAATTAAAAACTGATTGAAAAGATTAGAATCTGCAACGGTTTTGGTGGTTGAAAAAGGTTTGATAGTGGCTGCTTCAAAAACTGGTGTTCGAAAATTATATCTTTTTCCTTTTGTATTAAAAACGCGAGTATCCCATAAGGCATCTTCAACAAATCGTACAATAGGTCCTTCACGCCTTTTTTGTGATTCCACTAATTGCTTTGTAAAGTGTTCTTCATATGCGTAAATACCAGTATTTTCTCCAATAATGGTAACTGGCATAAATCCATATCGTGTTGTAAGTAGATCTTCTGATATCATAAACTGGTGAAGAAACCATTCGTTTACTCCGAGCCTTGATAATGGGCTTTGAACTGAAAAAACGCGCATATTGTTCCAAGTATTACCTTTTTTTAGCTTAATTCGGAACGACCATTTATTTCCATGAAGATGATCTAACCAATCGCCTTTTAGCCGCATATCTGACTTCATAAGTTTGTTGTTGGCAAAAGCAAAACCCTTAATCCAATCATCATCTGTTGATTGTAGTACTCCGGCAATAAAAGCTCGCTTACGAATCTCAATTAGTTTTATGTATTCCGAAGTATCCATCTCAATATGAAATACATCTTCATTAAATATCGGAAATGCTTTTTTTTCAATAATTTGTATGCTTATATCATCAAAAAATACACTGTCTTTTCCCGGATTCCATACATAAACTTTAAGTTTTTGAAATTCTTTGGTAGGAGGAACATAAAAATTTAGACTAAGTTTTCCCCAGCCATTCTCGTCAATTTTAACAGGATTTTTTGCAGCAAAATAATAATTTGTTCCTGTAATGACAGCAACTAGCTGGCCTTCTGCGCCTTTGCGCCAAATCGACATTTCGAAATAGCTATCTCTTTTTATCCCTGGCAATTCAATTGAAAGAGCAAATGCATTTTTTGGTGTGGTTATGACAGAGAAGTTACCGCTTCGTTTTTGAATACTTGTTTGAAGACTTCCACCAGAAAAAAGATAGTTGTCATTAGTATCTGCTATAAAATACTTTTTGTTTTTTGATAGGGTTTCAAGTGATGAAGTTATATTGTATTCACTTTGATGTTTAAATTTCTTGGCACACGATGAAATCAAAATAATTACTGCTATAATTGCTGATGTAGCTGATATTTTTATTATCCGTGTCATCGAAAAAAGGTATGCTGCAAATATAACCTAAACTATACAAATTTCAGAATAACTTTTTTAATACATTTGAAACATTATATTTTGCTATTATATATTTATTATCCTCTTAAAAGATGTTCAAATTCAGTAACATAAAAATAATATGCATAAGTATGTTTATTCCATTTTTGTTAGGGCATAATTATGTAAGTGCAGCAATTGTTTTTAACAAATTCGACTCTCCATATGTAATTGACACAGATTATATTGTAGATGCTGGTGACACTCTTATTATGGAAGCTGGTGTACAAGTTATTCTCAATGAAAATATTAACATTTTGATTTTTGGCATATTGTTTATTAACGGGGTACCTGACGACCCTGTGTTTTTAACACCGGCAATTGACAGTATTGGATGGGGAATAATTGAAATAGATAGCCCCGGAAAGGAATGTAGGCTTGAGAATGTTTATATTACTGATGGGCGGATTATTACACATGATGTTAGTTTGGTAATGCAGAATGTTTATTTTTTTAACAGGCAAGACTTAGCCTGGAATGATGCAATTACACGAGTATTAGGAGGGAATGTAGTTATTATCGATTCTAGAATTACGGGATCTGGTGTAGGTGAAGGATTCTTAATTCATAATCAATCGAATTCAATTGTTTCACACTGTAATTTTGAAAACATACCAGATGCTATTGAGTTTATAAATGTTGATAATGGAATAATCAGAGGAAATGTTTTTTCAGATTTGCCTGATGATGCAATTGACTTAAATAATTGTTCAAATATCCTAATTGATAGTAATATTATTACAAATGCTGAGGACAGGGGAATGGAAATTGGAAGCGAAAATTTTGGAAGTTCAGACAATATTATAATACATAGAAACCTCATTATTGGTTGTAATGAAGGTGTCATTTTTAAAGAGAATTCATTCGGGTTGTTGCAAAATAATACTTTTTATAAAAATAATATTGCTGTTAGTTGTATTGAATCTCAGAGTGTTGCAAGAGGAAGTTCCATAATAATTGAAAATTCTATTTTTTCAATGTCTGTTGATGCTGACTTTTATTTTGATAATGCATCCACGATTGATGTAAGCTATTCATTGTCAGATATGTTATTGCCTAATGGAACAAATAATCTATTTGATGACCCCCTTTTTGTAAACCCAGAAGAAAATGATTTTTCGTTGTTGGATAATTCACCTTGTATTAACGCGGGTGATCCTCAAAGCCCATTGGATCCTGATTATACAGTTTGTGATATGGGTGCATACTATTATAATTCAGATACATCTACAATTTATGAAAATGAATTGTATTCAATTATTGCGTATCCAAACCCATGTATGGGGAAGTTTTACTTAAAATATTATCTATTACATGAAAATACAGTTAGCCTGGTTATGTTTGATATTTTTGGCATTAAAATAAACGAAGCTACTTACAAAGATCAATTTTCTGGATATCATACAATTATGATTGACCTCTCCGATTATAATATTGCAGGTCCGATAGTTTGCAGGTTTTTTGCTGGAGATTATTTCAAGGAGTTTATTATGATAAAGCACGATTAGAAATTCTGCCTGAATTTTAAAGAATTAATATTACTTTTGCTACATAAAATATATTACTAATTTAAAAAAATTATCATGAAAAAAACTTTACTAATCTTATTCTTAGCATTTTTTGCAATCTCAATTCATGCTCAAACAGATTTATTCTTCTCAGAATATGCTGAAGGCACTGGTAACAATAAGTGTGTTGAAATTTACAACCCTACTAATCAGGATGTTGATCTTAGTGAGTATTATGTACTTAGGTTTAGTAATGGTAATTCAACCTTTACTTCAGGAGGAGCAACTCAACTGGAAGGAACACTGGAACCATATAAAACTTATGTATTGGTAAACGGACAAACTACAAGCACATCTAGTTCCCCAGCTTGTAGCCCGGTATTGCAAGCATTGGCTAATCAATTAGATCATGATTATCCTGCACCAACGTATATGAATGGAAACGATGCTATCGCTTTGATTAAAACTCCTGGTGGTGAAACGCCTAATGCTGATATGTCGAATGTAACTTCTGTTGATTTAATTGGTCAAATTGGTTTAGGAAGTCTTATTGAAGATGAAACTGGTTGGTCGTATGTACAGGATTCTACGTTAACTTACAATAATTCCGGTGGAGAACCAGTAGACGGACAGATAATTAATTTTATTGTTCAGGATAAAGCAATGGACGGAAATACATATGGTCCCTTCTGGATGTCATGGACATCAAATCATTCACTTATTAGAAAACCAACTGTTGTTGATGGTATTAAGGCTAATCCAAATCCATTTAATGTTAAGATGGAATGGGATACTGTTGCAGCTGTACTAGATAGCCTGGGTTATCCTACTTACACAGATATTTGGACTAACCTCGGTTCACATGCATGTGTAGCTGATCCAAACTATTTATCAGTTGACGAGAACTCAGCAATGGGTACATTAAGTTTATATCCTAATCCTGTTGTTTCTGATCATTTTGCATTTAATACAAGTGCTCCTGTTGAGTCTATTTATGTATTTGACATACTTGGTAAAGTTATCTATCAAGAGGTATTCACTTCTCCTGTTAAGACAACAGATGTAGCTGTTGCTTCAATGAAAAAGGGAGTTTATATGGTAAAAGTTGTTTTTGTTGATAATAGCTCAACAACTCAAAAACTACTAGTTAGATAAATCTACATTAAGTTATTTGTAATAAAAAGTTGTCTGGGTTGGAAGTCATTTCAGACAACTTTTTATTTCTAAGTTTAAAATTATTCGATTTATGAAACAGAGGATATTAATTTTCTTTTTTGTTTTGGTCTGTACAGTTTCAGCCATTGGACAAAAACAAACCGTTAGTGGTGTAGTTAAAGATTCTTTTTTAGGAGAAACTGTTATTGGAGCTAATGTTCTTATAAAGGGAACCTTAGTTGGAGCAGTAACTGATTTAGAAGGTAAGTTTTCTATGGAGTTGGAGAAGGGTTATTATACTCTTGAAGTTAGTTATGTGGGTTATAAAGTTGGAACAAAGGAGATAGTAGTTGCTGATAAGCCTATTAATCTTACTTTTAATATGAAAACCATTGTGCTGGATGAGATTTCTATTGTTGGTGATGTTGCCAGGTCTAGAGAAACACCTGTTGCCTTTACAACCTTACTTCCGGAAAAGATTGAAGAGCGTTTGGCTGGTCAGGATATTCCAATGATATTGAATAGTACACCAGGTGTTTATGCTACTGAACAAGGAGGAGGAGATGGAGATGCACGTATTACAATTCGTGGGTTTAGTCAGCGTAATGTGGCTGTTATGCTTGATGGTATTCCAGTAAACGACATGGAAAATGGTTGGGTATACTGGTCTAACTGGTTTGGTTTAAATGCTGTTACAAGAAGTATACAAATTCAGAGAGGGCTTGGTGCTTCTAAGCTAGCATTGCCTTCAGTAGGAGGGACAATAAATATTATCACCAAAGGAATCGACAGTAAACGTTCTTTTAGCATTGAGCAAGGTGTAGATAATAATGGAAAACTAACAACAAATCTTGGTTATACTTCCGGACAATTAGATCATGGATGGAGTTTTACATTAGCAGGAGCATACAAAAATGGAAAAGGTTGGGTTGATGAAACCAGTGTGAAGGCATGGTTTTTCTTTGCAAAAGTTGATAAACGTTGGGGTAATCACATAACGAGCTTAACTGGTTTTGGCGCACCACAAACACATACACAAAGAAGTTATAAGAGATCAATAGCAGCTTATGACACAACTTATGCAGGTGAACATGGTGTTTCTTCAGAGGATTTTCCTGAAATATTAAATGAAGGAATAGGATATAGTCAGCATTGGGGATTTATAAAACGTGATGCTGAGCAATGGAATAGTGATTATTCAGCCCGAGTTATTAATCCAAATGCAGAACGAGAAGTGCTTAACGAAAAAGTAAATACTTACTTTAAACCACAGTTTAGTATTCGTGATTCATGGAATGTGAATGATAAATTTATGATTTCCAATACATTTTATGTGTCGTTGGGAAATGGTGGTGGTCAGGGAACCAGAAATAGTCTTAAAAATACAAATCTTATAACTGAAGAAGAAGTTATTGATAACCCTGATGTATTCAGTCAGGACGAAGTTGGACAGATTTACTGGCAAGGTATCTACAACCAAAACACAAAACCCACAAATACTGGTTTTGGGATTGTTTATCCGATTGATACAGCTTATAGTGATAAATTATACTATTCAAGTAATTACCTAGTGCAAAGCAAGAATAATCACCAGTGGTATGGCTTACTTTCTTCATTTAACTATGTTGTAAATGATTATTTTATTTGGTCGGGTGGTATTGATATGCGTTCCTATAAAGCTGAACATTATATGGAAGTTACAGATTTGTTGGGAGGCGATTATGCTATTGATAAGAATGACCTGCGTAACGATTATTTTGCTAATCCTCAGTTGGCTGTGAAACATGTTGGCGACAAGGTATATTATTATGATGATGGCCTTGTAAACTGGGGAGGACTTTTTGCTCAATTGGAATATAAGAAAGGAAATATTAGCACATTTGTTAATCTTACGGGTTCTTTAAGTGGTTTTAAAAAGATAGATTATTTTGGAGACAATAAGTCTGACTGGTTGTACAAACCTGGTTTTACAGTGAAAACGGGTATTAATTATAACTTGTCTGAACATAGTAATGTATTTCTTAACTTAGGTTTTCTTTCTAAAACCAGAGACTTCAAATATTATTTCCAGGGTTATACTGCTAATTTTCTACCTGATTCAATAACCAAAAATGAACGGGTAAAAGCTCTTGAATTAGGATATTCATTTATTAGTAGAAAATTTACAGCAAATGTGAATGCCTACTATACAAAATGGGAAAATAAACCAACGAATCAGGTAAGAGGCGAATATGAGGATCCTTTAACAGGTAATTCAGGATACACTTATGGAGATATTCCAGGAATGGATGCGTTACATATAGGTGTTGAGCTTGACTTTGTTTATAAAATAACACGTAAATTGAACTTTCAGGGTTTAATTTCATTAGGTGATTGGAAGTGGGATAAGAAAATTGAGAATCTTCAAATGTATTATACTGATGATAATCAACCAGCTAACCACCTTAGTTTCGACGCAACTGGAATACATGTTGGGGATGCAGCTCAAACCCAACTAGGAGCGAGTATTAAATATGAACCAATAAGAGGATTATATGTTGAGGGAACAGGAACATATTTTAACAGATATTATTCTGATTTTAATCCTGAAGATTGTACTGACGAGCTTGGTAATCCGGTGGAGTCATGGAGAATACCTTCTTATACACAGGTTGATTTTCATGCAGGATATAGGTTTAAAATTAATAAGTTAGACAAGTTTGGTTTTACATTTAGAGTTAATGTATTGAATGTGCTGAATTCAGTATATATTTCTGATGCCAAAAATAACGATTCATATATTCAGCGTAATTTTGGTGCTTTCGATGCACGCTCTGCTTCTGTGTTTATGGGAGCACCACGTAGATTTGTTGCTTCTCTTAAAATAGTAATTTATTAAATGAAAACAATTATTAATATGAAAAAAATAATTATTACCGCATTATTATTTGTAGGAATTTTAACTACAGGTTATGCACAAGAAAATATTCTTGAAGCCC
This sequence comes from uncultured Lentimicrobiaceae bacterium, assembly GCA_964460905.1. Classification (GTDB taxonomy): domain Bacteria; phylum Bacteroidota; class Bacteroidia; order Bacteroidales; family F082. The sequence goes on from CAYWRM010000004.1 coordinate 132,550, forward strand.
GTGAAATGCCTATTGGAACTGTTGTTACAGTTAAAGGTATTGCTACTAATGGTTCAGAATTAGGTATTATCAGGTATATGCAGGATGCTACAGCTGGAATAGCTGCATATGGTTCTGCTGTTGGGGTTGTAAACCGTGGTGACACAGTTATAATTACTGGAACACTAAAGGAATATAATCAACTTCTGGAAATTGATCCAGTAACAAATGTCGAAGTATTGTCAACTGGTAATATATTGCCTGATCCGATACTGTTAACACCTAATCAGATAAGTGAAACTTATGAAGCAAGGCTGCTCCAAATTAATAATGTGATTTTTAATGATGGTGGACAAAATTTTACTGGTAATAAAAAGTATACTTTTACTTCTAATGGAGAAATAGGATACATTTATGTTAAAAATGGTCAGGATCTTGTTGGTACTATTATCCCAAGTGCTCCTGTTGAGTTAACAGGACTTTGTTCACAATATGATTACACTAATCCTAATGATGGATATCAGGTACTTCCAAGAGATGTAGATGATATTTTTATTCCAAGTTCCATTTATTTTATTGATGCTTTATCAAATATTGATTTTACTCAAACCACACTTGATTTTGAATGGAATACTAACATTGAAGGAACAACCGAAATGTACTATGGTTCTACTGAAGAATTAGTAGCAACAAATATTGTTTCTGTATCTGGTCAAAGTACCAGTCATAGTATTGATTTGTCTGGATTAGATGCTGGTGAAATTACATGGGTGCAGGCGTTTTCAGTGAGTGGATCTGATACAGCTAAATCAGCAGTTGTTCCATTTGCGACTATCTCAAATTCATCGGGTGAAATGAAAGCGTATTTTAATAGCCCTGTAGATATTTCTTATTCCACAGGTGTTGATGCTATATTTCTTTATGAAACTATTGATGATACTTTGATTAGTTATATTAACCGTGCAAATTATACCATTGATTTTACAATTTACAATTTTAATAATTCAGGAATTAGCAATATTAGTGATGCATTAATCGCTGCAGCAGATAGAGGAGTTAGAGTTCGTGTAATAGGTTGTGGTACTACTGCTAATTTAGGTATTGACGAGCTGATTGGAACGGCTGTTCATGTACTTATTGGTCCTGATGATTATAATCGTGATGGGATTATGCACAATAAATTTATCATTTTTGATGCTCAATCTGATAATGCTAATGATCCAATAGTTTGGACAGGTTCAACAAATTTTACTGATGGACAGATTAATTTGGATGCAAATAATGTTATTATTGTTCAGGATCAAAGTTTAGCACGCGCGTATCAAATTGAGTTTGAGGAAATGTGGGGTTCTCATGGTGATGATCCTGATGCTGCTAATGCACGATTTGGTGCAACTAAAATGAATAATACACCTCACGAATTCATAATTGATGGTAAACGTGTTGAGTGTTACTTTAGTCCATCTGATGGAGTAAATGCAAAAATTGTTGATGTAATTAATTCTGCTGATAAAGATCTTAGCGTTGCTACGATGTTAATTACACGAATTACTATGGCAGATGCTATAGTTGAGCGTAAGTCGGCAGGTGTTGCTGTAAATGGTATTACTAATGCTGAAGGAAATAATAATGCAACAGTTAATGAGATGCTTGAAGCTTCTTTGACAACTCATGTAACTTACGACAATGTTTCACCTGGAATTCTTCACCATAAATACATGATTGTTGATCAGGGTGATCCTGCTTCAGATCCAATGACTTTTACAGGTTCTCATAACTGGAGTGCAGCAGCTGATAATACTAATGATGAAAACACTCTCATTATACATGATGCAACAATGGCAAATATTTATTACCAACAATTTGTTTATCGTTTTGTTGAAAATCATGGTGTATTATATGAACTAACTGATCCTCCGGTAGCTGTTGATGATAATGCTGAAACAACAATTAACAATATGGTGACTGTTATGGTATTGGAAAATGATATATTAGAAGCTCCAATTACTTTAAGTATTGAAATACCAGCTAATCAGGGTAATGCATTTATTCCTTTCACCAATCCAAATATTATTAATTATGAACCAAATGATGGTTTCTATGGTACCGACTCAATTGTTTATAAAATTGTTTATCAGGCGGATCCAACTCTTTATTCTACAGCAAAAGTGTATTTTATTGTGATTGATAATAGTGGAGTTAATGACTTATTCCTCGGTGGAAAAGTTAATATCTTTCCTAATCCAGCAGATAACCAGTTAAATGTTTCATTTAATGCAGTTAATAATGCAAGTCTTGATATTAGTCTTACTGATATTTCGGGAAGAGTTATTGTTAAAGAAAATCATAATACTTCAATAGGTGAAAATAAAATCTTGGTTGATTTAAGCGAATATACTACAGGTATTTACTTTCTTAAAATAGCGGATGGTAATAGTAGCATGGATTTTAAGGTAGTTGTTAAGTAATAATTGTAAGCGTGGACACCCTTACAACAACAAAATACTTACATAGAGCTGAGGTTAAAAGACTATTATTTTGACAGTTCCAAACAAAAAGGGAGGCCAGCTGGCTTCCCTTTTTTATATACTTCTGTTTTAAGTGTCCACGCTTAAAAACAAACAACCTCCACGCTTAAAAATTATTTCTATTCTATCATTTCAACTTCTTCAACAACTTCTACTTTTGATGGTGGAGGAGGTGGGGGAGGAGGTGTTTTAACAATTGTAAGCTCATCAATAAGATGGGTAGCACCTGCAAACTTATCAATAATAAAGAGTACATAATGAATATCAACCACAATAGTGCGTTGCATATTTGGGGCAAATGCGATATCGCTGCTCATAGCTTCCCAATTACCATCAAAAGCAATTCCTGTAAGTTGACCCTTGCCATTCATAACCGGTGATCCTGAGTTTCCGCCTGTGATATCGTTGTTGGTTAAGAAGCAAACTATCATTTTCCCATCTTGCCCATATTGTCCGTAATCTTTTGTTTCGTACAATTCAATAAGCTTTTCAGGAACAATAAATTCATAATTATCGGGGTCTTCCTTTTCAATTACTCCACTAAGATGTGTAATATAGTCGAAATGAATAGCATCTGCAGGATAGTAATCCAGCACTTTACCATAAGAAAACCTAAGTGTTGAATTTGCATCAGGGTAGAATTTTTTGTCTGGTTGCATTTCGCGTACGCCTTCAACAAATAAACGATTAGCTTTCTTTACTTCACTGTTTTCTTTTCGAGTTTTTGTTGAAGCTTCCATTAGCAATGCCATATATTCTGTTGAGAGAATAAACGCAGGATCTTTATCAAGAGTTTTAAGTGAAGGTTTATCCAAAAAGGCTGTTATTTTTTCAGGAGTTGAGAAGTTAGACTTTGTGTAGATGTAGGAAGCAATTTCTTTAAAGTTCCCATTGTATTTTTTTACAAGTTTTGTAAGTAATTCAGGATGCATTTCCTTAGGAATATTATTGAAATACATTTCTGTCATCACTGCAAAAACATCTTCATCGGTTGCCAAATCGTAGTTTTTAAACTGATCAACAACATTATCCTTGAGCTTGTTTATTTCCTTATCAATCTGTTTTTTTGTTTTCGCTTTTTTATCTTTGTCTTTTTCCCCCTTATATTTTTCCATAAACGATTGTAATGCTGAAAATCCTCTTGCATAACTTATAATATCTGCACCTCCGATTCCGGCAATACTCGCATAAATTAGTGTTGAATAGCCATCCGATTTTTCTTTGTCTGCTTCTTCAATTATTGATAATGCATCTCCATATTTTTCAGTCCGTGTTGGGTCTTCATTTACCCATAACATAAACTCATCTTCAAATGCTTTTTTGTCATCAAAAACATTTAGGTCTTTAATGCCTTTTGTTTGTCCTATGAAAAGTTTCCATGCATTGGCAATTCCAGCATAATTTGAGGCATATTTTATTTTAACTTCTTTATTGTTATTCATATGTTCTTTCAAAACATCAAGTTTTTTACCAAATACTTCGATAATAGGTGGATAGTAATTATCAACTTTGAAGTCTATTCCTGATGAAGTAAGAAAACGCTCAGTGCCACCCGGGAATCCCCATATCATTTCAAACTCATTCATTTTCACAGGGTCAAGAGAAATGGGAAGCGAGTGCTTTGGTACAAGAGGAATATTTTCTTCAGAGTACTCAGCAGGACTTCCATCAGGTGCAGTATAAATTCTAAATATACTGAAATCACCAGTGTGTCTTGGCCACATCCAGTTATCGGTATCACCACCATATTTTCCAATTGATGAAGGAGGTGCTCCCACTAGTCTTACATCTGTATAAACTTCATACACAAACATATAATATTCATTTCCGCTAAAAAAACTTTTTATTACAACATTATATTTCTTATCTTCAGAAGCCTCTTTTTTAAGTCGTGAGGTAATTTCTTTTATCGCAGCAGTACGCTCTGATCCTTTAAGTGTGTCGTTAATAAATGGAAGGATGCTATCAGTAACATCAGCCATACGGTAAAGTATTGATGCTGTTAAAGCTTCATTAGGTAGTTCTTCATCGTGGTTCATAGCCCAAAACCCATCGGCTAAGTAGTCATGTTCTACAGTACTATGTTTTTGTATAGCTCCAAATCCGCAATGGTGATTTGTAAACATTAACCCTTCGTTTGAAACAATTTCGCCAGTACAAAAGAAACCACGAGGTGTAGGACTGCTTGATAACCCTATTATAGCGTCTTTTAAACTGCCATTGTTTATGTTATAAATTTCATCAGGTGTTAGTTGAAGTCCCATTTTCTCCATATCTACATAATTTAATCTTTCAAGATACAGGGGTAGCCACATTCCTTCGTCTGCATTTACTCTTATGCCCGATATAAGTATAATTAAAATAAATAAGTAAGATAATTTTTTCATAAAGTTGATTTTTAAGTTTGAATATTGCTGCTTTAGCATAAATTGTACCAGTAATAGCAACTAATTAATATGTATATGATTACTTGAAATCTCAAAAAAGCTTTTCTATATATTGTTCATAAGTGAACAGGGCTGTATTAATATCGCACAGTTTTTTTCAATATGTTTTTTAAAAACTAAACCTGCTTTCAAATATAGTATTTTTGAATCTGAATAAAATCTAAAAAATTAATTAGTTATTCCGATACACAATTTTTTATAAATTTACCAACATAGAATTTATTTAGAATCAATTACTAATGAAGAATAATATAATTCAATATTTAAAACCATTAATTGGATTTAGCATTATAGTTTTTATGAGCTGGTATTTTCTAGACATATTGGCTTACATACTTATCGCTACTTTTTTATCGATGATGGGAACACCACTTGTTAAACGGATTGGTAAAATAAAAATTAGAAGTTGGAAAATACCACAATCCTTCAGTGCCGGACTATCACTATTGATAATGATATTTGTTTTTGGCTTATTTATGATATTGATTGTGCCATTGATAATAAGGCAAGGTAATATTATTTCAACTATTAATGTTAATGATCTTATTGCTCATTATCAAGAACCAATGGATAAACTTGATGCATTTTTAGTACAATATAATGTTATTAACTCTGGTGAAACGTTGGCAATCTACTTACAAGGTCAGATACTAGATGTTATTAGTTTGGCAAAATTTGCAAATTTTTTCTCTAACCTTGTAAGTACAACTGGGTCTTTATTTATGGGGGTTTTTATTGTAGTTTTTCTCACATATTATTTTTTATTAGATGACAAACTTTTGAAAAATTTTGTTTTAAAGCTTTCGCCGGAAAAGTACATTAACGATCTTGACAAAGCTCTGCACGATTCTAAGTTTCTTTTGGTTAGATATTTTCATGGAATCCTTGTTGAGATAATAATAATGATGACATTGGAAACTATTGGATTGTTAATATTGGGTGTACCTAATGCATTACTTATTGGGTTTTTTGGTGGGCTCATGAATGTGATTCCTTATCTAGGGCCGATAATTGGTATGACCATTGGAGCTGTCCTTGCAGTATTATCAGTAGTAAGTGATGGTGATTATAATATAATTGTATTTACTTTTTTTAGTGTAGTTGGCGTTTTTGGAATTGCTAACTTAATAGATAATTTTGTACTTCAGCCACTTATTTATTCGAGAAGTGTTAAAGCACATCCTATAGAAGTATTTCTGGTAATTATTATAGGGGGTAAACTGGCAGGTATTGTGGGTATGATTCTTGCGATACCAACTTACACGGTAATTAAAGTGATTGCAAGACAGTTTATGCAGCAAATGAAATTAGTAAAATATTTAACTAGCAGAATGTAACCTTTTTATAATAAAACACTATAATAACCGATACATTAACCTTAAATAGATATTGATATGAGTGATTCAAATTCAGGTTCAGGCTTTGCTTTTATAGCAGGTATAGTAGTTGGTGCTGCAGTAGGTGCGTTGGCTGGATTATTATTTGCCCCGGAAACTGGTGAAGAAACCAGAAAAAAACTTGCTGAAAAATCAAAAGAATTAGCAGATGATCTTTATGATAAATTCGACGATTTTAAAGACTCGATGACTGACGTGCTCGAGGATGTAAAATCAGGAACTGCTGAAACTCTTGAGAGTGTTAAAAAAAATACTGAGGCTTTAATCGAAGAGGTAAAAACCAAGGTAAAATAAGTTTTAACTTACTTATTATCTTATGGAATATGATGATTTGGGACAGCCCATTAAGGATGCCATCGAGGAACTTAAGGGATATGTTGATATTCAGATTACGTATAATAAACTTGTTTTTACTCGCAAAACAGGAGAACTATCTTCGTATATATTATTGCTGGTACTGTTACTTGCAACCGGAGGATTAATTCTCCTATTTTTATCATTTGCCTTTGCCGGATGGTTTGGTGATATAACTAAACTTGGGATCGGGGCTGGTTACCTTGTGGTAGCTGGTTTTTATGTGCTACTTGCAGCCTTTATTTATATATTTCGTAAGAAATTTATTTTTAACCCTACCCGAAAAATATTTGGCAATATCTTTTTTGGTGAAGATAATACATCAAATGAAAAATTTAACTTCTCTTTTGATTCGGATGAATCATATGAGAAGAATATAAAGGCTGTTCATGAAGAATTGCTAAAGCGACAAGAAGATTTAAACCAGAAAATTAAGGTAGTTGGTGATAGCCTTACATTCACAAATATTTCACACCAAATAATTGATAAAGCTTATCAGTCGTTTGTAACAACTACTAACATGGCTAAGTTTGCTTTTAATGTGATTAATAGGATAAGAAAACTTTCAGGCCATAAGAAAAGAAAAATAGCTAAAAAAGAAAACAAAAAATTAGAGAAGGATATTAAGGATTGATTTTAAACAGTTAGAATATCTTTTTCTTTTGTTTCAAATAAATTATCAATTTTTACTGAAAAATTATCAGTGAGTTTTTGAATTTCATCCATTAATTTTTTTGCCTCATCTTCCGGCAAGCCATCTTTTTCAAGTTTTTTTGCTTCATCATTACCCTGACGTCTTGCATTTCGAATACCTATTTTAGTATCTTCAGTAATTACTTTTGCTTTTTTAACCAGATCAAGGCGTCTTTCCTCGGTTAGTGGGGGTACATTAATTCTTATTATATCACCTTCATTTTGAGGATTAAAACCCAAATTAGCATTTAGTATTGCTTTTTCTATTTCATTAATAGTACTCCTGTCGAAAGGCTGAACAATAATTTGGCGGGCATCGGGTGTATTAATATTTGATGTTTGTTCAATTGGTGTTGAAACACCATAATATTCAACTCTAACACCGGTAAGCATTGATGGGTTTGCCTTGCCTGCTCTTACCTTTAAGAATTCTTTTTCGAGGTGTTGTATGGCATTTTGCATGCTTTCTTCAACTTCCTCTAAACATAATAATGCATCGTCAGTCATAACATCAAATTTTTAATAACCACAAATGTAATATTTCTCATTAATGAAATATCAGTTTTTATATAATGAATATTAAATATTTATTCACAGTACTTTAACTAGAATCACTACTCCTAAGTTTGACAATTATAAATTAATTGCCAGACTTAACTATAGTGCCAATATTTTCACCCCTAACAACTTTAATTAAATTACCCTTAGTATTCATATCAAACACTAGTATAGGTAAGTTATTCTCTTTACATAAAGTAAAGGCCGTCATGTCCATTATTTTCAAATTTTTGCTATATGCCTCATCAAAAGTAATTGTGTTATATTTAACAGCCTTTGGATCTTTTTCAGGATCTGCTGTGTATACACCATCTACTCTTGTGCCTTTTAGTAAAATATCAGCTCCTATTTCAACTCCTCGCAGAGCAGAAGCCGAATCGGTGGTAAAAAATGGATTTCCCGTACCTCCGGCAATAATAACCACATATCCCTTATCCAGATAATATTTTGCTTTTCGTCCACTTGCCGATTCAGCTATTGGATCAATAAAAATGCCAGATAGTAACTTGACTTTTAAACCTTGTTTTTCTAGTTCAGCTTGCAGTGCCATAGAGTTAATAACTGTTGCCAGCATACCCATGTAATCACCCTGCACCCTATCCATTCCTTTAGTAGCTCCCTGTAATCCTCTGTAAATATTACCACCCCCAATTACAATTGCGATCTGCACTTTTGTATCAGCTACTTGTTTAATATCTTCGCAATATCTGGTAAGAGTATCTGGGTTTATACCATAATCTTGACCACCCATGAGAGCTTCACCACTTAATTTTAACAATATTCTTTTATACATATCTTAAGTAATAATTTTCTAAAAACTAAATCCTATATTAATAAAAAACGTTGCTGATGGATTTAAATTTGATCCCATCACCGTAAATTCAATGGGGCCTATAATGCTATTGTATGATGCCGTTAAACCATAACCAAACAATGTATAAGCAGGATCAAGCAAATTTTCCACATTTTCACCGGTAGCCCCTAAATCAGATCTAATAGTTAAATACATCTTCTTATAAACATTATATTGAAATTTTATTCTGGCTATACCTGCATAATAACCAAATTCTTGTATAAACTGTACTCCTGTAAAAGGGACAAAACCACTAATATAATTTATTTCATTTAAACCACCTAAACCAAATCGGTGTTGAATTGGAGGCGAATCTTGTTTAAGAGTTCCTCCAACAAAAAATCCAGGTTTTAATACAAATTTTGGAGATATACTGATGCTTTGGTCATATTTTGCGTAAAAAATTAGTGAGTTAGTGAACAAATCTGATGACCATTCTTTTGATAAAGGTATAGCGTATGTAATTTTGAACTCTGCATTAAAACCTTCTGTTGCAAAATATGCTTTATCTCTCGAATCAGCTCTTAGCTTAACGAATAAATTACCGTAACTATGAAAATCTTCATAGGGCAATAATGTTGAATCAACTTGAATATCATCTACATGAAGTGAGAAATATTCATATTCAAATCCTGCTCTAAAATTATATAAATTGTTAAAAGTTGATGTTACAAAAGCCGATCCTTTAAAATTTGAAATATTTAATTTATGATATATTACATTTTTGTCATAGTCATTAAACGTAAATCCATACATGTCAATTTTTGCTCCAAAACCTGGTTTAGCCCCATTAGAAAGTAGGTATAGGGCACGAAATCGAGGGTTTGGTCCAATTAGTAATTCAGTAAATAATTTACTTCGATGTCCAAGCACATTTCTGAAAATACCACTTAATCGAATACTTCCACTATAATCAGTATCATAATGAAGCGATGCCGATAGGTAACCTGGTGAACCTTCTTTAATATTTAATATCAAATTAGCTTTTCCATCACCCACAGGTTCGAGCTCATAAAATACATGTGTAAAAAACCTAGTTCCATAAACTCTAGTTATTGTATGCTCTAGATCGTCAATCGAAATTTTAGTATTCTCGAAACGTTCAAAATAATTGTCCAAATAAATTAATGACATTTTATCATTTCCTTTATAAATTACTTCGGCAATATTAAGCGAATCAAGTGGCTTTGCATTATATTCTTTCAATGGTAAATATTCAATTGCATTTAATGAATCAGCAAGTTGTTTTAATTCATCGTAATGTTCCCTTGCAACTTTTTCTCCATATGCTATAATTGATTCATATTTAGTGAAGTCCATCATTCCGGCTTGAACTTTAAATCGAATGTTTAAATCAATAATTTTAGCAGCTTCTTCATTAGCCTTTTGTCCATGAAAGAAAATTATTTGATTTAGAATTTCTGTCATTGTGCTAAGCTGTGATATACTATCAGCAAGGCCTGATTGCACATCACCTCCCACTATTATTTGAGCCCCTTCTTTCCTTAGTTCACCTGCAGGATAATTGTCAACAATACCTCCATCAATAAGATAGTAGCCATTATAATGGGTGGGTGAAAAGTATCCAGGAATGGACATACTTGAACGAATAGCCATTGGGAGATATCCGCTTTTTAGGACTTCGGCATTGCCGTTAATTAAGTTTGTTCCTATACAAAGAAATGGTGTTTGTAATTTATTAAAGTCAGTAGTATTCCATGCTGGTGAAAAAAATCTGTTTAACAACAAGTTAACTTCTTGTCCCTGATACATTGCCTGTTTTAAGCCTATTTTTCTTTTCTTTAAAGGTAGAGATACCAATGAGTTTTCAAGAAATTCTTTCTCTTCATATGCAACATATTTTCTTGGTATTTCATCTTTAATTAGCTCATCCCAATTTTGGGATTTAATCATTTTTTCAATCTCATCCGGGCTATACCCAATAGCATATAATCCACCCATTATACTACCAATACTTGTTCCACCAACATAATCAACCCTAAGACCCACTTCTTGCATAACCCTTAGTAATCCAATATATGCAAATCCTTTAGCACCGCCACCACTTAATACTAAACCAACTTTTGGGCGTTCTTTGCTTTTTTCTGGGATTGTATTATTTTGTGAGAATAGTAATGAGCTTTGTAATAAAAGCGTAGCAATAACTATAATAATTACAGTGTAATTTTTTCTCATAATCTAGTAATTGATTATTTTAATCAATTACAAATATAAGACAAAAGTAATACTACTAGTCTTCCTGATAAAGTAAAATGGATTGTTATTAAGCATTCCAAATGAAATTGGAAATGCAATTTTTGAAAATTTTATTCTGACTTAGAATTTTGGCTCGAAAATTTCGTAATCCAGTGACAGCTTATTAAACTGAACAAAAAGGTTAGTGTACTCAGTATAATTATTATTATTTGCAGCAAAAATATATGTAAACCCGGCTTTAAGTCCTAATGTATCTGTAGTAACAATTTCAATACTTTCTACATCATTATTTCCCCAAAAATTAATTCTACTATCACCTAATTTTTCAATATACCAAACAGCATCCTCTTCAAAAGTAATATAAGCTAGTCTATCGCCATATGTACTAATATTATAAACAATCTGGAATGAATCAGGAGGGCTAACTATAGGGTCGACAAAACTATAAGTAGGTATTGAGGGTTCGGGATTATTGTTGTTGCAATCAACACTCAAAACCACAATTACACTAAATAAAATAATATTCAGATATAAAAATGATTTTTTCATAGTTTATTATTTTCAGCTAAGATACTAATTTTTACCGTGACAGTGTTTATATTTTTTTCCGCTACCACATGGACAAGGATCATTTCTTCCAACTCTCTTTTCAACTTTCACAGGTTGCGGTTTTTGCTTTTCCTGAGTATCACTATTCGCCTGTGAGAGCATATCTCCTCTTTCCTCTTTCATTTGAGAACGATCAAGCCCACGAGGCATTTTTACTTCTTGCAGGGTTGCAGTATTTTTCATGAATACATCACCTTTAATAAGATATGAGCCAATATCCTTATTAATTTTTTGAATCATCTTTTTAAATAATTCAAAAGATTCAAATTTATAAATAAGTAAAGGATCCTTTTGCTCATAAGATGCATTTTGTACAGATTGTTTTAACTCATCCATCTCACGAAGTTGCTCTTTCCACAAATCATCAATTGTTGATAATGTAATACCTTTTTCAAAAGCAACAGGAACTTCAGCACCATTTGACTCAACTGACTTTTTAAGATTTGCAATTATTTGAGTTTGGCGTTTTCCATCGGAGAAAGGAATAGCTATGTTTTCGTACTGACTTTGATTTTCGTAAACATCTTTAATAACAGGAAGCGTATTAACTGCAAGCCGGTTTCTCTTATCAACATAGTTTGTATAAACTGCTTTTGCTAATTTTTCAGTTAGATTTGTACTGTCAATTGCTACAAACTCTTTTTCATCAACAGGTGATTCAATGGCAAGGGTTCTCAACACTTCCATTTTAAAACCTTCAAAATCATTTTCAGATTGATAATCATGTGAAATTTGTTCACAGAGATCATAAATCATATTTGAAATATCAACCGAAAGTCTTTCTCCAAATAAGGCATGATGACGTCGTTTATAAATAACTTCACGTTGTGAGTTCATTACATCATCATATTCAAGTAATCGCTTACGTACACCAAAGTTGTTTTCTTCAACTTTTTTCTGTGCGCGCTCAATCGACTTGGTAATCATTGAATGTTGTATTACTTCTCCCTCTTCCAGCCCAAGTTTATCCATAATCCCAGCAATTCGCCCAGAGCCGAACATCCTCATAAGGTCATCTTCAAGAGAAACAAAGAATTGTGAACTACCCGGATCACCCTGACGTCCGGCACGACCTCTCAACTGACGGTCAACCCGTCTTGAGTCATGTCTTTCCGTACCAATAATTGCAAGTCCTCCTGAAACAACAACCCCTTCTCCAAGTTTAATATCTGTACCACGACCAGCCATATTGGTTGCAATAGTAACCATGCCAGGATGCCCTGCTTCTTTAACAACCTGTGCTTCACGCTGGTGCAATTTAGCATTCAAAACATTATGAGTAATATGCTTTCTGTTTAACATGCGGCTTAACAATTCTGATGTTTCAACAGATGTGGTCCCTACTAAAACGGGGCGTTTCTCATCAACAAGCTTTTCTATTTCATCAATAACAGCATTATATTTTTCACGTTTTGTTTTATAAACCAAGTCCTGTCTGTCATCACGAATTATTGGCCTATTAGTTGGAATAACAATAACATCCAGTTTATATATATCCCACAACTCACCTGCTTCAGTTTCAGCTGTACCAGTCATACCAGCTAACTTTTTATACATCCTGAAATAATTTTGCAGAGTTATTGTGGCATATGTTTGAGTGGCAGCTTCAATCTTTAGGTTTTCTTTTGCTTCAATCGCCTGATGTAGTCCATCAGAATAACGCCGGCCTTCCATTACACGTCCTGTTTGCTCGTCAACAATTTTAATTTTGTTTTCCATAATTACATATTCCACATCCTTTTCAAAAAGTGTATATGCTTTAAGCAACTGAGTTACAGTATGAATTCTTTCAGATTTAATTGAATAATCCTGGATCATTTTATTTTTCTGTTCCAGCATCTTCTTCTCGCTAAGATCTTCATTTTCTAATTCAGCAACACGTGCTCCAATATCAGGCAATATAAAGAAATCAGGGTCATCGTATGATTTTGTTAGAAGATCAATTCCCTTCTCTGTTAAATCAACTGAATTATGCTGTTCATCATTTACAAAATACAGTTCATCATCAATGATATACATATTTTTGGCCTGCTCCTGAAGATAAAAACTTTCAGTTTTTTGCATTAAATGTTTATTACCCTCTTCGCTTAACAGCTTAATAAGTGCTTTATTTTTTGGTAAACCATGATATGCTCTTAGTAGGTCATCTCCTGCTTTTTTAACACTGTCGTTATCGGTTTTGTCTTTCAATAAATGTTTCCCATCTACTAATATTTTAGATACCAGACTCTTTTGTGCATTGTAAAGTTTTTGCACATCACCTTTTAGTTCGTTGAATTCGTGAATATCACCTTTTGGTGTTGGCCCTGAAATTATTAATGGTGTACGCGCATCATCAATCAAAACTGAGTCAACCTCATCCACAATAACATAATTATGTTCGCGCTGAACCAATTCATCAGGGTTGCCTGTCATGTTGTCACGCAAATAATCAAATCCAAATTCATTATTTGTTCCAAAAGTTATATCAGCAAGATATGCCTTTCTTCGTTCATTTGTATTTGGTTGGTGATTATCAATACAATCTATGCGAAGTCCGTGGAACATATAAAGCATTCCCATCCATTGTGAATCTCGTTTTGCAAGGTAATCATTAACCGTAACCATATGGACACCTTTGCCGGGTAACGCGTTTAGGTAAACTGGCAAAGTTGCAACGAGAGTTTTACCCTCACCAGTAGCCATCTCTGCTATTTTACCCTGGTGTAGTACTGTTCCTCCAATTAGCTGCACGTCATAATGGATCATATCCCAGGTGATTGTGTTTCCACCCGCAAGCCAACTATTACTATAGTATGCTTTATCACCCTTTATATTCACACTATCATATGTAGTGCTAAGCTCACCATCAAAATCATTAGCTGTTACTTCAACAACCTCATTCTCTGTAAACCTGCGGGCAGTTTCCTTAATAACTGAAAATGCCTCAGGTAGTATCTGATTTAGAATTTCCTGAGTTTTATCATAACTGGTTTTTGATAACTTATCTATAATAATATAGTTTTTCTCCTTCTCATCAATATCTATTTCAGTATTAGAAGACATCATTTCTTTCAATCTTGATATTTCAGTTTCTTCTTCACTAATATAATCAGCAATACGGTTTTTAAATTCTGCTGTTTTCTCACGTAACTCATCGTTAGTGAGGTTCTTAATATCATTGTATGCTTCTTTAACCTGATCAACAAAAGGACTTACTTCTTTCAAATCCTTTTTTGATTTATCTCCAAAGACTTTCTTAAATATATCTAACATAATTATTTCTACAATTAAAACATTTAGACATCAATAATTATTCCAATGTATTAATGTCCAAATAAAACCTGGCGAAATTAGTGCTAATTTGTGATATTTCAATAATTAAGATAATAAAGGTGCTTGTTGTTGAGCAATGAGAATTGTTCGTATTTTTGCCGACTATGAAGGAAATACGAAACTTCTGTATTATTGCACATATTGATCATGGGAAGAGCACATTGGCTGACAGGCTATTGGAATTTACTGATACTGTTTCGGCACGTGATTTACAAGCACAGGTGCTTGATGATATGGATATAGAGCGCGAGCGAGGCATTACCATTAAGAGCCATGCAATTCAGATGGATTATACCCATAAAAATGAAAATTATGTGCTCAATCTTATTGATACGCCGGGCCATGTTGATTTTTCATACGAAGTTTCAAGATCGATAGCCGCTTGTGAGGGAGCTTTACTTATTGTTGATGCTAGTCAAGGTATTCAGGCACAAACAATATCAAATCTTTATCTTGCCATTGAAAATGATCTTGAGATAATTCCCGTTCTTAATAAAATGGATCTTGACAATGCTATGCCCGATGAAGTTAAGGATCAGATAGTAGATATGATTGGCTGTGATTACGAAGATATTATTGAAGCAAGCGGCAAAACAGGTTATGGAGTTGATACTATTCTAGATGCAATTATTAATAAAGTGCCTCCACCTAAAGGTAATCCTGAAGCTCCTCTTCAGGCTTTAATTTTCGATTCGGTATTTAATTCATTTCGTGGTATTGTTGCTTATTTTAGAATATTAAATGGTGAGGTAAGAAAAGGAGATAAAGTTAAGTTTATCAATACAGAAAAAGAATACGAAGCCAACGAAATAGGAGTCCTTCGTTTAAAACAAGAGTCGCGCGATGTGTTGAGAACTGGTGATGTTGGTTATATAATCTCAGGAATTAAAGCATCAAAAGAAGTAAAAGTTGGGGATACTATTACCCATGTTTCAAACCCTTGCACAAATGTAGTAGAAGGTTTTGAAGATGTTAAACCCATGGTGTTTGCAGGGATTTATCCTACTGATCCTGAAGAATATGAAGAGTTGCGTGCATCAATCGAAAAGCTTCAGCTAAATGATGCATCACTTTCGTTTGAGCCTGAATCATCAATGGCACTTGGGTTTGGTTTTAGATGTGGATTTTTGGGGTTGCTTCACATGGAAATAATTCAGGAGCGGTTAGAGCGTGAGTTTAATATGAACGTGATTACCACAATGCCCAACGTTTCGTACAACGTTGTTACAAATAAAAATGAAATTATTGAAGTTCATAATCCATCGGGGTTGCCTGAACAAAAATATATTGATCATATTGAGGAACCCTTTATCAATGCTCAGATTATAACGCGTACCGATTTTATTGGACCAATAATTAAGCTTTGTCTTGACAAAAGAGGAGAACTAAAAAACCAAATTTACCTTTCAACAAGCCGTGTTGAACTAACGGTTGACATGCCATTAGGTGAAATTGTTTTTGACTTTTACGATAAGCTTAAAAGTATATCAAAAGGCTATGCTTCATTTGATTATCATATTAGCGGGTTTAAACCTGCAAAATTAATTAAGTTAGATATTCTCCTAAATGGAGAGCCTGTTGATGCATTGTCTTCTTTAACTCATGTTGACAACGCATATGATTTGGGTAGGAGAATCTGCGTAAAATTAAAAGACCTTATTCCACGTCAACAATACGATATTGCAATACAAGCTGCAATTGGTTCTAAAATTATCGCTCGCGAAACAATTAAAGCTGTCAGAAAAGATGTTACTGCCAAATGTTATGGTGGTGACATTACTCGTAAACGTAAGTTGCTGGAGAAACAGAAAAAGGGTAAAAAACGAATGAGGCAAGTTGGTAATGTAGAAGTACCACAATCGGCATTTTTAGTTGTGCTTAAATTAAATGATTAGATAAGGATTAATTTCATGCAGGTATTCTTTGTAAATCTAAATAAGAAATAAGTACTTAATTCATGCTTTCCAAAAATAATTTATCTTAAATTCGCCCCCTCATTAATAAATATTAAATATGACAAAATCAATAACACAATCATTGCGAGACTCAAAAGGAGCACGATGGGGTGCATTAGCGGTAGTTTCATTTACAATGATGACAGGATATTATATTAACTATGTGATATCGCCATTGAAACCAATACTAGAAGAGCATATGGGTTGGACTAGTCAGGATTTTGGTATTTGGAATAGTGCCTATGGCTGGTTTAATGTTTTCTTCCTTATGCTAATATTCGGAGGTATCATACTCGATAAAATGGGTGTTAGGTTTACCGGACTAGGCGCAAGTTTAACAATGATTGTTGGTACTGTACTTCAATATATTGCAATTGAATATGTTTCTCCTTTCGATGGTGAAATACTAGGGATGAATACTCAAATAGCTGTTGGTGCTTTAGGATTTGGAATATTTGGAGTAGGTGTTGAGGTTGCCGGAATTACGGTTTCGAAAGTAATTGTTAAGTGGTTTAAAGGAAAAGAGCTGGCTCTGGCAATGGGTCTTGAAATGGCAACTGCCAGAATGGGAACCGCATTAGCACTGGCCTTACCATATCCAATGGCAACCAGATGGTTTGGGACAATTGAAACCCCTCATATTTCTGCACCATTAATGTTGGGATTAGGATTACTAGTGGCAGGCTTTATTGCATTTGTATGGTATACTTTTATGGATAGGAAACTTGAAATTTCTGAAGGTATTGGTGATGAAATAAATGAAGAAGATAAATTTCAGGTTAAGGACATCTTGTTTATTATTAAGAATAAGGGATTTTGGTTAATTGCTTTACTTTGTGTATTGTTCTATTCAGGTATCTTCCCGTTTTTATATTTCGCAACCGACCTTATGATTAATAAGTATCATGTTAACCCTGATTTTGCAGGTGTAATTCCTGGATTGCTTCCATTTGGGACCATAATTCTCACACCATTTTTTGGTAATATTTATGATAGAAAAGGAAAGGGTGCTACAATTATGTTGATAGGTTCAGTTATGTTACTAGTTGCACATCTTGTTTTTGCTGTACCTTTTATCAATAATTATATTGTGGCAATTGCACTTATCATTTTTCTTGGAATTACGTTTTCCCTTGTGCCATCAGCTATGTGGCCATCGGTACCCAAAATTATTCCTGAAAAGCAATTAGGTAGTGCTTATGCATTAATTTTCTGGGTGCAAAACTGGGGATTAATGGGTATGCCTCTATTAATTGGAATTGTACTTGATAGATATTGTCAGGTTATGGATGCAGAAGGTAATTTTAGTCATTATGATTATACAATTCCTATGTTGATTTTTGCAGTAACTGGGTTGTTGGCTATTGTTGTAGCTATTCTACTTAAAGCTGAAGACAAGAAAAAAGGATATGGGTTGGAACTTCCTAATATTCAGAGTTAAATAATAAAATTAAAATACTATGAGTAAAGACATATTAAAATTAAAACCAGAAGCTGTATGGAAAAGCTTCTATGAACTAACACAAATTCCACGCCCTTCTAAAAAAGAAGAAAAAGTAAGGGTATTTCTGAAAAAATTTGGCGAAGATCTTGGCTTAGAAACCATCGTTGATGAAATTGGTAATGTAATTATCAAAAAGCCAGCTACCGAAGGTATGGAAGACCGTAAAGGGATTATCCTTCAGGGGCATATGGATATGGTTCCTCAAAAGAATTCGGATATTGATCATGACTTTGAAAAAGACCCCATTGATGCCTATGTAGATGGTGACTGGGTTACAGCAAGAGGTACTACACTTGGTGCTGACAACGGAATGGGCGTAGCTGCTACAATGGCTGTGCTGGAAGCCAAAGACCTGGTTCATGGTCCTGTTGAAGCTCTTATAACTATGGATGAAGAAACAGGAATGACAGGTGCTGAAAACCTGAAAGCAGGCGTGATGGATGGTGATATTCTTATCAACCTTGATTCGGAAGATGAAGGAGAGCTTTATATTGGTTGTGCTGGTGGTATTGATACTACAGGAGAGTTTACATATACACCCGAAGATGTTCCTGAAGGAATGGCAGCCTACAAGCTAATTGTAAAAGGATTAAAAGGTGGTCACTCAGGTTTAGATATTAATCTTGGAAGAGGTAATGCAAATAAAATTATGAACATCCTTCTTTTAAAAGCAGGCGAAAAATATGGATTGCGTCTTGCTGAGATTGATGGTGGAAGTTTACGTAATGCAATCCCACGTGAATCATTTGCAACTGTGGTTGTCTCTGAAGACAACAAAGAGGATTTTGAGCAATTTGTAACTGAATTTGAGGCAATTGTACAGGATGAGTTTAAAGATGCAGACCCTGGAGTGATGATTATTACTGAAGCTACAGATATGCCATTGAATTTAATTGATAAAAAAACTCAGGCTAATCTTTATACTGCTGTTGCAAAATGCCCTAACGGGGTTATAAAGATGAGCGAAAGCGTTAAAGGTGTTACCGAAACTTCTTCAAATCTTGCTATCGTTAAGTCTAGCGATGGCAAAATTGAACTTGCTGCTTTAACCCGTAGTTTAATAGATGATGACAAGGATAAACTGGGTAAAGAAATCAAAAAGGTTTTTGAAGCGGCAGGGGCAAAAGCAGGAAACTCGGGATCATATCCCGGATGGAAACCAAATCCAGATTCTGCAATTCTTAAAGAGATGAAGGAAGTTTATAACAATAAGTTTGGTAAAGTTCCTGAAGTTAAGGTAATACATGCCGGACTTGAATGTGGTATATTAGGAGCAACTTATACTCATTGGGATATGATCTCATTTGGACCAACTATTCGTAATCCTCATTCACCTGATGAAATGGTGAATATTGAGACGGTACAGTTGTTCTGGGATTTCCTTGTTGAGACTTTGAAACACGCTCCAAAAAAATAGAAAACAGACTTTGGATTCACAGATAAAATAGTAATCTGTGAATTCAGGGTTTAATAAGTAGAAAAAAACTTTTTAAAAAAGAGTTTGAGTTATCAAATAAATTTCTACTTTTGCACTCCCTAAAGAAAATTATAAGGCGATGACAAAAAGAACATTTCAACCATCGGTAAGAAAGAGAAAAAATAAGCACGGTTTTCGTGAAAGAATGGCAACCGTTAATGGTCGCAAAGTGCTGAAAAGAAGAAGATCTAAAGGAAGAAAAAGACTTACTGTTTCTGACGAGATGCGCTAATATAACTAGCGTAGTAAAAAATTATACTATTCGGGAGGTATGCTTGCATGCCTCCCTTTTTAGTTTTATGATTAGTGGCTGAAAGAAAACAACAATCTCTTCGTTGTGCTTGCCTTAAAATTCAGTCATTTACTATAGTAAACTCCTGAATTTTAAGACTTCTCACGCCTCGACCTTGTCGCTTTCTTATCACCCAAATAAATATATGTTGGTTCAAGCATAATTACTACAATTACTTAGAGTTAATCGTAGCAGTATTTTGTACATCAATTCAACAAAAAATAATAAATTCGCAGAGCATTAATAATTCAATCTGAATGGAAGCAATACTCAGATTTATATTTATAATTATAATTATATACTATGGTTTTAGACTAGTATTAAGGTATGTAATGCCTTGGTTACTTGCTAAGTTTGTAAAAAAACAACAAGATAAGTTCAATCAAATGAACGGGTTTGGTAATTCAAATACTGATAATACTAAAGAAGGAGAGGTTCATATTAAAACAAAAAAACCACAAAAGCCAAGTGAAGATGATGGCTTTGGAGAGTATGTAGATTTTGAAGATGTTGAGGATTAATAGTTAATTACCAAGGCTAAATTGTAAAAAGTTAAATAATGGATAAAAAACATTTCAAAAAACCTGCCCGCTTTTTGGATGGAAATGCGATAGCATATATAAGTGCTATTGTTGTATTCTTAATAATAACTCTGGTATATTTTTCACCTTTGTTAGAAGGTAAAAAGCTAAAGCAGCATGATATTACTATGTTTAAAGGTATGTCGAAAGAGATTGCTGATCATCGTGATGCTACCGGGGAAGAGGCTCTTTGGACTAACTCTATGTTTGGAGGGATGCCTGCATGGCAGATTTCTGTTCAGTATTCAGCAAATCTAACTTCATACATTGACAAGGTTGTTACATTATGGTTGCCATATCCGGCTAATTATGTATTCCTTTATTTTCTTGGTTTTTTCGTATTAATGCTGGTTTTAAAAATTGACCCTTGGGTAGGGCTCGTAGGGGCAATAGCATTTGCTTTATCATCATATTTTTTTATAATTCTTGGGGCAGGGCATACTTCAAAAGCACATGCTATTGGATATATGGCACCTGTATTAGCGGGTATAATACTTGCCTTTAGAGGTAAGTACTGGCAGGGGGCACTTCTCACAGCAATTGCCCTTGCACTTGAAATAAGATCAGGACATCTTCAGATAACGTATTACTTATTGATAATTGTGATTGTTTATGGAATTTTTAAGTTAGTAGAAGCCATCAGGCAAAAACAATTAACTCATTTCTATAAGGCAACCGGAATATTGATTATTGCAGCATTGTTAGCAGTATTAACACACTCAACAAATCTATGGGCAACCTATGATTATGGACAGGATACGATGCGTGGAAAACCAGAGTTGACAAAGGATGTTGAAAATAAATCAAGCGGTCTTGATAAGGATTACATCACAGCATGGAGTTATGGCATTGGTGAAACATGGTCGCTGATTATTCCAAATGTTAAGGGTGGTGCTTCAGGGGTACTTGGAAATGTTGATGCTATTAAGGAAGCCGATCCTACGTATAGAAATGCAATATCTCAGCAAAGTAATTCATACTGGGGTGATCAACCAGGTACTTCGGGTCCGGTGTATGTTGGAGTAATTGTTCTGTTTCTATTTATTCTGGGAATGTTTATAGTTAGTAACAGGCTAAAATGGGCATTACTTGTGGTAACTGTGCTATCAATATTACTTGCTTGGGGAAGAAACTGGATGCCTTTTACAGATTTCTTTATAGATTATATTCCGGGTTATAATAAATTCCGAGCCGTTTCAATGATTTTAGTTATTGCCGAACTAACTATTCCAATACTTGCATTTATGGCGTTTGGAAAGTTAGTTAGTGACCCATCAATTCTTAAAATAAAGAAAAACTCACTTTACTATTCATTTGGGTTAACAGGTGGGATTATACTATTGTTTTATATTGCCCCCTCAATGTTTTTTGATTTCTTAAGTTCCGCAGAAAAATCTCAGTTTGCAGAGTTAACAAAAAGTAATGATGCTGCTCAGGTAAATATTTATCTAGCAAGTCTTGAAAATGTAAGGATTGCAATTTTTAAAGCCGATGCTCTGCGTAGTCTTATTTTTGTGGTACTAGCGGCCATTTTAATATATTTATTCTCGGCGAATAAAATAAAGCGAGGTTGGCTAATTGCAGGATTGGGGCTCTTGATTATTATTGATATGGTTGGCGTAAATCGTAGATATCTGAATAATGATAATTTTATCAGAGCTAAGCAATTTGATGTTCCATTTACAGCTAGTGCTGCAGATAATTACATACTAAGTGATAATAACCCCGATTTTAGAGTACTTGATTTAACCAAAAGTACTTTTAACGATGCAAGTTGTTCATATTTTCATAAAAGTATTGGCGGTTATCATGGTGCTAAGTTGCAGAGATATCAGGATTTGATAGAAGGATATATACAGAGGGAGATACAGGCTATAACAGGTGTGCTTACTAAAGGAGTAACAATGGAAAAGATTGAAAACATGTTTGCACAGCAGCAGGTATTGAATATGTTAAATATGAAGTATGTAATTATAAATCCTGATGCAATGCCGTTAATAAATAACTCAGCATTTGGCCATGCGTGGTTCGCTAAGAATTTTATTGTAGTTAGTAATGCAGATGAAGAGTTTGATGCTCTTGGTGGTAATAATCTTAAAAATACTGCTATTATTGATAGCCAATTTACTGAGCAATTGGAAGGAAAGAGTTTTGAAAAGGATTCTACTTCAACTATCGCTCTAAGTTCATACTTACCAAATCATTTGGCATATAAATATAACTCTTCTAAAGAGCAGCTTGTTGTTTTTTCGGAGATATACTATAGTAAAGGTTGGAATGCATATATTGATGGACAAGAGGTTCCATACCTAAGAGCGAACTATGTATTAAGAGCATTATCAGTGCCAGCAGGTCAACATGATGTTGAGTTTAAATTTGAGCCCCGGATTTGGGTTGTTGGAGAACGAATTTCTTTTGCAAGCTCGTTATTATTGATATTGTTATTGATTATAGGGATTGGCTTTGAGGTAAAAAAAGTTATTAAAAAAAACAAACTAATATCTCATTGAAAAAAGTTCTCATTATAACTTACTATTGGCCACCAAGTGGCGGAGGCGGTGTACAACGATGGGTTAAGTTTGTAAAATATTTACGACAAACCAACTGGGAACCAATTGTCTTTACACCTGAAAACCCTGAAAGACCTTCCTTAGATTCTTCACTATTAAAGGATATTCCATCAGATATT
This sequence comes from uncultured Lentimicrobiaceae bacterium, assembly GCA_964460905.1. GTDB lineage: Bacteria > Bacteroidota > Bacteroidia > Bacteroidales > F082. The sequence continues at coordinate 155,998 of CAYWRM010000004.1, forward strand.
CAGGTAATTAAGAATACTATTTGGGAGCCTTACCAAATCTATAAGAAATTTACAGGAAGAAAGAAGTCAGATAAAATTCAAACCGCTTTTTTAAGTGAGAATAAAAGTACAACAGGCTTTTTGGAAAGAGTATCAATATGGATACGTGGTAATTTATTTATTCCAGATGCAAGAAAATTTTGGATTAAGCCGTCTGTAAAAATATTAGCCGAATTTTTAAAGGAGAACCCGGTTGATGTTATTGTAACCACCGGTCCACCTCATAGTGCTCATATGATAGGTTTGTTATTGAAGCGTAAGATTGGAATACCATGGTTAGCTGATTTTAGAGATCCTTGGACAAACATCGATTATTACAAGGATTTGAAATTAAGCAAACGGGCAGATAAAATCCATCATAGATTAGAAAAACAAATTCTTGAAAATGCTGATGAAGTTACTGTTATAAGTCCTGGGATGGCAAGAGAGTTTAATGAGATTGTTCCAAAGAAATACAATGTTATCCCAAATGGGTATGATGCTGAAGATCTAAAGAGTAAAAAAAGTTTTAATTCTGCAAATGGCAAATTTAGTCTTGCTCACATAGGTTCACTAACAAAAACTAGGGACCCTGTTAACCTTTGGAAAGCTATTAAACAATTGGTTGATGAAAACTCCGAGTTTGCTTCCGATCTTGAGATACACAATATTGGAAAGCTAGATATTAATGTTGCTAATTCGCTAAAGGTAATTGGGTTGGAAAAATATCTTCGACTAACAAATTATTTACCTCATGATGAAGTTATTTTGGAACAACAAAAAGCTACACTATTATTGTTACTCATAAACGATACTCCAAATGCGAAACTAATACTAACAGGTAAAATATTTGAGTATTTGGTATCGGGTACTCCAATAATTTGTATTGCTCCACTTGATGGGGATGCAGCTCATGTTATTAATGAAACATCATGTGGTAGGGCTTATAGTTTTGATGAAATAGATAAACTCAAAGCAGATATACTTGATTATTACTTGAAGTTTAAAAAAGGAAATGTTGAATCAGATTGTAGGGATATTGAAAAATATGAAAGAAAGAAACTTACAATAAAATTAGCAGAAGTTTTGGATGCAATGGTAGACTAGGTATTTGCTACAATTAAATATTTGTAATATTTGATACAAAATTATTTATATCGTATTCTTCTTCATTAAAAACCTTGTAAAGTTCCTTAAGCATTAGGTTTTTAGTTTTTATGCCTCGTTTTTTTGCTATTTCTTCAACAAATACATTTACAGCTATTTTACCTTCTAATACAACTTTTTCTGAAACATAATCTGTAAAGAAGCCTTTGCCAATTAGCAGCCCGAGCGTACGGTTACGGCTAAGGTCATTAAGAGCTGTGAGAGTGAAATCACCAAATCCGCAGTAATTGAACATCGTATTTTCTTCTCCTCCAAATTTAGAAATCAAAACCCGCATTTCGTTAATGGCTTTAGTTAATATAAGTGACCTTAGGTTAGGAGAATCAAAATGTGCATCAACGATACCTACTATAATTGCATATATATTTTTAAGGATGCTTGCCAGTTCTACACCCACCAAATCATTTGAATAATCCAGGTAAATTGTTGTGTTCTTAAATATAGTTTCAAAAATTTTAAAATGCCTATCTCTTTTTGATGCTAATGTAAATGCCGTTGGCATATTGCTTATTATTTCCCTTGCAAACGAAGGCCCCTTCATACTTAAAATATGGTTCGGAATGATTCTTGAAAGTGCCTGCGGAATTGTTTTTTGTCCCTCTCCAAAACCCTTTGCAAGATTAACAACTAGGGCTTCTTCGTTAATATATTCCTTATTTTCCTTAATGTATGGAACAATTACACTTGATGGTATACCAAGAAAAATAATATCTGATTCGCGGAGTATACTTTTGTCAAATGTTGCTTTTAGCGTTGGCTCAAGTTCAACATTCGGGAAATATTTACGGTTTATATGATCATTACTTATTGAATCAACAACATCTTGCTCTACTGATAACAAGAAAATCTCACATTTATCTTTCTTCGCAAGCACATTCCCCATTGCTGTTGAAATTGTGCCACTTCCTACAAAGCATATTTTCAGGTTGTTATCCAT
>CAYWRM010000005.1:0-147676 GCA_964460905.1 uncultured Lentimicrobiaceae bacterium
GAATTTGGTGGCTCCCCTTTGTTCGAAGGGGTTTCGTTTAACATTAATCCAAAAGACCGAATTGGTCTTGCCGGAGTAAATGGTGCAGGAAAGTCGACACTGTTGAAAATTATGGCTGGGGAGCTTGAAGCAGAAATGGGTAAAATAATAATACCATCTGATGTTTCTATTGGTTATCTTCCACAGGAAAAAATCATTTCTTCCGAATTAAGTATTTTCCAGGAAACAATGCAAGCTCTTAGCTTTATCGAAAGCTACAAAGCTGAGATTGATAATATTCATCGAAAATTGGAAAGTGCGGATAATGTTAGCGATAAAGAATATTCAAAGCTAATTGACAGACTATCATTTTTAGATGCTACTTTAAGTATATATTCTCCTGAACAACTAAAGGGAAATGCTGAAAGATATTTGATGGGTTTGGGTTTTAAGCGTGATGAATTATTCAGGCCTATGACAGAGTTTAGCCAGGGATGGCAAATGCGTGTCGAGATAGCTAAATTATTATTGCTAAAACCTGCCTTATTGCTTTTGGATGAGCCTACTAACCATCTTGATATAGAATCAATACAATGGGTAGAAGACTTTTTAATAACATATCCGGGTGCGGTAATAGTTGTTTCGCACGACCGTACACTTCTCGACAATATTACCAACAGAACAATAGAAATTAGTAATGGCAAGATGCATGACTATAAGGTTGCTTATTCGGAATATATTCAACAACGCGAAGAAAGAGAATTACATCTTCAGGCAACTTATAATAATCAACAAAAGGAAATTAATGAGGTTGAGCGATTTATAGAACGGTTTAGATATAAAGCTTCTAAAGCCAAACAAGTGCAATCGCGTGTTAAGCATCTTGAAAGAATGGATAAGCTGGAGTTAGATAATATTGATAATAGTGCCATTCATTTTTTATTCCCTCCGGCACCGCATAGTGGAAAAGTAACCATTGATGGAAAAAAAGTTTCAAAGAAATATGGTGATTCATTGATTCTTGATAATATCGATTTTGAGGTTCTGAAAGGAGAAAAAATTGCTTTTTTGGGAAGAAATGGGGAGGGAAAATCAACTTTGGCAAAAATTATTGCTAATAAGATTGATTATTCCGGTAATCTTAATCTTGGTTTCCAGGTTACTACCGGTTATTTTGCCCAGGATCAGGCTGATATGTTAGACCCTGAGCTTACAGTTTTTGAAACCGTTGATAATGTAGCAGTTGGTGACATCAGAAAAAGGATAAATTCAATACTTGGTGCTTTTTTGTTTCAAGGTGATGATGTAAATAAAAAGGTAAAAGTGCTTTCCGGAGGTGAAAAATCACGTTTGTCATTAGCATTATTACTACTACAGCCCAGTAATTTGCTATTATTGGATGAGCCTACAAATCACCTTGATTTGAGATCGAAAGATATTCTAAAAAATGCTTTATTGCAATATGATGGAACTTTGGTTATTGTTTCGCATGATCGTGATTTTTTGCATGGTTTAACCAATAGAATATATGAATTTAAAGATAAGGTAATTAAAGAGTTTAGAGGAGATGTTGAAGAATTTATAGCAAGAAGAAAAATAGATTCACTGTCAGTGCTTGAGCTAAAGGATAAAACTGTGGCTACTTCAAAAAGGAAGAATTCAGATAAAAAACTCAGTTGGGAAAACAAAAAAGATTACGAAAAGAAACTCCGTAAAATAAAAAATGAAATTGATAAAATTGAAAATCAAATTGCGAAAACAGAATTAAATCTTAATAAAATAAACGATAATTTATCTAACCCTGATGATTATGAGCAAGAGATAAAATCAGGAGAGCTATACAAACAACATGATATCACTACCGAAGAGCTAAATAAATTATTTGAAATATGGGAGTTAAAACAGCAAGACCTGGAAAAGCTGGAGAATTTAAAATGATTCAATCATTCACTCATTTACCCGATTAATCATATCTCACTTATTACGATTAATCATTTTTACTGCAACTTCCCTTAGGTATTCTTTTTTCTTATTATCAACATTAATTTTGTCAAGACATTTAATTCCTGCAATAAAAAATTTATCAATTTCAATATTTGCTGCATCATCAACTTTTAACTTTGAAAAAATTGATTTGGCAAGTTTTATTTTATTTTCTTCATTAATATCTGGTGAGTTATAAAGCAAAATTAATTCTTCCTTTGTTTGATTATCAGCAATTTCAAGTGCTTTTAAGTAAAGGAATGTTTTTTTATTGGTAATTATGTCGCCGCCTGTTTTTTTTCCAAAAATATTTTCATTTCCAAAAGTATCAAGTAAATCATCCTTCAACTGAAAACCAAGACCAATGTTAACACCAAAGTCGTAAAGCAGATCAGCATCCTCACAAGGAGCTCCTCCTATTAATGCCCCAATTTTAAGACTGGCACCAAATAATACACCGGTTTTTAGCCTAATCATATTAATATATTCATCAACAGTTACATTGTTGTTAATTTCGTAGTTAAGGTCAAATTGCTGACCCTCGCATACTTCAATTGCTGTTTGGCTAAAAACAGTTAGTGTTTTGTGAAGAATATCTTTGTCGGCTAGTTGAGCGTATTGGTATGCAAGTGCAAATAATGTATCACCGGATAATATGGCGATATTTGAATTCCATTTTTTAAAAACGGTTTCTTTTCCTCTTCTAATTGGTGCATTATCCATAATATCGTCATGGATAAGGGTAAAATTATGAAATAGCTCAATTGCAATTGCCTGTGACATGGCTTTTTCGTAATCATCACAAAATAATTCACACCCCATTAATGTTGTTACTGGTCTTATTCTTTTTCCACCAAAACCCAGAGTGTACTTAATGGGGCTATAGAGTTCAATAGGTTTATTGTTATATTCAATTTGATGGAGTTGTTTCTCAAAATCTTCCACCAACTGCTCGTAATTATGCATATTATTTATGATATTTTATTGATCTCATTAGTTATTTAAAGTCTGAAATATCTTAGGGTTTCAGGCTTTAAATATTTTTTATATACAAATACTATTTTGTGTTTTTTTCTAAAATCAAGTGTTTAGTTTATAGTGTTTGAGTTCGAGGCTTGCAAAGACTTTAAAATCAAGGAGTTTACTTTTGTAAATGACTGTTTTAAAGACGAGCATAACGAAGAAATCGGACATTAGAGACAAACACATTAATCGATAAGATCTAGTAAATATTGTCCATAGCCACTCTTAACTAATGGTTCAGCTATTTTTCTTAATTGGGCTGCATCAATAAACCCTTTTTTGTAAGCTATTTCTTCAATACAACTTACTTTAAGACCTTGCCTGTCTTGAACAACTTCAACAAATTGCGAAGCCTGAGTTAACGAGGTAAAAGTTCCTGTATCTAGCCATGCTGTACCACGACTTAGCAATGCAACTTTCAGTTTTTGTTTCTCAAGATAATACTTGTTAATATCAGTTATTTCGTACTCTCCTCTTGCGCTTGGTTTTAGATTTTTAGCAACTTCTACAACAGAGTTATCATAAAAATATAACCCGGGAACAGCAAAATTAGATTTTGGCTTTGTCGGCTTTTCTTCAATTGATAAAGCATTAAAATCATCATCAAATTCAACAACTCCATATCTTTCCGGATCGGTTACATGTGTTGCAAAAACAATACCTCCATCAGGGTTACTGCTTGAGATAAGAATTTCCGGGAAGCCTGTTCCGTAAAATATATTATCTCCCAGAACCAATGCTACTTTATCATTACCAATAAAATTTTCACCAATTACAAATGCCTGAGCAAGTCCGTTTGGAATTTCTTGAACTGCATACTCAATTTTACATCCAATTTGTGAACCATCGCCAAGCAACAACTCAAAATTTGGAGTATCATGGGGTGTAGAGATTATTAATATCTCACGGATTCCTGCCATAAGGAGTACCGATAATGGATAGTATATCATTGGTTTGTCGTAAATAGGCATTAGCTGTTTACTAACTGCTAAGGTAAGGGGATGTAAACGGGTTCCTGATCCTCCTGCTAATATTATTCCTTTCATTTTTCTGTTTTTTTATAAACAAAATGTTCTTTTGGTTTTAACTCTTTAATAATGAGTTTATCAAGTTCAATATCTTCTTCTTCATCAAACACTTCCAGATAAGGCTCTTTAAACGACTTTGTTATAATTCGCTTGTCAAGGGTTAGCAGCAACGATGGTAATACAAACAAGTTAGATAGCAATGCTATAATAAGTGTAAATGATACTAAATATCCTAGAGCTTCGGTACCTCCAAATGATGATAGTGTGAAAATATAAAACCCAAAGAAAAGTACTATTGCCGAATAAACCATACTATATCCTGTTTCAATAAGTGCTGCAAGTACCGCAGGTCGTATTTTCCAGTTATTATGGCGTAGTTGTAATCTGTAACGTGATAAAAAGTGTATCGTATTATCCACACTTATTCCCAAGGCAATACTAAAAATTAATATTGTTGATGGTTTTATGGGGATATCAAAGTAGCCCATCATTCCTGCAGTAAGTATTTGGGGGATAATATTAGGAATTAAAGATATTAGAATCATTCGTGCTGACGAAAATATTAAAGCCATCAATATTGTAATGATAAGAATAGCCAGCATCAGGCTCATAAATAAATTCTTAACAAGGTAATTTGTACCTTTCAGAAAAACTACACTCGTGCCGGTTAAGCTAATATCATATTTTTTTGGTGAAAAAATTGAATCTATCTTTGGTTGAATATCAGTTAATATTCGGTCGATATCATTAGTGCCAATATTGGCCATTTGAACTGAAATACGAGTAGTTTGGAAACTAGAATCCACAAATGCATTTAATATACCTTTTTTGCTATCCCCCATATCAGGCACATATGATAGAATAAAGTTTTTCTCTTGATTATTAGGTAATGAATACATCTTTTCATTACCCTTGTAAAATGCTTGTTTTGCAGATTTAACAACTTCAACAACAGATACCGGTTTTGAGAATTCGCTGTAAAGAGCCAGAGTGTCTTGAAGCTGATCAATTTTATTTAGTGTTGAAAGCCGAAGAATACCATTCTTTTTTCTTGTATTAACAGTAATTTCCAATGGCATAACACCATTAAAATTCTGTTCAAGAAAAATCATGTCTTTGTAAAGTTTATCCTTTTTAGAAATATCATCAACTATATTTCCGGTTGTTTTTAGTAGTGTTAGCCCGTAAATTGCCACCACAAAAATTATAGAAGTAACAATATATATTATTGTTCTTTTTGTAAGAATAATGTTGGTTACTCTTGTCACAATAATACTAATAAAACCTTTGTCAAGATGCTGTAAATGTTTGGCTTTTGGAACAGGGAAGTAGCTAAATAATATTGGTAAAATAAAGAGTGATAGCAAGTAAGTTATCAGGATATTTACAGAAGCAATAACACCAAAATCAACCAGAAGCTCATTCCTTGTAATAATAAATGCCGCAAAACCAGCTGCAGTAGTGGCATTTGTAAGCAAATTTGCATTTCCAATACGCGAAATCATTCTCGACAGAGCTTTAACCTTATTACCATGAAGTCTGTACTCATTCAAATATTTATTCAATAGAAATATTGAGTTCTCAACACCAATTACAATAAGCAAAGGTGGCAGGATACCGGTTAAGATTGTTATCTTGTAGCCAAAAAGTACTGTTGTTCCAAGCACCCATATTACTGCGATTATAACAACCAGCATTGCAAAAAGTACAGCTCTGCCAGACCGAAACAGGATAAATAATAATATGGATGTGATTACTAATGATAGTAGAACAAATAATAGTAATTCATCTTGAATCTTTTTTGATGTTACTGTTCGTATATATGGCAATCCTGAATATTTAACATCAATTTTATATTCATCCCCAAATTTATCAATTGTTTCTTTTATATTCTTTACCAGACCAATTCTGGCCTTAGAGTTTAACACTTCCTTTTTAAGTGTAATCATCATTAAACTAACGTCAGTTTCCCTATTAAAAAGACGCCCGTCATAAAGCGGAAGGTTGTAAATTATATTTTTTATTGAATCAACTTCTTGTTGTGATTTTGCCTTCTGTGATGATATTGGTAAAAACTGGAATTTTTTAAGACTATCATTACGTATCAAATTATATAGGCGCGAAACACTCACTACCTCCTGAACGCCGTAAATTTCAAGTACTTCATTGCCAAGATCATACCAGCTATTAAAATGGTCAGTTGTAAATAGATCTGGATCCTGAATTGCTACAAAAATTACATTGCCGTCAAGTCCAAATTGTTTCTTGAAGTTTTCATATTCAATACTTTTGGGATCAGATGATGGTAACATACGGGCCATTTCATACGACATCTTGATCTTTGATCCCATATACCCCATAAAAATAGTTAGTACTCCAATTGTTATCAGAATAACTAACCTGTTTCTTAAAATAAATCTAACAAGAAATTGCCACATGAATTCTTTATTTCTTAATGTTTGCACTAAAATAAAACAAATAATCTAAACGACTTTTATTAATAATAAAGTGATTATTAAATAAGCTTTGTACTTTTGTGTTTTACTTATAAGTAGTATTAAATTTTCGCAAATGTAAGTTTTGTTTTTATAATGAAAAAAGGAAAGATACTTTTTATTGACACAGCTCATGTTGAGCTAACTAATATTCTTATTAGCCAGGGATTTATATGTAATTACTTTGATGACTTTGGCAGGGAAGATTTCATCAAAATTGCTCATGAATACATTGGTATTATAGTAAGAAGTAAAATTATACTTGATGCTGAGTTTTTATGCCACTGTACTAATCTTAAGTTTATTGGTAGAGTGGGTGCAGGCATGGAAAATATTGATGTTGATTATGCCCAACGTAATGATATTATATGTTTAAATGCACCAGAAGGAAATCGTGATGCTGTTGGTGAGCAGGCCATAGGTATGTTGCTTACCTTATTTAGTAATTTGATTATTGCTGATAATGAGGTTAGAAATGGAGTTTGGATTCGTGAGGGCAATCGCGGTTACGAGCTTGGTGGTAAAACAATTGGCATTATAGGATATGGAAATACTGGTGGAGCATTTGCAAAAAAGCTTGTAGGTTTTGATGTTAATGTGCTGGCTTACGATAAATACAAAAATAATTTTTCAGATGAGTTTGTTGTAGAGTCAACAATGGATGAAGTTTTTAAACAAAGCGACATTGTAAGCTTACACATTCCTCTTACAGATGAAACTAAATATTTAGTAGACACTGAATTTATCAACAGGTTTGAGAAAAATATTTATCTGATAAATACTTCAAGGGGTAGTGTACTAAGAACGAGTGATCTTGTTTTAAGCCTTAGGGAGGGGAAAGTTCTTGGTGCCTGTCTGGATGTGCTTGAATACGAAGGGCTTTCGTTTGAAAACGTAGTGCTGCCTGATGATTTCAAGAATCTTATTTCCCTGAGAAATGTTGTATTATCACCACATATTGCTGGCTGGACTCATGAATCAGGCTATAAAATGGCTGTTACATTAGCTAAAAAAATCGCCTCTCTTAATCTGTAAGTACCCTATGCAATCTGGAAGAGATACCGTACGCAACCTGGAAGAGTCCGCAGGTCCTTCCATAGTTGAATAGGTCCTTCCAGACTAATATACAATAGCCAAAACAACAACATCCACCAGGAACTTCATCCTCTGGAAGGATCTTGGATATACAATACTTTTAACTTTCTTTAAAACTAGTTGTAACAATCAGCATATTATTTCCGTCATACATACAAAATCATCAATAAATATGAATCATGAAAAAAATCACTTTTAAAATAGTTTTAGTAATACTATCAATTATTACTACATTTCCATTGGTTGCTCAAATCCGCGGAAACGGCGAAATAACAAAACAAAATCACAATATTGGCAGCTTTGATGCTATAAAAGTTGATGGAGCGAGAACTGTTTATTTAACCCAGGGGGATAGTTTCTCAGTTGAAGTTGAAACAGACTCAAACATACAAGAATATGTAACTGTTGAAGTAAAAGGCAGCACATTGAATTTCGGTTTTAATACTAATAAAATTAAAAAATATAAGGTATTAAATTTTTATGTAACTGCGCCAGATATTAAGCAAATTAGGGTTTCGGGAGCTTCAGATATGATATCAAAAGGAACTCTAAGCGGAGATGATCTTAAAATAATAGTTAGTGGTGCATCCGATATAATATTAGATGTTGATTATAAAAGTATTATTACAAAAGTTTCCGGAGCATCTGACGTTACCTTAACCGGAGTAACTGTTTCAAGTGTTGTTGAAAGTAGCGGAGCATCAGATTTTCATGGTAAAAATCTTGTTTCAACTAGTTCTGTAGTAAATGCAAGTGGTGCCAGTTCTTGCTTTGTAAATGCAAAATCGAATCTTTCTTACCAAGTCTCAGGAGCATCAGAAGTGAGGTATGCTTCAGTACCTGAAACAGTTATAATTAAAAATAGTAATGAAGCGAAAGAAATAATCGTATTAAATGATACAACATTAATCTCAAGTCATTATACAAATTATGACACAACAAAAGTTAATGTTGGGTTACTAAATGTAGAGGTTATTGAAGGTGATACTACATTCGTATCTGTAGGCAGGCATACTTTGATAGTTAGTGATGATGGTGATGTAAAATGGGAAAGGCGTAAAGTTAGAAAATTTAATGGTCACTGGGGAGGTTTTGAACTGGGAATAAACGGTTATGTAACACCTGATTTTAACACAAACTGGGCAGCTGAATACGATTACTTAAATCTCAGATACGAAAAATCAATTGCTGTAAACTTGAATATTTATGAGCAAAACATTGCTTTAAATAAAAATAAAACAATTGGTTTAGTTACCGGGTTGGGGCTTTCATGGAATAACTATCGTTTTAGCAACAACACTTACCTTTCACCTGACAGTACGTATATTAAGGGTTACTATATAGAAGATGTGTCTGTACGAAAAACTAAATTAACAGCAATGTATTTAACTGTACCCTTAATTTTTGAAATACAAACTAATCAACCAAGGAATATTCACAGGTTTCATTTTGCATTTGGTGTTGTTGCAAACATGCGGATAAGTACACATACTAAAGTATATTTTAACGATGCCGATAAAGTATATTTCCTGAGAGATACGGGTACCGATCAAATTTTACCAACTGCATATCGTACTCCTAATTCAAATGAGAGAAATATTGTAAAAAACAATAACAGCTTCTATCTGCAACCATTTAAATTTGATGCAACTGTTAGATTTGGTTATGGTATAATTAATTTGTTTGCAACATATTCGTTAAATACAATGTTTCAAAGTGATCGAGGCCCTGAATTATATCCTGTTACTGCCGGCATAACCATTGTTGGATGGTAAGCGTTTTTCGACATTAGTAATCCGCTTTATTGTATAGTCATATTCTGGGTTTTAACATTATATCCCTGTAGGGTTTTTCAACAGGGATATTTTTTTAATGTACGGTGATATTTTGTAAACCTAGAATTTCTTAATTTTGCCATAATAAAATGCTAGCATTAATTTTGTTATAGTAACTAAAAATAAGAAGAATGTCAGGACATAGTAAATGGTCAACAATTAAAAGAAAAAAAGGAGCATTAGATTCAAAGAGGTCTAAGGTGTTTTCAAAAATTATAAAGGAAATTACTGTTGCTGTAAAAGAAGGTGGAGCTGATCCTGATGCTAACCCTAGATTACGAATGGCCATTTCAAACGCCAAAGGTGTTAGTATGCCAAAAGATAATATTGACAGGGCTATTAACAAGGGTAAAGATAAAGATAGTGCTTCGTTTACCGAGCCTACATTTGAAGGTTATTTGCCTAATGGAATAGCCGCCTTTGTAGAATGTACAACAGATAATAATCAGCGTACCGTTGCAAATATCAGGGCAATTTTTAATAAATCGGGAGGTAGTTTAGGAACAAACGGATCATTGAGTTTTATGTTCGACCGTAAAGGAATTTTTATAGTTCCTGTTGGTGATATTGATCAGGATGAGTTTGAAATGGAGTTTATTGATGCTGGTGCTGAGGACCTTGTATTAGAAGATGATGGGTTTTTTCATATAATAACCTCTTTGGAAGATTTTGGCACAATGGCTAAAAAGCTTGAAGACATGAATATTGAGCCTGAATCTGCTGATTTGCAACGCATTCCAACCGATACAAAAACATTAAATTTGGATGATGCTCTGAAAATAATGAGAGTTATTGATCAGTTCGAAGATGATGATGATGTGCAAAATGTTTTTCATAACCTGGAATTAACTGACGAAATAATAGATGCAATGTAATGCATCGATTTAACCTGAATTATTCATAGTACCTCTCGCAAAGGTGCTAAGCCGCGAAGAATAAGTAAATTAAAAACTTTTTCTTAAAAACCCCAGTTTTTATAGGTTCAGACTAACTCATTCATAGAATTATTCATATCCAACACTTTGCGACTCCGCGTCTTTGCGTGATGAATTTTTCAACTTAAATTCAATAAACAGTATCTTCATTATAGTATTACATCGATATAACTTCATACCAGACTAATTTTGTCACTATAGCAAAACAGGGTCAGATTTTCTTTCAAATCTTAGATTATTTTTATCTCATGCGCTATATTTAACCTTTGAATGTGAGCTTAATCAAATTACAATGTTGTTTATAATTCTGAAAGAGGCTTTATTTCATAATTTATGGACGCGCATTTATTAAACCTTTCTAATTTATTGTAATTTTTGCCTTAATTAGTTTCTAATAATTAACTATTGAAACCTGTAAACAATAGATAAATCAACTGATATATAGCAGTTAAAAGGCATTCTCATAAATAGCAATTAATTAACTGATTTATATCATATATTTTTATGAGCATAAATAATAAATAAGACTAAGAAAGTTGTATTTTTACGGGTAGTAATGATAAGGTTAAGGTTTTAGCCTTTTTTTAATAACCATTGTTAAATAATTAACATTAGTATATAATATTTTTCATCTAACAATTTAAAAGTTATGAGTAATAAGATTTCCAGTATGGCAGAATATCTGCAGAAGTATCAAGAAAGTGTTGCAAATCCTGAAAAATTTTGGGCGGAGATTGCAGAATCTAATTTCTGGCGAAAAAAGTGGGATAATGTACTTGACTGGCGTTTTGACGGTCCTGATGCTCCACAAGTTAAATGGTTTGAAAACGCAAAGTTGAACATTACCGAAAACATTTTTGAAAGAAATATGTTTATGAGAAAAGATCAGGTTGCGCTAATATGGGAGCCTAATGATCCAAAAGAAAAAGAAGTAAAACTAACTTATGGAGAACTTTTTGATAAGGTAAAACAATTTGCAAATGTTTTAAAAAACAATGGTGTTAAGAAAGGAGATAGAGTTGCAATTTATCTTCCTATGATACCCGAATTAACTGTAGCAATGTTGGCTTGTGCCAGAATAGGAGCAATTCACTCAATTATCTTTGCCGGATTTTCTGCAACAGCATTGGCTGATAGAATTAATGATTCATCATGTGAAATGGTACTAACATCAGATGGTGGTTATCGTGGAACAAAAACTATTCCTTTAAAAGCAATTGTTGATGAAGCTGTTGAAAAATGTCCTTCTGTTAAAAACGTAATTGTATTTAAACGTACAGGAGAAGAAGTAAATTTTGTTGAAGGTAGAGATATTTGGTGGCATGATGCTTTAAAAGGTGTAAGTACAGAGAATGTTGCTGAAGTTATGGATTCTGAGGATACTTTATTTATACTTTATACATCAGGTTCAACAGGAAAACCAAAGGGTGTTCTTCATACAAATGCAGGATATATGGTTTTTGCCGAATATACATTTAAAAACGTATTCCAGTATAGTGATGGTGATATTTGGTGGTGTACAGCCGACATTGGTTGGGTAACAGGTCATTCATATATTGTATACGGACCATTATTGGCTGGTGCAACTTCTGTTATGTTTGAAGGAGTTCCTACATGGCCTGATGCTGGTAGGTTCTGGGAAATAGTTGATAAATATAAAATAAATCAGTTTTATACAGCACCTACAGCTATTCGCGCATTGGTTGCACAAGGAGATGAATGGGTTTTAAAACATGACCTTAGCTCATTGAAAGTACTTGGAACAGTTGGTGAGCCAATAAATGAAGAGGCATGGCGTTGGTATCATGACCTTGTTGGAAAAGGTAATTGTCCAATTGTTGATACATGGTGGCAAACGGAAACCGGTGGTATTATGATTACTCCTTTGGCTGGTATTACCCCAACTAAACCATCATTTGCTACTTTACCATTACCGGGTGTTCAACCAATACTCGTTGATCCTGAGGGTAATGAGCTTAAAGGCAATAGCGTTGAGGGTATACTATGTATTAAATTCCCATGGCCGGGAATGTTACGGTCACTTTATGGAGCCCACAAACGTTGTTTTGAAACATATTTTTCAGCATTTAAAGGCTTATATTTAACTGGTGATGGTGCCAAACGTGACGAAGAAGGATATTACAGAATTATAGGTCGTATTGATGATGTAATAAACGTATCGGGTCACCGTATTGGTACTGCCGAGGTTGAAGATGCAATAAATCAACATCCTAAGGTAAATGAATCTGCAGTAGTTGGCTATCCTCATGCTATTAAAGGCTCAGGTATTTATGCTTATGTAATTTGTGATGAATTATCAGAAACCGAATTAGAAACAATTGAAGCTGAAATTAAAGCCACAGTGAATAAGTATATCGGACCAATAGCAAAACCTGATCAGATTCAGATTGTTGGTGGTTTACCAAAAACTCGTTCCGGTAAAATTATGCGCCGTATTCTTCGTAAAATTGGAGAAGGTGATGCTACTAATCTGGGTGATACATCTACACTACTCGATCCGGGTGTTGTTGAAGAAATTATCACCGGTGCTAAAGTTGAAGTTAAACGATAGTTTCATTTTTCACTTAATTCTCGTCTCGTTTGAAACGAGGATGTCATTTAAATTAGGGCATCCGCGTTTCAAACGCGGACGATAAATTTTAACATAAATTTATTATAATGGAAAATCAAAAAGTAATGAACCGTGGTTTAGTTGTATTGGGTGCTATACTAATTCAGTTAGCATTAGGTGCTATTTATGCATGGTCAGTGTTTACTCCTTCGCTCATAGTTGAAGGTTGGGCGAAAGCTGATACACAATGGGTTTTTGCAATTGGACTAGTTTCTTTTGCAGTATTTATGGTTTTTGCTGGAAAAAAAATAGCGACATGGGGTCCACAAAAGCTTACGTTTCTTGGGGGTATAGTTCTCGGTTTAGGATACCTAATTGCAGGTTTATTTGGTGGCACTAGTTTTTGGCCTTTGGTGATATTAATAGGTCTTGTTGGAGGTGCTGGAATTGGATTTGCCTACGTTGTACCAATTGCGGTTGGTATGCGATGGTTTCCTGATAAAAAAGGGATGATTACAGGATTAGCAGTTGCTGGATTTGGTTTCGGAGCTATGCTCTGGGTAAAGTTAGCTGGTTCATGGGGTCACTTAATAGAGAATATTGGCCTTTCATCTACATTTACAACCTATGGGATAATTTTCGCAATAATGGTTATTATTGGTGGACTTTGGATGAAATTTCCTCCTGTTGGCTGGAAACCTGAGGGTTATAAAGAAGCAGTAGCAGGAAAAACAGGATCTTCTGAAGATAAAGAGTTCAGTAGTAGTGAGATGTTGAGGAAACCTCAGTTTTATTTAATATTTTTCACTTTTGTTGTAAGTGCTGGAGCAGGATTAATGTCCATTGGGTTAATGAAACTTTATCCGATGGAGGCTCTACAGGCAAATGGTTTGTCGATGGCAGAAGCAAGTGCCATTGCTGGTACTGCCATGGCTGTTTTCTTTAGTCTGGCAAATGGTATTGGTAGAATTGTATGGGGAATGTTAAGTGACAAACTTGGTCGTAAAACATCTATTATTATTATGACTGCTACTCAAGGTATACTTGTTATACTCTTTACCTATATGGCAGGTAGTGAAATACTGCTTTATCTTGGTGCTACACTAATTGGGTTTAACTTTGGCGGTAACTTTGCACTATTCCCTACAATAACTGCAGATACTTTTGGTGCTAAAAACGTTGGTCAAAATTATCCATTCGTTTTTCTTGCTTATGGAGTAGGCGGGATACTTGGTCCAATACTTGGCGGAATGATGGGAGATATTGGTAATTTCTCAATGGCATTTACTATTTCCGGAATTGCAGTTTTATTTGGGACAATATTAATGCTAATGGTCAAACCTGCTAGAAAGTAATTATTTGTAATACTTTTAATAAAAAATGTAGTCATTTAATCTCCGGAAATTCATAAAACTTCCGGAGATTTTTTTATGCAATATTTTTGTTCGATGTTATATTAACATTAATTACTTTTGTGAACTAAATAACAGTCTTTGTATATTTTATAATATTTTAATAATCAGCCTAATAATATACTATTATGCCAATTAAGCAACTCGACAGTATTTTTCGCCCAAACAGAATAGCACTTATTGGAGTGTCAAATGATCCTAATAGTGTAGGTGGTTTAACATTAAAGAATTTGGTGGGCGGTGGTTTTCAGGGGGTGATCTATCCAATTAATCCACGTAGAGAAGCTGTGATGGGGATTCCTTGTTTTCCAGATGTGAAGAGTCTTCCGAAAACACCTGATCTGGCTGTTATAATGACAGCAGCTGAACAGGTTCCTGATATTATTGTTGAGTGTGGAAACGCAGGAATAAACGGGATTATTATAATGTCAGCAGGGTTTAAAGAATCGGGGGAAGAGGGGAAACTTTTAGAAGAAAATCTAAAAAAGCAGATCAATAAATTTCCTGATATGCGTGTTATCGGACCTAATTGTCTGGGGATAATAGTTCCGAGGGCGAAACTTAATGTAAGTTTTGCTAACGGTATGCCGAGAAAAGGAAAAGTAGCATTTATTTCTCAATCAGGAGCTCTATGCGCTTCAATTCTTGATTGGGCCGATGAGGCAAAAATCGGGTTCTCTTATTTTGTATCAATTGGTAATGCTGTGGATGTTACTTTTGGAGATTTGATAGATTATCTGGGTCAGGATAGTAATACAAAATCCATAATGTTATATGTTGAATCGTTGGCCAATGCCAGAACATTTATGTCGGCGGCTCGTGCATTTGCACGTAAAAAACCAATTATTGTATACAAATCTGGTCGGTTCCCTGAATCTGCGGCAGCAGCAGCATCACATACAGGTGCACTGGCTTCGGAGGATGCTATTTATGATGCTGTATTCAGAAGAGCAGGTTTAGCAAGGGTTTACGATATTGGTAATATCTTTGATTTTACAGATCTTGTTGGTAGGAAACGAATGCCCAAAGGTACTGGGATTGCTATTGTTACAAATGCAGGGGGCCCTGGAGTAATGGCAACCGATACTATCATTTCTTTGGGAGGCAGGCTCGAAACTCTATCAAATCTAACGATGAGTAAACTTAATCAACTACTACCTTCATATTGGTCACATGGGAATCCTGTGGATGTATTGGGAGATGCTTCACCTACTCGATTGTCGCAGGCTACAAGTATAGTCCTTGATGATGAAAATATTGATGCCGTATTGGTTATTCTTACTCCTCAAGCAATGACAAACCCAACAGCAACAGCTCAGGCAATTATTGATATTTCTGCTCACACATCAAAATTTATAATGACCGCATGGCTTGGTGGTACTAGTATGCGGGAAGGTCTTAATCTGTTGACAGATGCTGAAATACCTGTTTATAGTACACCTGGTCAGGCTATGCGATCATTTATGACCATGACACGGTATATTAACAATCTCGAATTACTTTATGAGACTCCTAAGGATGTACCTGTATCATTCAATTACGATAGGGAAAGCCTGAGAGAGAAATATGTTGGCAATATTTTCAAAAAGTCGAAAATCTTGTCAGAGGATGATTCAAAGCTATTGATAAATGATTATGGAATTTCTACAACTCATCCTCAACTTGCAACAACAGTAGATGAAGCAGTTGAAATTGCTAATAAAAAAGGTTATCCTGTTGTGCTTAAAATTAGCTCACCTGAAATTACGCATAAAACTGATGTTGGGGGAGTGGCCTTAAATTTGGGAACTGATGAAATAGTAAGAGCTACTTATAAAAATATGCTCGAAACAGTATCTTCAAAAATACCTGGTGTAAAAATTAATGGTATCTCAGTGCAAAAAATGATTGATACGAAAGATGATGTAGAATTGATTCTTGGTATTAAAAAAGATAAACTTTTTGGTACTGTAATACTTGCAGGTATGGGAGGTACAAGTGCTGAATTGTTTAACGATAAACGACTCGAATTTCCACCATTGAATGAGCAACTTGCACGTCAGATGATCGAATCATTACAAATATACCCATTACTCGAAGGATATAGAGGCAGTAAACCTAAAAATATTGATAAATTAATTGAGGTATTAATCCGTGTATCATATTTAGCTGCTGATTACCCTGAAATAGAAGAGCTTGATATTAATCCACTTATAGTTACTCCTGATGATGTAATAGCCTTAGATGCTAGAATTGTTGTGGACAATGAACTTTCAGATAAAGAAAATATTGATTATTCGCACCTAATGCTTAGACCTTACCCGGAAAGGTTAAGGAAAAAGGCAAAATTACGAGATGGTACTGAAATATTATTGAGGCCAATTAAACCTGAGGATGAGGCACTATGGCTGGAAATGTTAGGTAGTTGTTCTAAAGAGTCTATTTATCATAGATTTAGATATGATTTTTATTTTAATTCGCATGAGGTAGCTACTCAATTTTGTTATATTGATTATGATCGTGAAATGGGAATAGTTGCTGAAATTGATTTTGAAGGTAGAAAGCGATTGATTGGTGTTGGCAGACTTATTTCTGACCCTGACGTTATTAATGCTGAGTATGCCGTTCTGGTTCCCGACGATTGGCAACATAATGAGTTGGGCTATATATTAACACAATATTGTATCGAAATTGCTGCTAACACAGGTATAAAACGTGTTTCGGCTGAAACAACTTCTGATAATAAAGCTATGATATCTGTTTTTAGAAAATTAGATTTCAGAGTGGTTTACAATGATGATACTACCGTTACTGTTTTTAAAGACTTATGATAGGGTAAGCATCAATACAGGTTTTGCCATACAATCTTGATTTTTTTTGCCAAATGCATTGGCTTCTTTGAAGAGAATAGCAAAATTGTTGTTGTTGTAAACCTTAAGAAAACTATCTTTGCAAACGGAAAATAAGCAATACAGAATAATAAACAGTCAATAAAATATTATAATAACAAGATGAGTAAATTAGCAGAATTTGGGCTTGGAGATAGACTTAAGGTAGTAGGTAAAATTCAATCAGTTGGAATTGTTGGTTGTGGCTCAGTAGGTATGGCAATCACCTTACTTGTAGCACGTTATGGGATGGAGGTAGTTTTTGTTGATGTTTCGACTGAGCGTATAAATGAAATTTTTACTAATCTTGAAACACAGCTTGATGATGAAATAGTTCATTGGGGAATTACAGCATCGGAGAAACGCCTGGTATTGTCGCGAATTACCGGTACTACCGATTTTGCTGGATTAAAGAATTGTGACGTTGTGATAGAAGCAATTAGTTCAAGGAAGAAGGGTACAGAGATTGAGCAAAGAAAAGAAGTTTTTCGTAAAATTGAAGAGGTGGTTAGTGAAAATACTATTATATCTTCAAATATAAGTACACTTGTAATTTCTGATCTGGCTGAAGTACTTAAGCATCCAGGGCGTGCCATAGGTATACATTTTATCGAACCAATAGATAAGACTAATATAGTTGAGGTTGTTAATGGGGTTCAATCTACAGAGGAAGCCCATAAAAAAGTTATGAGATTTTGTCAGATGATTAATAGAAAAGGAATATGTGTGAATGAATCTCCTGGCAATATTAGTACGCGAATGTTAATACCCATTGTTAATGAAGCTTGTGAAATACTAATGGAGGGTATAGCATCTATGCAGGATATTGATCATACTACTCGCGAAACCCTTGGATACAATGTAGGCCCGTTTGAACTTGCTGACAGGATTGGATTGGATAAGATATTGAAATATATGGAGAACCTATATGCTGAGTATGGCGAGAGTAAATACAAAGCATCACCTGTAATAAAGAGGCTGGTTAGGGCAAATTATCTGGGGAGGCGAGTTGGACGCGGGTTCTATAATTATGAGAATGATAAACCTGTTAGTAGTACTATTACCAATTCAACAATTAAGTAGATTATTACTAGTATAAATTATATTGAACGCATGAAAATTATTGTATTAAATTGTGGAAGTTCATCTATTAAGTATCAGTTGTTTGATATGCCATCGAGTAAGGTAATCGCAAAGGGTTTGGTTGATAAAATTGGATTAAAAGGAAGTGCGATTAAGTTCACAAGAGGTGATGAAAGTCAAGTTACTGTTGAAGGAGAGATTCTTGATCATCAGCAGGGAATAGAATATCTACTGGGAATATTGATAAGTGATAAATATGGAAGTATTGAGAAAATATCAGACATTCACGCAGTTGGGCATAGGGTTGTTCATGGTGCAGAAGAATTTAGCGGCAGTGTTATAATTGATAATGAGGTAATTACAGCTTTGGAAAAATCTTCTGAGCTGGCACCATTACATAATCCTCCAAATTTAAAAGGGATTTTTGCTATGCAACAACTGCTTCCTGATGTAGTGCAGGTTGGTGTTTTTGATACAGCATTCCATCAAACGATGCCCGAGCATTCATATTTGTATGCAATACCATATGTTCTTTATGAAAAATACAAAATTCGTAGATATGGGTTTCATGGCACAAGTCATAAATATGTAAGCGCAGTAGCTTGTGAAATGTTAGATGTTGATATTAATACTCAAAAAATAATTACATGCCACTTAGGTAATGGATCTTCACTTACTGCAATTAATAATGGAAAATCATATGATACTTCAATGGGCATGACGCCTACAGAAGGCTTAATTATGGGTACCCGAACTGGAGATCTTGATCCAGGTGCATTATTGTATATTGCAGGTAAAGAGGATACTAGCATTAATTATACAAACACCCTAATAAATAAATTCTCGGGTTTGTTAGGAATTTCAGGTGTTTCATCCGACATGCGTGACCTGGAAGAGGCTGCTGCCGATGGAAATCATAGAGCACAACTAGCTTTGGATATGTTTGCCTACAGAGTAAAAAAATATATAGGTTCATACGCTGCTGCTCTCGGAGGTGTGGATATTATTGTTTTTACCGGTGGTATTGGTGAAAATGATACTGAAACACGCAAAAAAGTACTGAGTGGACTTGAGTTTATGGGAGTTAAAACTGATGCTGAAAAAGCTAACGTTAGGGGTAAAAAAGCAATTATTTCATCAATTGATTCACCAGTAAAGGTACTTGTAGTACCTACTGATGAAGAACTTATGATTGCCCGTGATACTTATGAGCTGGTATCCTGATACTATAATACACAAGTTTCAATGTCCAAATAATAAACAATAAGATACCTTATTGCTAATTCTCCTTTAGTTGATTGTATTTTTTGTCAATAATATCTGATGCACATTCAAATATTTTATCAATTGAATTACAACCTTCAACTTCATAATATTTTCCCTGTTCTTTGTATCGTTCTATTAATGGGAAAGTTTCTGCTTTATATATTTTAAGCCTGTTTTTAATAACGTCTTCAGTATCATCTTTTCTGCCCTCAATTTGTGCACGCTTTAATAATCGTTCAACAACCACATCATCTTCAACTGTAAGAGAAAGCACCATTGAAATTGAAGTGTTGTCTTTGGTAAGAATATTATCTAAATCAACTGCTTGATCAATTGTGCGAGGAAATCCGTCAAAAATAAATCCATTGGAGTTTTTGTTCTTAACTAAGGCTGACTCAAGGATCTTTATTATTAAATCATAAGGCACTAATTCGCCTTTTTCAACAATTGATTTTAACTGAATACCAAACTCTGAGCTTGATTTGATTTCCTTACGGATAATATCCCCGGTTGAAATGTGAACAAGATTGTATTTCTCGGTAATTTTTGATGATTGTGTTCCCTTGCCACATCCAGGAGGGCCAAATATGATAATGTTTAGCATAAGATATATGTTTATTATTACTGCTCAAATATAATGAAAATTTTAAAAATTGTTAATTAATTAACAGAAAAATTGTTATTCTTATATTCTTACAAAGATGCCTCCATTTTCAAGTGATTTTTTACATTTGCAAAGGAGTTATTCTTGTAATTGTTTAATAATGACAGACAGCTTACTATATTATTTGAATGTATTACAGAATAGTGATACTATTAACAATAATTTTACAATTGCTGATACAACCATTGTATCGCAAGTTGAAAATTTAACCTTTCTCCAATTTGATAATGTTGATATAAATCCAACATTATATTTTGCCAGCTCAAATACTGATGTCATCACATATATACTATTTGTATTATTGGGTGTTATTTCTGTAATTTGGTATTTTTTACCTGAAAAACTTTCAACTATTCTATCGTTAAGATTAGTTAGTAAACTTCAAAGAGTAGGAGATAGCGACACAAAAGTTATTGGAGCCTTTGTTTCAAGTTTTTTTTGGTTAAATTTTATAGTATCATTAGGCATTTTTATTATGCTCATTTTACAATTATTTTTTGAAAAAGAAATCACTGATTTTTCTATTTATAGTTTGCTGAGCATTATTTATTTGATTTTGCTAGTGTTAATATTATATAGATACATAATAATTAGGGGGTCAGCATTTTTATTTCAAACACATAAATTAATGATAGAGCAGTTGGAGATTAGTAGAAATATTCAGTTTCTATCAGGCGTGTTGTTGGTTCCTATAATATTGGTTATATTGTACATTGGAGGTGATTTTTTCATATATATTGGCATAGGAGTAATAATTCTATTACAAGCTTATAGAATTCTACAATTAGTCATTATTGGAAAATCAAGTACAATTTTTTCGACAGTACATATTATTTTGTACCTTTGCACGCTCGAAATAGTACCTGTTTTGGTACTTGTAAGATTGATAGGTAACGGTTCTGTAATATAAAACATTATGGTGGTTAACACCATAGGTGTTCTGTTAGGAACAAAAAACATCTGAAGCATTGAAGGTAAAAAATATTTTAGTTTCCCAACCTAAACCTGCTGACATGGATAAATCACCTTACGGTGAATTATGCAGGAAATTTAATGTGAATATTGATTTTCATAAGTTTATAACTATTGAAGGAATAAGTGCTCAGGAATTTAGAAAGGCTAAAGGAGCTTTTAATGGGCATACTGCAGTAATATTGACTAGCCGCCATGCTGTTGATCATTTTTTTAGGATGGCTAAGGAATTAAGATTTGAAATACCTGATTCCCTTAAGTATTTCTGTATATCTGAATCTACTGCATACTATTTGCAAAAGTATGTGCAGTACAGGAAAAGAAAGATATTTTATGGCAAGCAAAATTTTGCTGATTTAATGAGTGTGATAAAAAAGCATAGCGAAGAAAAATTTCTAGTTCCTTCTTCAGATATTCATAAGCAAACAATGTTTAAGTTATTGGATGCTGACAAGATAAACTATTCCAATGCAGTTATATACCGTACTGTTGCCAGTAATTTATCTGATGTTGAAATATCCAAATATGATTTGGTAATTTTCTTTAGCCCTGCCGGAATTAAATCACTGCAAAATAATTTTCCTGATTATGAACAGTCTGATAAATTAATTGCCGCTTTTGGGCCAACAACTGCCAAAGCGGTTAAGGATGCTGGACTTAATCTTACCATTCTTGCACCTACACAGTCGGCTCCATCAATGACAATGGCCATCGATGAGTTTCTAACTAAGCAAATAAAAGACAGGAGAAGAAACGGTCGTAAACAATAGACGTACTACTTAGTTTACTCTTTCATTTTTGTATCTATTATAATAGTTACCGGACCGCTGTTTGTTAGTTTTATATCCATCATAGCTCCAAACTCACCTGTTTTAACATTTGTAGATATCAGTTTATCAAGCTCTTTAATAAATTTCTCGTAAAGAGGAATAGCTTTTTCAGGTCGTGCTGCATTAATGTATGATGGTCGGTTTCCTTTTTTTGTTTTTGAGTGTAATGTAAATTGACTTACAATAAGAGCCTCTCCTTTAATATCAATTAATGAGAGATTCATTATTCCTTCATCATCATCAAATATACGTAGCTGAGCAATTTTTTTGCTTAACCAAATCACATCTTCAGATTCATCAGAGTTTTCTATTCCTAATAGTACTAGTAAACCTGTATTGATACTTGATTTAACCTGTTTATCTATTGTAACTGATGCATTTTTAACTCTTTGAATTACTGCTCTCATATTCTTTTTGTATGTGAATACCCAATTAAACATTGTCCAAAAACAAATTATGTTCTGGGTATATTAAATTTTATAATTTATTTCTTAGTTGTATCACTATTTTTCGATCTGCAATTTATTAATTTTGTAGAAAACAAAATGTAATGGTTAGATTAAGTGTAAATATTAACAAAATAGCAACCTTGCGTAATGCACGGGGAGGAAATCAACCTGATTTAGTGAAGGTGGCAATTGATTGTGAAGCGTTTGGTGCACAGGGAATAACTGTTCATCCTCGGCCTGATGAGCGTCATATTAGATATGATGACGTCTCACTATTAAAAAATGTTGTTAAAACAGAATTTAATATCGAAGGCAACCCCACTCCTGAATTTATAGAATTAGTAATAATAAATAAACCTAACCAGGTTACTTTGGTGCCCGATGATCCCGGGCAGCTAACTTCTGATCACGGTTGGGATACAATTAAAAACAAAGAGTTTCTTATAGATGTTATTGGTAGATTTAAAGAGGCTGGGATTCGTACATCAATTTTTGTTGACCCCATTCTAAAACAGGTTGAAGGAGCTGTTAACACCGGCACTGATAGAATTGAATTGTATACCGAAAGTTATGCTACGGAATATGAAAATGATAGGAGCGCAGCAATTAAACCTTTTGTTGAAGCAGCATTTAGGGCAAGAGAACTTGGCCTGGGACTAAATGCAGGGCATGATCTGAGTCTTGAAAACCTTAATTACTTCATAAAAAATATTCCATGGATTGATGAAGCATCTATTGGCCATGCTTTAATCTGCGATTCATTATATTATGGGCTTGATAATACTATTCAGCTTTATTTACGTAAATTGAAAGTTGGTAACTAAGAATTTTATTTTTTAAATAGAATGGTCTATAAGGTGAACTTATGGCAGATAGTTTCTAAGGCATGATATTTGAAAACTATATCTTTTTAAGATAAAGAAAATAATCATGAGTAAATTTAATGAAATAATAAATTCTGATATCCCGGTATTAATTGATTTTTCTGCCCATTGGTGTCAACCATGCAAAATGATGCCTCCAATATTAAAAGAAGTAAAAAAGCAGCTTGGTGATAAAATCAGAATCCTTAAAATTGATGTTGATAAAAATCCTTCAATAGCCCAAAAACATCAAATACAAAGTGTACCAACAATGATGGTTTTTAAAAATGGAAATATTGTATTTCGCCAATCGGGAGTTATGCAAGCTGTCCAGATTGTACAAATGTTACAGCAATTTACTTAAACTAAATTTTTGCTTTAAAAAATACCGATGTAATAAGCTCAATTAAAAACCCATAAATAATACCCATAACAACAGTTGAAATGGCAAGCATTTCAGGTGTAAATTCAGGGTTTACAGGTCCCATCATTGTACCAAATGCAGTAGGCAGACTAAAAATAAATCCCATAACTATTCCGTTGATGGCCCAATTTTTCATAGAAAAGCGGCTTATGCCAATTCCAAATCCCATCAATGTACGGCTTGCAATAATGGATATACCAAGCCATGTTTCAATTCCACCCGATCCACTACAAGCAAAACCAAAGCAAACAAAGCCAAACAAAAGCCCACTCAATGTCGCAATAATTAGTCGTTTCATAATATTATTTTTTATTGATTTGTGGAGTAAAAGTAGTAATTTTATATCAATATAAGAAGCTGTATAATTTTTACATGCTTGTTTAACAAGTTACTAACTTATGAAAATTGATGATGTAATAATTAAGCCGATAGGTATCATACATACACCTTATGTTATTGGTGATACCATCCCACGCCAGGGAAGATTTTCTGAAAAAACGGAAGGTTATATCGAATTGGAAATTAAGTTTATTGATGGATTACTGGATTTAGATACGTTTACTCATGCGATGTTGTTTTTTTATTTTCATAAATCTAAATTTTATGATCTGGTTCAGAAACCGAAAAGAGATAATATTCCCCGTGGTATTTTTGCTACCAGAACTCCACAACGACCAACTGGAATTGGTTTAACAACTGTTAAGATGAAATCGATAAAGGATAATATTATTGAATTTTTTGGGGCAGATATGATAGATGGGACACCTCTGTTAGATATAAAACCTTATATTCCGGATATTGATAGTTATCCACAGGCAGGTAGAGGATGGCTTAAGGATATTGTGATTAAGTAATATATAGATACATAGACCCCCCCCCCTTTAATAATACAATATTTTGAAAAATGTATATTTGTCGCAATGATTAATTGAAATAAATTAAGATAGATTATGAGATATTCATATTTAAAAGTTCAACTAGTATTGCTTTTATTGTTCCTACCTACATTATTTGCTAATTCAGCAAATGAGGAGCTAAAAGTTGGATTTCAGGTAAAACCACCATTTGTTATCGAAAATAACAACCAATACAGTGGGGTTTGTATCGATCTATGGAAAAAAGTAGCAGATTCACTAGATATTAATTTTTCATTTAAGAAGTATGAATTGGATGAATTATTGCAGTCTGTTGAAAATGGAGATGTTAATATTGCTATCTCTCCGCTGACAGTAACAGCTTCCAGAATTCAAAAGTTTGGTTTTACCCAACCATATTATATAACGAATCTTGCTTTTGCCACAAAAGTTGAAAAAACCAATGACATATTAGCTTTCTTATCTGACTTGTTTTCAATATCTTTTCTTAAGGCTTTTATTCCCCTTTTTATGATAATCTTAATTTTTGGTGTAATTGTTTGGTTATTGGAAAATAAACGGAATACGGAACAATTCCGAAAGGGTATTAGTGGTGTTGGCGATGGAATATGGTGGTCGGCAACAACAATGTCAACTGTTGGTTATGGAGATAAAGCCCCTACTACTGTTTGGGGGAGAATATTAGGTATGATTTGGATGTTTACTGCTGTTATAGTTATTTCTGGGCTTACGGCTAGCATTTCATCCAGCCTGACTGTTCATAACCTTAAATCGGAAGTTAGTAGTTTTGAGGATCTTAGAAAGATAGATGTTGGTTGTGTTGCAGGTACAGGTACAGC
The DNA here is from genome assembly GCA_964460905.1 of uncultured Lentimicrobiaceae bacterium. Classification (GTDB taxonomy): domain Bacteria; phylum Bacteroidota; class Bacteroidia; order Bacteroidales; family F082. The sequence goes on from CAYWRM010000005.1 coordinate 25,490, forward strand.
CGAATTTCTTGATCATTATAAAATTAAATATACTAACTACAATAATGTTAATGATGGGTTGAAGGCTGTAAATGATGGTACTATCAAAGCTTTTGTTTATGATGATGCCATACTAAATTATTATGTGCAATTATCTAAATTTGATGAAGTTATAAAAGTGATCCCAAGCTCTTACTTTAAGGAATATTTCAGCTTTGCCTCCAATGATAATGTATTGTTAAAAAGGATAAGTGAAGTCCTAATTGGGATTATTGAAAGTGATGGGTGGGAAAGTGACCTGGAAAAATACCACATTGAATACAGAAATTAAAGTACTATTAGCATTGTTTGATACACATATAGTGTAAGTGATGAGAAAATACTTTAATCTGAAGGTTCCTGGCTCTGAGATTAGCTAAAATAGTACATTAGTAATTGGATACCACATTGCAGCAATTAACAGGGCTGTTAGAAAGGGTCTATTGAGGTTTTCCCACCGATAGTTGTGGTTTACAACTGCCTGATAACCATGATTAAGTGCTGAAAAGAACATAAAGAAAAGAAACGTTAACATGATAGTGACTTCGGCATTTGTACCCCAGTTTGCAAAATAAACAACAAGCGAAATAACTGCGTACGATAATAATGCAATACGTGACTGGTAAGCGTAACCTCCGTCATTTTTAAATCCTTTTTCAGCGGCAGATTGCTTGCCAAAAAACAATCCTTCAATGGCTGAAGTACCTGATATTGATACGATAATCCAAGGTGTTAGGATGTGAAGCACTGATTCAGCAGGAGTACCGGTTGACATTCCTACATAATAGGCCCAATAAATTCCAAAGCTTGCCCCTGCGATACGTAATATCTCTATAATTTTTATAATCATGGTATGGTATTGTTGATTTTGAATTTCAAAATTAGTTAATATTTCATTAATATTTGTCACTTGTTTTAAAAAAGCAACATTGAATCTTTCTGCTCAAAACAAATAAGGATTTGGCAATAACATAAAATTAAACATCTACGCCATTTTATTAATTTTGTGGTATGGAATTATTTTACCGTCGATTTGGCGAAAAGGGAAATCAACAAATAATAATACTCCATGGCTTATTTGGAGTCTCGGATAACTGGGTTAGTTATGCAAGGCGAATAGCAATGGAAGGATTTGAGGTTTTTGTTGTTGATCAGCGTAACCATGGACAATCACCCCAAAGTAATAATTTTAATTATTTAGCTTTAACAGATGACTTGTTTGACTTTATTGATGAGCATGAAATTGAGGATCCCATACTGATTGGACATTCTATGGGAGGAAAAGTGGTAATGCGTTTTGCACTGGAAAATCCACATTTGGTTAAAAAACTTGTGGTTGTTGATATTACTCTTAAAGCATATGGACCCCGAAAACATCACAGGAAGATTATTGATGCCATGAAAGGTGTTGATTTAAGTACAGTAGATAATAGGGGAGAAGTAGAAAAAATGTTGACGGATTTTATTCCTGAATTACGCATACGTCAGTTTATAATGAAAAATCTACATCGTAAAGATAAAAATGAATTTGAGTGGCGTATATATATTGACGGTATAGATAATAATTTGGATCAGATGTTTGATGCCATTGATACAATTACAAAATTTGAAAAACCTACTTTGTTTATAAAAGGTGGAGCATCTGATTATATCTTATTGGAAGATTTTCCGCAAATCAGGTATAACTTTCCCAATGCCGAAATAATTACAATTGAAGGAGCAAGCCATTGGGTGCATGTTGAGGCAATGGAAAGGTTCTATCAGCTTACTATGGGTTTTGCAACAGGAAATCCTTCTTGGTATAAAGTTTAAAAAGCCAGGTGTCAGGCTAACTCTTCTTGAGATTTCTTGTAAATTCTATTCGATACGCCAATACTAAATTCGTACAATACAATTAGAGGCAAAACAACAAGTATCTGGCTAAACATATCAGGAGGAGTAATAATAGCCGAAAGTATCAACATGATAACATACATATACTTTCTATTATTTTTCATAAACTCAGGTGTAATTACACCTATTTTAGTGAGGAAGTAAACCAGAATTGGCAGCTCAAAAACCAGGCCTACTGCAAAAGTTACAGAAACAACTGTGCTAATATAAGATGTTAAGGATATTTGATTGTAGACAGATTCACTAACCTGATATGTACCCAAAAAATTAACTGTTAATGGCACAATTAAAAAATAACTAAACAATATACCAGTTAAAAATAATACCGAGCTTATGAATACACCACCACTTGAATGTTTTCTTTCTTTTTCTTTCATTGCAGGTTTAATAAACCGCCATATTTCCCAAAGAACATATGGAAAAGCCAGTATAAAACCTGCAACTATTGAAATATACATATGAGTAAGAAACTGCCCAGACATCTTAATGTTAATAATTTGAAGCTTCATATCCTTAATGCATAGTGCGTTTAACGATAACCAATCTCCAAGTTGGCAAAGAGCTCTGTTTGTAATAAAATCGGAACTGCTGGGGGCAAGTATAATATAATCAAAAATAATTTCACGGTTAATAAAGGCAATAATAGCTAGCAGAACAACTGCAATAAGTGATCTCATTATATGCCATCTCAGCTCATCGAGGTGATCCCAAAAAGTCATCACCTTTTCTTTTGGTTCTTTATTTTTCGTGTTTATTTCTTCCATTTTGTACTTGAATTCACAAAAGTAAAAAACCTCTCCATTATTGAAGAGGTTTTTCATTTCTATTTGTAAGAAAACTCGTTTTTCTTTTTGTAGTAAGTATACTTATCAATTGTTTAATGAGTACTTGTCCTTTCAAGAAGAAAAAACCTGAAAAGTTAAGTGCTTTTATGTAAACACAATTTGTGTTCCCGGGCCATCACACATTTCATAAAGATCACCGACAGTAATAACGGCTTTTACTTCTTCGTGTAGATCATCTTTGGTTAGCTTGAACATATCCATTGCTAGTTTACAGGCATAAATTTCGCCACCACCGGCGGTTATTAATTCAAGAAATTCATCAACAGGTGGAATATCGAGTTCATCCATCTGCTTCCGCATCATAGCTGATACACCTGCTTCAACACCAGGTAGTCCACCTAACATTGTTGGGAATGGTAGCCCGCCGGGCATACGCATGCCTGGGTTTCCGGTTGTGGCTGTATGTAGTTTGTTCATGGTTTTTTTTGTAATAGCATCAAGCCCGAAGAAGGTAAAGAATAATTTAGTTTCAATTCCTTCCATAACGGCGCCATTTCCCATAACAAGGGCTGCATAAACATCTTCAAGATTTGCTTTTGAACATATTAGCAATATCTTTTTTAAAGGCACTTTTTCTTCTTTTTCCATGGTTAAGTTAATTTATAATTTATGTCTTTTATAAAAAAGTTAAGAGTTTATTGATAAAGGAATGCAATATGGACGAATTCTAATTTGCGCCTATTATAAACTCTATTTTTTTGGAGTAGCTTTTAAGAAGGCGTAAAGAACGAGGCTTGCGAAGTGTTTAAAATCAGAAGTTTACTTTTGTAAATGACTGGTTTTAAATACGAGTGTAACGAAGTTATTGACGCTTTCTTATAGCTACTAATTTAGATACAAGATGTAGGTTTAGGCACACCAGATATTTTTGTTGCTTTTTTAAGAGGTGCTCCGGGGAATAGTTGGTAAAATTCTTTTGCATTAACAACTCCTGATTTGCCTATACCTCTAATGGTAAGACCTTCACCAGCGGCAACTTTATTTCTAATAAAGTCGATGAGCTCAAAATGTTTTTCAGTTAAATCAATTCCTTCTTCTTTGGCAATTTCAGCGCCAATTTCTTTCGACCATTGTGAAACTTCTGTCATGTATCCTTCATCGTTTACATTTATTTCAACTCCGGCAATTGTTTTTGTTGACATATCTTTTTGTTTTTAGTTTTATACCAAATAGCTACCAATATAAGCCTTAAAATCTTTATCTTTTCCATCTTCTCTTCTTAAAATATTTCTTCCGTAGCTATGCTATGCAACAAATAATTTAAATCGATAAGCAGAAAAATATTTTGTTTTGTAAGGCTCATTTTGATAACTAATTGGTATTATGAATATTTATTTTTGATTTTGTGCAATTATAGTTTCCTTTGAGATATTCTTGAGGAATGTTATCATAAACCCAATTCCTTTTCGCATTTCTTTAGAGTTCATCTCTCGCAGCGCTTTGAATATTGAATATTCCTCTGTATTTTCAATATCAATACTCTTGTAAACAATTAAACCGTTATTAATGGCTTTTAGCATATCCGGCTGTGTGAGATTCTTTACAGTTTCTAATATAGTTACAATATTGTCAGCTAACATTTGAACATCATCTGCAGAAAAATGAGTTACAATATTGTCGAATATTTTCATTGATTGACGTATGAAGTCGAAGTATCCTTTTTTCTCAAGATCATTCATCATATGAATGCTGTCGAGTCCAACTTGCTGTATAATTGGAGTAAGATCTGCCAATAGGTCTTTTCCGCTTTCAAGCATATTAAAAAGGTCGGTAAGTGTATCGATGTGTCTGAAAAGTTTCAGTACAAGAAGTTTAACTCCCTCTCCATCAACCTCTACACCAGCATTATCAAGTTCGGTTACAGCTGAAGCAAAAACATCCTTACTAATTATTGTAAGGTCAGCTGTTAAATCTTCAATAGATTGTCTGGTTTTCTTTTGAGCAACAATTTCATCCAGTACAATATCAAGTTTTCGGTTGATGTCGTTTATTTGCTCTTGAATATTATTATTATCCATATCTCTAATATTTGAGCATTAAAGTTTCTTACCTGCCATTTGCATTTCCGAATCAATGGGCATTTCTTTTCCTTTGAGGAGAATATGCCAGTAAATCCATCTGAATAACAATTTACCATAGTGATTCATTCTGGTTACTTTAAGCAAACCAAAAGGACCAACACCAGGAAATGGAAATGATCCCGGCAATGGCTCGGTATCATAATTAAAGTCGATTAATGTACCTTTTCCATATCCTGTTTCAATATAGCAATTGGCATGTCCGTCGAAAGTTGCGGTAAGTTCTCGTCCTTCAATAGCACACATAAAGTTTTCTTCAATTATTTCTGCAGCAAAATGGGCTACAGAACCGGCTTTTGATGTTGGAATATTTGCGGCATCGCCAATTACAAAAATATTCTTGTAATCAACCTGTTGGAGTGTATGCTTGTCGGTTTTAACGAAGTTCATATCGTCACCCAAACCGCTAGTTTCAATTACATCTGCACCTAAATTTGTTGGTATAGATACAAGGCAGTCAAATGGAATTTCAGCACCACCATAATCTATTATTTTCTTATTGTCGTTATCAACTTCCATTATATTGAAGTCGGGCACAATATTGATGTTTTTTTGCTCAAGTAACTCACCAAGCATCTTAGTAGCGCGTGGTTTTGTAAATGCCCCCGAAAGAGGAGTAACATATGTTATATCTACTTTATCCCGAATACCTCTTTCCGTAAAAAATGCATCTGCAAAAAATACAAATTCAAGTGGGGCAACCGGACACTTGTATGGAAGTTCAGCAATATTTACTACAAGTTTGCCACCTTTCCATGTTTTAAAATAGTTAGCCAAAGCAACAGCACCGTCAATAGTGTAGAAATCAAATATTTCTTTGTACCAAAGCTTACCCATTAGCCCATCTGTTTCTTCAGGAGCAGTTCGTGTTCCGGTGGCAATTAACAAGTAATCGTATTTAAGGGCAACACCATCTTCCAATAGCACCTTATTATTATCGGGCTCAATTTTTTTAATTTCTGAGTAAATAACATTAACACCAACCGGGAAAAAGTCATTTTTCGGTTTAATAACATCATTACGTGTGTACATGCCGAAAGGGATAAACAGAAACCCTGGTTGATAATAGTGTGTTTTATTTTGATCGACAATTGTAATATCCCATTCCTGTCGCGAAAGTGTGTTTCGCATTTTGTTAGCCATCATAGTGCCTGCAGTGCCTGCACCAAGAATTAGTAATTTTTGCATCTATATTGGTTTTAATAATTCATTTAACATTTAAATTGAATACCTTTGAAGCAGACAAAATTATATCTATAAAACTACATATAGAGAAAAACAGATATGATATATATCATGAAAAGGACTATAAATCATAATTTAGAATGAGAACAAGTAATGAAATAGATTCTTGTAGTTCTTGTATTTATAGAAAGCTTTTGTTTGACTCTCTTAATTCTATGGAATACCAGGTGGTTAACAGTTCAAGAAAGGAATATATATACAAAAGGGGTGAAATAATAATTAAAGAAGGTGATCCAATTAATTCATTTATTTATTTACGAAGTGGTTTGATTAAGCTTTATAAAACAGATAAAAATGGTAAGGATCACATTCTGAGTATTAATCAACCTGGTGATTTTATAAACTTGTTGAGTATTTTTTCAAAATCATCATATAAATATTCAATTGCAGCTCTTGAAGAAACGAAAGTATGTGATGTTGATATTATGGCTTTGCAAAATGTTATTAAATCGAACCATACATTTGTTTTGCGTGTACTAAATAGGATGAGTAGTATTTCAGATGACATTATTAAGAGACAATTTGAAATAAGCCAAAGACAGATAAGAGGAAGGATTGCTTATTTCATTCTGTTTTTAGCTGATCATATTTACAATAGCCACAAATTTAGTCTTCCTGTTACTCGTCGTGAAATTGGCGAATTAATATCAATGACAACTGAGAACACCATTAGAACATTATCAGAATTCAGAAAAGATGGAATAATATCAATTGATGGGAAAATTATTTCTATACTAGATTATAAAAGAATGAATAATATTTCGTATACGGGATAATAATCCGAAATATCGAAATATTGTACTATCCTATATTGCTTATTTTTTCAAGTAACTTTTTATTCAGGATTTTAATATTTCTTCCATCTGCTTCAATTATATGATCTGCTGTAAAATCATGAATAATTTTGGTAATTGTTTCCCTTGTAGTTCCTATGTATTCTCCAAATTCTACTCTTGTAATTGGGATTTGAAATTCATCGCTTTCAAAAATATAATCAGCAAAATATAATAATGCCTCTGCAAAAGAAGCTATTTTTTGTTTTTGCATTTTATTTACACAATGTTGATAGTGGGATACAATACCTTGACTTAGAGTTTTTATTAACTCAAGAGCAAACTTACCATTGTTTTGAACCAAATATTTATATCCTGTATATTCAATAAAACATGCTACAGTATCAACTAAAGCAGTAATGGAATAACTGTGGACTTTGTTGGCAAATACATCAGGTGCACCTACAAATATAGGCCCTTTATTTATTTTTAGTATCTCCTCTTTACGCAGAGGTCCGGATAGATGTAGTTTAAATATCCCCGATTTAATGAATATAATATTCTGTGTAAATGTGCCTTGTTTAATGACTCTTTCACCTTTGTTGAAACTAATTTCTGCACTATTATTACACAATATCATTAGCTCTTCCTCATTAAGGTTGAACACTGTGTTCGATTTTACTGCGCAGTCTTTACATCGATTCTCTTTAATTATCTCTCTCATCTTTTGACTAATAAATTGGAGCTAAATTACAATATTAATATCCGTCAATTATATATATTTAATGTAAGATAACACATATCTAAATGATAAATATAATTCGCTTTTATAAAAGTATATTCTCATTACTTAAAAATTTATCACACACCTAATTTTTTGGTAAAAAGCAAATATACAATTTACTTTGTTAAATTATTAACAATAGATATAAAAACAATTATTAACACCTAGATCATGGACACAAAAATTAATGAAACTTTAGACTGTAAGGGTCTTTCATGCCCAATGCCAATGATGAAATTAGCAAAAACAATAAAAGGGATGAAATCGGGAGAAGTACTTGAAATGTTAGGAACAGACCCTGGAACAAAATCTGATTTACCCAGATGGTGTAATAAAAGTGGAAATATTTTATTGGATGAAAGTGAATTGTCAGGTGGGGTAAGTCGTTTTCTCATAAAGAAAAAATAGGAGGTTTAGATGGCAGAAAAAATAAAGGAACCTGGTATATTAAGTCAGCTATATAAAACATTTTTTGCAAAGCATTGGCCTGTATGGGTTGGTGGAATAGTGCTCGGAACATTGAACATCCTGCTGTTTGCTATAAAAAGCCCATGGGGAGCAAGTGGAGGAATAAATAACTGGGGAGAAAATGTATATAAATATATAGGAGTATTTGGTTTAGGGAATGCAACACCAACAAATGCAAGTTACTATGGTATGTTATGCCTTTTCCTTGTAATAGGTTCATTTATAGCAGCTCTCTTATCAAAGGAATTTGCTCTAAGAATTCCACCTATTGGAGAATTAATAAAAGGTTTTATTGGAGGAAGTTTGATGGCTCTGGGAGCAACCTTTGGCATTGGATGTACAATTGGTGCCTTTTTTAGTGGTATGCCGGCTATGTCGGGTGGTGCAATAATTTTTACTATAGGTTTATTTCTTGGGGTAATTGTAGCTTTAAAATATCTTATGTGGGAAATGGAAAAATTCCCGAAGTTTAGTAGTGGTAAGAGTTATAACTTTTTATCGGCAACAACTAAGAGTGGCAACTGGCAAAAATGGATGGGCTGGATAGTGCTAATATTAACTTTTGTAGTAGCATATCAATATTCAGGTGGTAATAAGATAATGACGTGGTTTGTAATAATAGGGATGCTCATGGGATTAATAAGTCAACGCTCTCGATTTTGCATTGTAAAAGCTTTTCGCGACCCGTTTATGACAGGTGAGGCCGATGGTTCAGTAGGCGTAATGGCAGGTTTGATGATTGGATTATTCGGGTTTACTATCATAAAATATTTTGGAATAGGAGTAGGTGATATTGCTATACGAACCAGAGAAATGACATGGGTATTCCCGCATTTTTTCTTTAGGGCAATTATAGGCGGTTTTGTTTTTGGTCTTGGTATGACAATAGCCGGAGGTTGTGCTGTTGGTACACTTTGGAGAGTTGGCGAAGGGCAAGTAAAACTATGGGCTTCGGCACTTGGCTTTCTTCTTATTTCTCCAGTATCAAAGTTATTTATTGTTCCTCCTATTGTAAAATTACTTCCACCAAGTTGGGATTTTAAAAGTTATCTTCCTGATTATCTAGGATATCCGGGGGCATTTGCTCTTGTTACATTAATCATTTTAATCTGGTATGTATTTGTTAAATGGAATGAGAAAACCGGAAAATTTAGTGCTTATTAATTTAACGTGAAGACCATGAAAAATTTAAGAACCTATCAAATGATAGCAGCCTTTTTTATTTTTTTGTTATTGTCAGGTTGTGCTGGTATTTATGAGAATGGAAAAGATTTAGCTACTGATACTAAACCATATATTGAAGAAATTACTGTTGACGAATTGAATGCTAAAATTGAAAATTCGGAAGAGTTTTTTCTTATAGATGTTCGTCAACCAGCTGAGTTCGAAAAAGGTAATTTGCCTTATTCAACACTTATCCCCCGAGGAATACTAGAGTTCAAAATTGGAAATAGCACTTTTTGGGAAGATGATCAACAATGGTTTGTTCCTGAAAAAGATGCAGAAATAGTAATTTATTGCAAAAAGGGTGATAGGGGCATATTAGCAACCAAAGCTTTAACAGAATTAGGATATACAAATGTTAAAAATCTAGCAGGTGGAATTATTGCCTGGGATCCTGAATTCGATTCAGGGAGTGAGGTTAGTGAAGAAGGAGGTTGTGGTGGATGATCATCACTTAAAAGCATGATCAAATTCAGTTAATATTTAAAAAATTTAAAATGAAAATATATAAACTCTTTTTCCTACTATCATTAGTTGTAATTATAAGTAGTTGTGGTTCAGAAAAAAATAATAGTTACGATAATGTTGATCAGTTGGTTAGTAAAGCGCAAACAGGGATTGCAAAAATCACGGTTGCCGAATTGAAAGAAATGATTGATCATAAAAATGATTATAAAATTATTGACTGCAGAGAAATAGAAGAATTTACAGTAGGTCATATACCCGAAGCGGTTAATATTCCAAGGGGATTATTGGAATTTTCAAATAAACTATCAAACAGGAGAGAAACAATATTTATTTATTCTCTAACAAATGATAGGTCTTCTTTAGCCTGCCGGTCATTAAAACTACTCAAATACAACAAGGTTTTTCTTATTGATGGAGGCTGGCAAGAATGGAATAATAAGTTCCCAGAAATAATTGAAATAGGAGTTGGTGAATCAGGAAGTAACCCTGCACCAAAAGTAGAAGAATCAGGAGGTTGCGGAGGTTAAGGGAATTAATGAATGCTAAAATTATTAAATACTAAAAAGATTGAATTTGACATTTAAACCTTCACTTATTTAAGCATTAAATGATTAAGTAAATAATAATTCTGATAACAAAATAATAATACGATAATTAATTAAAATAATAACTAAAAAGTATAATCATGGCAAAATTATGTATGGGACTCTTTTCAGGAAGCCTGGATAAGTTAACAGCAGCAGGCGTAATCCTTAGTGGAGCAGCTGCAGATGATATGGATGTTGAAGTTTTTGTCTTGCTTCAGGGCGCTCGTGCTTTTATTAAGGGCAACGAAAATAAAATTGACAATCTGGCCGAAGCTTCTCATTTAAAAGAAGAATTCGTAAACTCATTGAAAAGCTTAAATGTTTCTACTTGGTATGAATTTTTCGAAATGGCAAAAGAGATGACAAATGTTAAAGTATACATCTGTAGTCTTGCAGGAAAAATTTGGGGGGCTGAAAAATTAGAAGATTTTAATGACCTTACGGATGAAATATGTGGTATTGGAGAATATTTAACTTCTGCTGAAGAAGCAGATATTCACATGTTTATTTAAGAACAATAATTATTAGAAAGTAAAATAATCAACCAATTATAAATTTAAATTTTAGATATCATGACACAAGTAGAATTAATTGATCTAACAGTTAATAAATCTGTTGATGCAAGGGGAACAGCTTGTCCCGGTCCTTTATTGGAGGCAAAAAAAGCTATTGGAACTATCGGTTCAGGTGATATTATGGAAATTCTTTCTGCTGACGAAGGAACAAAACGTGATATTCCAAAGTGGGCGAATAAAAAGGGCCATGAATATCTTGGTACAGTTGAAGAATCAGGATTTTTTAAAATCTATTTGAAAAAAGGATAATCATCATGGAAGCGATAAAAACAGCTCCAAAGATTCTTGTATTTTCTACTGAAAAAATTTCAGATCCTGCTATTGATTTAGCAGGGCTTCTGAAAAAACATTATCCGCCAACGGTTTATACAATAAATGTGCCTTGCTCAAGTGCTATCAAATCAAGATGGATAATGCATGCGTTCGACAAAGGCTTTGATGGTGTATTTATTGCTGCCGACGGAACTGATTGTTCATACAGTGAAACTTGTACTGAGAGAACAGGAGAAGTTGTTTCGAGAACACATGAACTGATGAAAGAACAGGGGATAGACCCAGCCAAATTAAAAATGGCAGCTATATGTTCTGTTTGCTCTGATCCATTTGTTAAGCACATGAAGAATTTTGTTAAGGCATTGGCTAACTAAATAAAGGATCAGCTTTTTGGGATTTGAAATCCCGACCTAATTAATCATAGGATTTATAATCCGGAAGAGCAGAGGTTTAAATAAAAAATTTAAATAAAAAATGTCCATAATATGGCACAATCAAACGAATATGATGTTCTTGTAATTGGTGGGGGGATAGCTGGTGAAGAAGCGGCATTGAATCTTGCTAATATTGGCTACAAAGTAATACTTGTGGAGAAAGATCTCTCTATAGGAGGAAAGATGATCCATTTAAGTAAGGTTTTTCCAACACTCGATTGTGGCGCATGTATTACAACACCAAAAGTTTCAGAAACAGCAAGGCATCCAAATATTTCAATTTTTACCAACTGTGTAGTTGAGGACATTGAAAAGCATTCTGATAATGATTTTTCAGCAATTCTTGTTGAAAAGCCAAGGTATGTAACAGAAGATTGTACAGGATGCCAAATATGTGAAGACAGATGTCCCGTGGTAGTGGACGATCAATATCAATGGGATTTGGTAGGTAGAAAAGCAATTTATATTCCATTCAGCATTGCCAATCCACGTATTGCAGCAATAGATATTGAAAATTGTAGTCTTTGCGGATTATGCGAAAAAGTTTGCCCTGCTAACGCTATTGATTTTAGCCAAGTAGAAAAAAGAAGTACAATTAAGCTTAAAACTGTAATTATTGCAACAGGGTTTGAATTATTCGATCCTTTAAAAATACCAAGATACGGATACGGAAAATTTAAAAATGTTGTTACGTCCATGCAAATGGAAAGGCAATTAGTTCCTACACGCCCATTCAACAATGTGCTTCGTCCAAAAGATGGGAAAATGCCCGACAATATTGCCTATGTTTTGTGTACAGGATCGCGTGACGAAACAATTGGAAATCCAATTTGTTCACAAGTATGTTGTATGTATTCTATTAAGCAAGCTCAGCTATTGATGGGTGCATTACCCATGGCTGATGTAACTCTTTATTATATAAATATTAGAGCATTTGGTAAAGGTTTTTGTGAGTTTTTTCAGCAGGCCAAAGGTATGGGTGTTGAATTTATAAAAGGGAAAGCAGGTTTGATAAAGGAAAAGGAAAATGGAAATTTGATTATTCGATACGAAGATATTCAGGCAGGCAAAGTTAAAGAAGCAGAGCATGATCTTGTTGTTCTATCGGTAGGTGTATTGCCAAACACTGATTTTTCTACAATGTTTAAGAATATAAAAGTAGAGCAGGATGCTTATAACTATGTGAATAAAGTTGATGAACTATGTTGTCCGGCTCGAACAAATATTGACGGAGTTTTTGTTGCTGGTACGTCAACAGGGCCATTGGATATTCCTGACTCAATATTGTCTGCCGGAGCAGCCTCAGCTGAAGCTGCCGGTTATTTGAAAGGAGGTTTAAAATGAAAAACAGAATAGGTGTATATATTTGTCAATGTGGTTCAAATATAAGTGATTATGTTGACTGCGAGAAAGTAAAGGAGATTATTGGAAAAGAAAAAGATGTTGTTCTTTCAAAAGTAACAATGTTTGCTTGCTCCGATTCGTCACAAAATGAAACAGTTGATGATATTAAAGAACAAAACCTTGATGCAATAGTTGTTGCATCGTGTTCGCCAAAACTTCATTTAAATACTTTCAGGAATGTTGCCCAAAGAGCAGGTTTAAATCAGTATAATTATGTTCAAGTTAATATTCGGGAGCAGTGTTCCTGGGCACACTCTGATACCCCACCTCAAGCAACAGAAAAGGCTATAAAACTAGTACAGGCAGGTGTTGCAAGAGCGAAGCATTCGCAAGCCTTGACAACAATGGAGATTCCGTCAAATAATGCGGTTCTTGTTATTGGTGCTGGAATTGCCGGAATGCGCGCGGCAATAGAGCTTGCTGAAATGGGAACTGAAGTTTTTTTAATTGAAAGAGAATATTTTGTTGGAGGAAGAGCAGCACAATGGAATGAGTTATTCACCACAAACGAAACAGGCCGTGAAGTTATTTCCAGGCTCTATAGCAAAATAATGGAAAGAAGTAATATTACTCTTTTCACAGGAGCAGATATTGATTCAAAATCAGGAAGTGTAGGCAACTTTGAAATTAAAATTAAAATCAGACCAAGGCATATAAAACCCGATTGTAAAATAGATTGGGAAGAATTTAAAAAAGCAGTGGAAATTTGTCCTGTTGAATTTGATGATCCGTTTAATTTTGGTTTAACCAAACAAAAAGCGATATATAAAAATTTTCCAAGTGAGTTCCCCGAGATTCCTACAATTGATGTTGAACATTGTACCAAATGCGGCAAGTGTGTTAAAATTTGTGATGAAATTGATCTCGACCAAAAAGAAGAAATTCTCAATATTAATGTTGGCGCTATACTGTTAACAACAGGTGCAGATCCGTACGAACCAAAATCCGGAGAGTTTGGATATAAGGAAATAGATAATGTTGTTACTCTTCAACAACTTAAGCGATTGATTGAACTAAATAAGGATGAGCTTATTTATCATGATAAAAAGATTAAAAACATTGCCTATGTGTATTGTGTAGGTAGCCGTCAGGTTGATGGGGATAATAAATATTGTTCACGATATTGTTGTACTTCGGTAATTCATACCGGGATAATGGTAAAAGAAAAATACAAAGTAATTAACAACTTTCATTTTACCAGAGGAATAAGGACATATGGTAAACAAGAATTATTATTCAACAAGGCATCGGAACAAGGAGATATCTTTTTGCAATCTTTTGATGACTCGCCAACCGAAGTTTATGAAGAAAATGGTAAAACTATTGTAAAAATTAAAGATATACTAACCGCTGATAAAGAATTAGAGGTAGTTGCTGACCTGGTGGTATTGGTAACAGGATTGGTTCCAAGACAGAATGGCTCAGCAAATAGAATCTTGAAAGTACCAATAGGAAGGGATAAATTTTACAATGAAATCCATCCTAAGCTCCGACCTGTTGAAACAGTAATTGATGGAGTACTTATTGCCGGGGCATGTCAGGCACCCTTAAATATTACTGAATCTGTAAAATCATCATTATCTGCTGCAGTAAAAGTTAATTCATTGATAAGCAAAGGTAAAATTGAGTTGGAACCAACACTTGCACAAATTGATAAAGCATCATGTAATTGGTGTGATAAATGTGCTGACGTATGTCCTTTTAATGCAATTGTAAAAACTGACCATGAGGGTAAAATGATAGCTGTTGTTAATGAAGCAAGTTGTAAAGGATGTGGTATATGCCTGCCAGTATGCCCTTCAAATTCAATTCAACTTATTGGATATACTGATGTGGAAATTGAAAGTATGGTAGATGCTTTAATTGATTAAAAATCGTAAAAAACAATAAGCGATGAAGAAGACAATTGATGTAATGAAAGCAAAACGCAAAGTTTCTCAAAAAGTAAAAGATAACATTAAGGCGTTTAATAAACTCAAAAAAAAGATATTGAAGTCACTCGAGACTGGTGAAAAAAGAATTCCTGAAATAGCTAAAGAAATGGATGATGACATTGATGCTATAACATATAATCTGATGACACTAATAAAATATGGTTTTATTGAAGCAGGTGAACTAGATGATGATGACGAATATTATTATTACAAATTAAAGAATAAGGAATAAGATGGCACAGATAAATCCTGATTTTGCAAAAGAACTAAAAGAATACGGTGCGTTTGATTTCAATGCTTGCTACAATTGCGGTAATTGTACTGCCGTTTGTTCATTGTCTGATGAAAATAATTCATTTCCTAGGAAAATGGTGAGACTAAGTGTTCTGGGATTGGAGGATGAAATACAGTCATCCGTTGACCCATGGTTATGCTATTATTGTGGTGAGTGTAGTACAACATGTCCACAAAAAACAGACCCCGGTGAATTAATGATGTCATTAAGGCGATACCTTACAGCTAAATACGACTGGACAGGTTTGGCTAGCAAATTATATACTTCCAAAGTTTGGGAATTCGGTACAATTATATTTCTCGCCGCTGTTATACTTGTACTATTTATATTCTTTCATGGACCTATGACAACAGAATTGACCGCCGAGGGAGGTGTTAAACTAAACACTTTTGCACCATGGAAACAAATTGAAATAGGTGATTGGATTATGGCTGCGTTGTTAGCATTCTTTTTATTAAGTAATATTTTCAATATGTACTTGAAAGTTGTATGGAGCAGAAAGGACCTTAATATTCCTTTCAAATTATATTTTACAGAATTTTGGGCTCTTATACTTCATTTTTTTACTCAAAAACAATTTTCAAAATGTGATACTGAATTAACAGGTAAAAAGTATGAGTTAAGCACTTATTGGATAATTCATTTGTTCTTAATGACAAGCTATGTTATCATGTTAATAATGATCATGGTATTTCTCCCCTGGTTTCAAACTGATAATATTTATGAGTGGTGGCATCCTCAACGGTTGTTAGGTTATTATGCCACAATTGGGCTAACTGTTGGGATAGTATATTTTATTCTTGAACGGATAAAAAAAACATCTGAAAAGAGTAAGCACTCTCATATTACCGATTGGACTTTCCTGGCACTATTATTCTTAACAACAATATCGGGGATATTGGTTCATTTTTTCAGAATTTATGGCTTGCCGTATGCCACTTATTATATGTACGTTTTTCATTTGATGGCTCTTTTTCCAATGTTAATGATCGAAGTGCCATTTTCTAAATGGTCGCATTTAGCATACCGGCCGTTTGCTATTTATTTTAATAATGTGATACAGACAGCACAGAATTCAACTAAGTAATGTTTGTTAAAAAATATTCTAATAATAACTAAAACTATTAATCATGAGTACAGAAAAAATTCTTTGTAGTTGTGGCTCTTTTTGCATGATCTTGGTATTCAGCATCATTGCCATAAGCTTTATATCCAGCTTTATAGCTCTCGTAGTTATCTTTTGTAAGTGTATTGGTTGATTTTCTTTACTAATACTGGTGTATACCTAATTATTTAAACCATTGTTAGTGAGAGCGTTAGCAATGGATATGGGGGTATTGTATTGTTGTTAAAGGAATTAACTAACACCCACCTGCAGTAGCTTTACTTTTTTTCTTACGCCTAATAATGGTTTGCTTTTTTGTAGATTTTTCAGTATCGACACTTCCAACAGACCTGACTTTTGCTACTTCGGCATAGTTATAGTTGGCTTTGCCAGCTTTAAAAGCAGGAATTGTTGAATTATTCTTCTCAGCATCTTTAAACTTTAAATAATAATCATAACCACCCTTTAAAAAAGTTACATTATTAAACCCAAGTTGTTGAAATACCATCCACGGACCATTTGCCTGAAGTGGATTATCTCCATAAATTACAACAGTAGTTTTATTGCTCTTTAATTCTTCCAACCACTTGATGTTATCTTTACTTAATAATTCAACTGCTGAAATATTATTGGCAGAAGCAATATGACCGCGGGCATAATCATAGTTATTACGAATATCAATTAGTATTGTAGGATTATTAGATGCTGAAAGCATATTGTCAATTTTTGAGGCATCAATACCCTGATTAGCAACAGATACCAAGCTTATGGCTTCTGATGGGCTTATTTTATATTGTAATCTGGGACTAGTTAAAGTAAGTAATCCAACAATAATTACAACAACAAAAACAACCATTGTAATTACTGTTCTTTTTGGGTTTAACTCATGTATATGCATACTATATATTTTTGATAAAAGAATTATTTTTTAATAGATAGGAAGCTATTAGCTTGAAAACCAATTTGAATCTCAAACCTTAAATCATTAACACCCACCAGCTATAGCTGCCCCCTTTTTTCGTCTAATTACTTTTACTGATTTTTTCTTATCGGATGTTTCCAGTTGTGCACCGGTAAAATATATGCTGGCACCTTTATGGAATTCATAATCTTCGAAAGCACTTAATGGAGCAGATTCATCGGGTTCCTGTGGATTAATTATACAGCTTATCCATGAATTCAAACCGCCTTCCATTATATACAAACTATGATATCCCATTCTGCGTCCAATAATCCAAGCCTGGTCTGCCTTAATATTATCATTTGCAAAGAAGACAACATTCATATCTTCAATCCCTAAATAATCTTCATAATTAGGACTGAGTAGACTGTCAATTGGAATATTAATTGCATTCTTTAACGAGAAGGAATTAAAACTCTCAATATCCCTAACATCAATTAACTCAAGTGTAGGATCATCATCAATGATCATTGTTGCTACCTGATCTACAGTAAAATATTTTGTTGGTTGAACAGCATCCCACATTAAATCTTCAGGATCAATTTGTACATAATTTTCTTTCTCAGGAAGAACCAAAAGTCCTGCTGCTAAACCTATCATCAATATCGCAAGAAATATATAGTTTTTATTCATCTATTTTAAATTTAGAACCAATATGTAAGAACCAGAACACAGGATAAAAAACCAATATCTAGGTAATAATTTATGCAATCATGGTTGTTTCATTTCTATTCAAATTTATACTCTGTCATATTTTTTCTAACTTTTTTCTCGATGAGCCAAGTTACATAAAATGCAATTACTGCAACTACAACAAAAGCAAATGTCACAATCTCATTACTTACTCCAAACATCTCTCCAATGGTTATATTACCTAAATCATTTTCGGTATAAAAACCTTCATAAAGCGGGAAAAATTCAGAAAACAGAAATATTCCAACAAAAACACCTCCAGCAAATACAATCCCATCAATTTTACCAATGGCGGCAGCAGTATAGCTTGTTCCCGGACAGAAGCCCCCAATTACGAATCCAAGACCCATAATAAAGCCTCCGAGCAACATTGAATTTAAATATGTTGGTAACACAAACACAAGGTTCATATCAACCCAGCCCATATATGAAAAATATAAATAACCCACCATTGCAACAATCATGGCGGTAAAAAACACGCGTAATACTACAAAGTTATAACCATAAAAAACACCGGCTATATTTCTAGATGAGGAAAAGCCCGAAGCTTCAAGAATAAATCCAAATGCACTTCCTATTAAAAGTGCTATAACAAAGTCCCATTGCCCTGTTATTATTTCTAGCGGAATTAAAGGTCCCATAATATCTATTTTATTAAATCCATAATTTTCTAAAGAAATAGGCAAAAACGTATCCAACACCAAACATAAGTGCCATTACAATTAAGCCTCCAAACGAAAAAGCTGATGTTCCACTTAGTGCAGCACCACTTGAACATCCACGTCCGAACTGGCTACCAATACCAAATAGTATTCCTCCAACAGCGGCAGCAATTAATCTTGTTCTGTTACTAATTTTAGGACTCTTTTCTATTCTAAGTTTTCCTAACCTGCCATAAACAGCACCAGAAAGCATCCCGCCAAAAAAGGTGCCGATTGCTCCAAATATTAACCAGTTAAAAAGTGGAGAGCTTCCATCTTCCGGTAAAAACTTACTGTAATACGCATTATTTTCAGCATGTTCAGGGGCAACTATGTGTACTACTTCAACTACTGCCAACTTTGCTGACCCGGATGCGCTAAGACCTCTACCTGCAATGTAGAAAGAAGCCAATATTAACAATCCTAACAATAATCCTCCAAAATATGGATTAATATATACAGGTCTCTTTTTTGCATCAATTTTTTTATCCATCATTAATTTTTTTATTAATATAAATATCTAGTAATTTGACCTGCTTCTACTATTACATATCTAAACATTAACCCTCCAATTAAAATAAGTAAGGATGGAATCCATATTGGAATATGAAATCCTCTAAGTTCAAGTATTTCAAGGATTGCAGGAAATATAAGGCCTAGTATTATTACAAATACCCAAAATACAACTGTAAACTCACCTCCTAAAAATAGCTGAGCAGCTTCAATTTGTACTTCAGAAGCAGCAAGGAATCCCATAAAAAGGTGAATTATTAAAAATAATTCTACAGCAATAAAAATTAAATCAAGGCGGCTTAGCACCTTTCGTTCGTACTTACTTTTCGACATCCATATTATTGCCGCTAACCCTGTTGACATCCCTGAAACTAAAAATAGTGGTCCAAGAATTGAAGTGTTCCATAATGGTCGGGCATTAAATGCAGAAAGCAATATTCCGGTATATACACCTAGGATAACTGCTAATATCATCATAGCCCAAGCCATTGCTTTTCGGTATTCAATGAAAAAGTCAATAATCTGGTCTATAAATTTAAACTTCCAGTCCCAACGTGGGAAAGCTTCTTTCATATAACTCGCAGCCCATATCATCGATAATGGTGTTACAAACATTAATGTCCAGGCACCCCACGACATTGGCGACTCAAGCCTGATGGTTGTATAAAGTCTCCAAAAGTAAAGTTGATGTTTAAGGTCTAAGAATAAAGCAATTAAGCCTAGTATTAATGCAAAAGGCACCAAAAATGGTGCGTATACTACAGTAGCTTTCATTTCTTTCTCTTTTCGCATGATTGTAAAATATCCTGCAAAGAACATAATTCCGGCAGCTAATCCACCAAGAAATAAATATACAGGGATCTCCCAATGCCAAATATTGAGATATGGATCTATATAAGGTATATCACGTCCACTTATAAATAATTCTTCTTTCATCTTTCTATAATTGATTAAGTAAGAAAATACAATTGAGGTTTTGTACCTGCTTCGGGAGCTAGTACTTTCCAATTTCTATTTTTTAAAGCTTTTGAAACATCACTGTTTGGGTCTTCAATATCTCCAAAATATAAACAAAAAGTAGGACAAACATCAACACAAGCTGGATTTTGACCTTTTTCAAGACGATGATCACAGAAAGTACATTTATCCACGTAACCATCAGGATGTGAATATCTTGCATCGTATGGACAGGATTGAATACACGCACCGCAACCAATACACTCATCATGAGTAACTTTAACAATGCCACCTTCAACAATATGGCTTGCACCTGTTGGGCAACATCTTACGCAAGGTGCATTGTCGCAGTGGTTACACCTCTCTGATCTTATTTCAATTTCAACATTAGGATAGCTGCCAACTACACTTTCCACAATCCAATCACGGCAATATCCATGAGGTACATTATTTTCTGTTTGGCAGGCAACTACACAGTCGCCACACCCTACACATTTCTTAGTGTCAATAGCCATTGCGTATCTCATGCTTCAACCTCCATTTCTGGTTTTTCAGTTAAAAATGTCACAAAATTACCTCTCATACCTGTTCCTCCCATTATTGGATCAATCATAACATTAGTTATTAATTCTGAGTCATTAGCTCCATGGGCATAAGCACGGCGTAACTTTTTATCAGTATGTCCAAATCCATGAACCATATATATTGAGTCCCATCTTATACGTTCAGTAATTCTTACTTTAATTGGAAAAGTAGAAATTACACCATCTTGATTTTTAAGCCAAATTTTTTGACCTTTTTTGAGATCCCATAGTTCAGCTACTTTTGGATTTATCCATACAGAGTTTTCCTTCTTCAAATCCCACAAGTTATGATTGTTTGCAGTACGGCTAAAAGTATGCATAGGAGCTCTTCCATAAATGAGCCTATAAAACCCTTGTTCGGGCTCAGGATGAGGAGTATAAACAGGTATTGGGTCGAATCCTTCTGAGGCAATTTCATTTGAAAATAGTTCAATCTTACCAGTTGGTGTATTAAATTCTATTTCTTCCCCTTTCTGGAAGTATAAACCACCATTATTTCGGTCAAATTTTTTAACACCCAGGCGTTGCATTTCTTCGAGTGATGAACCTATTTGTTTAAGCTGCCAATCAAGAAGGTCGGTAATATCATCGTATGGAAAATATGCCCCCAGTCCCATTTTTTCAGCAAGTTGTTTTGCGATCCACCATGCAGGTTTAGTGTCATATTTTGGTTTAACTGCAGGCATACGTAAGGCAATATGGGGTTCACGGTGAGGTGAAGTTCTAATAAGATCGTATCTCTCAAGATAAGTACATTCCGGCAGAATTACATCAGCATACCCGGTTACTTCCATTGGCATAGTGTCTATAACAACCATGAAATCAAGATTTTTCATTGCCTCTACTGTGTTATTCATATCTGGCAATGTCAATGGAAGATTAGTACCTGAAACTATCCATGCTTTGAAAGAACATGCTCTGTCATCAGTTGGTATTGTGGCATCACAAATCCCCGATGAAAGGGCAAGGCTTGCCAGGTTATATTGTCCGGGAAATGCATCACGCCATGTTTTAGTTGGTTTTGGATAAGGTGGGGTACTAGGTTTTGGTAAATGAACCTCATCTTTTAGGTAGAATCCGCCTCTGTTTCCCCATGAGCCAAATAAAGCATTTAATATCGCAACAGCTCTAATACGCTGAGTGTCATCACCATACCATGTTACATGTCTTCCAGGATGTATAATAACTGCAGGAGCTGCGTTTGCCATTTCACGGGCAGTTTTTCTTATAATATCAGGTTTGATGGTTGTTATGCCATATGCCCACTCAGGGGTCATATCTTTTACGTGGTCTTTTAATTCATCAAAACCATAGGCATATTGCTCAACATACTCCTTGTTGTATATATCCTCATAAATAGCTACATGAATCCATGCCAGTAACAGAGCCAAATCGGTAGCCGGTTTAATAGGTAACCAGTATTTTGATTTACTGGCAACAGTACTTAAGCGTGGGTCAACAGTAATTATTGTTGCTCCTCTGTCAATCACTTCCGACATTTCCTGAACCTGTCCGTTGTGCATATTTTCACCAAGGTGAGATCCAATTAGTACCAAACAATCGGTATCACGAATATCGGTTGGCTCGGGCGAACCAACAGCTTCTCCAAAAGTTGCAATCCATGCTGTTTCGCGTGGGCCACGGCATTGGGCAAATGATGGTGCTGCAATATTTGGTGATCCAAAAGCTTTGAGGAAAGTTCCAAAGTACTTACCCCCTGAACCATGGTTAAATAAAGCAACACACTCGGGGCCATGTTCATCGGCAACAGCCTGAAGTTTCTTTGCAGTATACTCTAAGGCTTCATCCCATGAGGCTTTTCTAAAATATGCTTCTCCATTTTTTTTGTATTCACGAATTAAAGGGGTCTGGAGTCTGTCTTCATCGTAATACATTCCAATACCGCCAGTTCCTCTTGGACAAAGTCGACCATTACAATGTGGATCTTCTTTATTGCCAATTATTTTTTTAATATCACCTTTTTTGTCAACGTAAGTCCACCCAGCGCATTTCCAAAAGCAAACCTCACAATAGGTTGGATAAGGGGTCATTTCCTCATCACTAACAGGAGTTTGATCGTTAGCAGCACTAAGAGTATTTAAGCCTTTTAGAGCACTTACGCCTACTACTGCAGCTCCTGCACCTGCTGCCGAGATTTTAATAAAATCCCTTCTTGTCTTCATTTATATTTGATTATAATTTGATAAAATTCTATGGTTTGTTATAATGTAAATATATACATTACTAGATATAATACTTTGCAAAAGTATAATCAATAGTTTAGAAATGCTATTTCAAGGCATCCTTGTTTTATTATTTGTAATTTACATGATAACAGGTAATTACAGGAAGTATGTATTTTGTGATAAAAATCAGAAAATTATAAATAACACATAAACAGTTAATTACAATAGTTATTTAAAAAGAATATAAATAGAATTTTTATTAATCATTTTACACGTGATAATGCTGATAATCAAATATATATAGTCTATGTAGATTTTATATAAATTGTTTTATAAATATGTTGTGATTAATATTTTGATTTTTGACTACAATTAGGACTATTATAAATATTGAAATACAAAAAGGTGGCCTTTTGAGCCACCTTTTAAAAATAATTATTATAAGAGAAATTACAATTTTTGTTCTTCGAAAAGATAATGAATAATATTATTCATTTCTCCATAATTTTGAATAATATCCTGTTTATCTATCGTGTTTAGTTTTATTATTTTATCGGTTTCTTTTTCGTACCAAACTTCAACAAATATATTAGATAGGAGATACAAGTGAATTGAATGATTATCTGAAATCCTTGTTAAAAGTTCTCTCCCTAAGCGCATTACCATAACTACTTGTTCAGTTTTGGTTAGATTTTGAAAAGAACTATCTGTTATCGGGTTCATACTATCAAACTTACGCCAATCTGGCATTAATATTTAATGTTGAGATTAAGAAGGAATTAAATAGTCAGGGCTCGACTATTAGTGGTTTAATCAAACCGATTGTTAATAGTCAAGCTCTGACATAATTTGTGATTTATTTTTCAACCTTATTACCTTTGGCTACCCAATCGTTGTAAGATCCATCGTACATTTTCACGTTTTTGTAACCAAGTATATCTGCAAAAATTACATAAAGTACTGCTGCTCTTTTACCCGATTGGCATGAGACTATAATTGCATCACTTGAATTTAAACCATCTTTAGACACAAGAGACTCGAGCTGAGCTTTTGTTTTAAATACATGAGTTTTTGCATCAACAACATCTTTATAACCAATATTTATTGAACCAGAGATATGACCTTTGCTTTTTTCGGTAGTCCCGGCAAATTCATTAGCGTCACGAGCATCAATAATCTTATATTTACCACTTTTTACTTCTGCAATATCAGCAGCAACAGCATTATCGATGTTTACAGTAAACGTAGCTTTTTTTGCTTTTGGAGCCATAGGAGTTAGGGGAACCCTTGATTTTTTAAAGGTAGCCATATTCTTATGAAGGATTTTAACATTTGGTGCGCCAAGATATTTTAGTACCCAGTAAACTCTGGAAGCTGATTTTTGAGTCCCACCATCATAAACAACAATGGCTTTATCTGCACTTACACCTTTGGCACCAAAAATTGTTGCTAATTCTTTATTGCTCTTTAAAAAACCATCATCTTTATTAGTATTAAGATCACCATTTGGAATGTTTACAGCATTTTTAATATGTGATTTTTTATAATCACCTGCTTTGCTGGCATCAATAGTAATAAGGCTTTTATCGGCTTTAAATAGCTTCATGTAATCAGCTGCAGATATAATACCACCCTGTGCGAATAGACCGGTAGAATAAATAACTACAATTAAACCCGCTAATAATATATTTCTAAACTTTTTCATTTTTTATTTTATTTAAATATTGGTTAATTAAAATTTAGCCTGTACTTGAATCATAAATGCATCATTATCGTATTCATTCATAACACCGTTTGTTTTGCCTTCGGCATTATACAAATAGTTAACCTGTATTCTAGTCCAATCGTTTAAAAAGTAATTTAAACCAAATGTAATAGTGCTTTGATCAAATGTTTGAGGCTCACCGAGATAAGTGTAGGCTGTGCCATCAGGGTTGTATGTTTCATATTTAACAATAGCTTCTAAAGACCAGGGAGTTGTATACATAAGGGCAATCCAAAAACCATCTTTGTCGTATACGGGAAGAGCGCCATCTGAAGTAGATTTGCCACCACAGCCACCACCACTTGAAATTTCGCCAATATCTTTACCAATAAGATATTCACCTTGTAGTAAGAAATTCCATTTTTTAATTGTTAAATCAAAAGCTGTTCTTTTACGTTTTCGTTGTGCCCATGCCCCGGTGGAATCTTTAGTTTGTGTTCCATAAAATCCTGTGCGGTAGCTACCACCTATTTCTAACCATTCTAGAGGTAAAACTGCTATACGTCCTGCAATATCTTTGTTGTTATTATCATCAAGATTGTTAATTCCTGTACCATTTAATATGGCAACTTTATACTTAAAGATGTCTCTTTCTTTTCCAACAGCACCAAGTACCATAAAACCAAGTTCACGGAATGGTGACGCTAGGTTATTCACTACAGTAGACCTGTTTATTGTATGTAATGCCTGACATGGAGTATTAAGTTCAAGACTGAAAGGTGATTTAAATTGACCGAGTGAAAATTTAGCATATTTTCCAAGTGGAGCATATGTAACAAAAGCATCAAGCAATTGTGGTCCTCCAGCCGCTGGTGCAAATTCAGCCATTACATAATAACTGATATCGTAAGGAATAGAACCGACTACACCAATACGTGCTCTTTTAAATAGGAAGGTATTTGGTTTTATTGCATCACCGTTATCCTTTGAACCAAAAAAGTATGCATTAAACTGAGGTTGGATATAACCTACCAATTGAGGACCTTCATCAGATGAAGCTTCAACACATCCTTGTGCAAATCCTGAAAAAGGAAGTTGTGATATAATGAAAATAATGCATAAAAATTTTAGAGTATTTTTTTTCATAATTATAGCTTTTTAGATATTCATGAATAGAAAAACAGGAAGTGTTAAAAACACTTCCTGAATATTCCATTATCACTTATTAATTAAAAAAGAGTTCAAAATCGTTTATTTGTGCTTCCGACCATTTATGGCTTTCCAGTGTGCTGTGTATCATGCCATTAGTTCCAAACTTAAGGCTTTTGGCATCATAACCAAGAACAGATAGATAAGCTGTTACCATTGAAGATGTTTGGCCTGTCCAGCAATATGTAACAACAGTTCCATCAGGATTTAAGCTAGAGATATTTCCATCGGCAAATGACATAGGTTTAATACGGTAGGCATCTTTTATATGTCCATAATGTTCAACATCTGTTTGATCCCAGAAATTGTTGATGAAATAATCAGCAGGATTGTCAAGAACGCCCGTATTTACGATTCCCTGAAAACCTTCTGATATCATCATCTCAACTCTTTCTGCAAGGATATCTGCACCTTCGGTTGAAGTTGTTTCCCAATCGGGGTAACCATAAGTACTGGTAGTGGTAGTTTGATCACCTGCCATCCAATTGGCATTTCCATCTGCAACATCACCAGTGCTATTATTCCATGGTCCTGCTGTAGCAGCATTCCATGAACTCATACCAAACATAAGCACCTTTGCATCAGTATATTCGCTCAATCTTAAAGCTGTAACCCCATGACCGGCTGATTGTCCTGTATAACAAACAACAAGAATAGGTTTTGTAGCATCTTTTGCTGTTTCAAGAATATTGGCAAGTGTAGAATTTACAGCACCATCAATATGTCCAAGTGTACTGAAATCATCTGCACTACGTAAATCGATTATAAAATAATTCGAAATGCCGTTATTATGTACATCTGCTGCTGTAATTATCCAATTTGTAATCATTACTGGTAAATCAAGTCCTTGATTAACAATATAAGTTTTAAGGTCTGTAAAATCACCTTTTACTACTGGTTGCGGATCATCTCCATCATCTTTACAACCTGTCAATACCATTGCCGGTATTAGCATTACTACTAATAAATAACTAATTAATTTTTTCATCATGTAAAATTTAAGTTTAAAATATTTGTTTAATAATTCTTTCTGTTAATCGTTTCACAAAAGTAAGGTAGTAATATGTACAAAAAAGATTTGAAGTGCTGTAATGGATTAGGTTGAAAGCAGTAATGCGACAGTTAAAAAAATGATATGCTAAAGAAATAGATATGTTGACATGAGCTAATAGACTGATATTGTTTATGTTTATGGAATATGGCTGTTGTTTTATGCAATATGATAGTTATTTTTTATTTATGATATCTATCAGACCAATGAAATTAATCTCAATAAATATTGTTCATTATGATACTATAATAATAAAGAATTCCCGCATTTAAATTTGAGTTAAAGAGATATAATTTGACATATATATTAAATGAAAGCAATAAAAAAGGGAACTAATTTTTCAGCTCCCTTTTTTGTAGTAATTATGTTTAGCAACCACCGGTTTCACCTCCGTCATCATGATCCATGGCATCAAGATTTTTTTCATAGATTAGTGGGTAATTCATTTCCCAGTTTTTCCATCCACCTTCAATATAGGTAACATTTTTATAGCCAAGTTTTTTTAAAGTTTCTCCTGCTAGCATGCCTCGTTTACCCTTTTTACAATAAACTATTATTTCTTCTTCCTTTTCAGGTAAATATAAAAAGGCTGCATCCCAGAAAGCTTCGTTATCGATATTAAACTCAAGTACCCCTCGAGGAATATTTACAGATCCAGGAATATAGCCAGCGTTAAATTCATTTGGCTCCCGTACATCGATAAGTAGAATCATATCTCCATTATCAAGTTTTTCTTTAACCTGTTCAACTGTAACACCATCTACTGACTTTTGCGCAGTTGCTACCATTTGATCAAGGTTCTGATTGAATTCGGCATGGCGACAACTAGTTGCAAGTATTAGTAGAATAACAGCAGCTCCAAATATTGATTTTATTGTTTTCATTTTAGTTTATTTATGTTATTAAATATTATCATTTTCGTCTTTTTTTTCCTTACGCTCAGAAATACGTATTTTCTTTTTCAGCATTTCACGTTCAGCAAGGTGACGGGAAGTAGTGTCTATAATAAATCCTTCGAAACATTCAATTTTGTCATCCAGAAAAACTGGTGATATAGTTAGAGTATGATAACCCTCACCACCACCTTTGCAAATACGCTTAACTTCACCATGATTGATGGTTTCTCCTTGTAGTACTTTTAATACTGATTCTTCCAGCTCTTTAAAGTCTTCATCTGTGCGGCTTAAACGATAATGCTTTCCGATAATCTCATCTTTTGAGTCGTATTTGTATAGGTCTAACCATGCTTTATTAACTTCTTTGTAAATACCATCTTTGCTAATGCAGAAATAACCTGCACCACTTTCGCTAATAGCATCTCTGAAATCGGTTTCGCGTTTAACACCTAGTTTGCCTTCTACTTCCTCCAGGGCATGATCTAGTATCCCGCTTGTTTCGTTACCGGCATCGAGTTTATCTTTGATAATTTTCAAAGCGACTTCTATTTCTTCTTCAACAACAATTTTTATTTCTTCATCTTCCATTTCTTCCCAGCCGGTAATCATAGCTTTAATACTTGACAGTGGTTTTACACCTGTTATTGTTGTAAGGTAAACATGAGCAATAATAAAAGCCATAAGTATATAGGCGCCAAGAGTATGGATAAGAGCTATTACATCAAGACTTTCAAGTTCGATCCCAAATTTTGGATATTGAAAATATAGATATATAAAACCTGATATAACCATAATTGGAATAACAAGGATTTTTAACCCAAGGTAAATCATCCTTTGTAGGGGGTTAAATTTGTTATATACTGTTTTGTTAGTTGGATGTGGTGCATTTTGAAAAATTCCACCAATGTAATACATGAATTGTTCTTTTATTAACTTGGTAGTTGGTATATATTGTCGCCACTCACCAGAAGTTACATGCCAGAAAATTGCAAATACAATCAAAGTTAAAAAAGCCCATGCTGCAATCTGATGCCATTGTACTGAGTTTTCAAAGCCAAATAATTCAAATGACCCATGTATTTCGAAACCTGTTATCATTAAGAATACAATAAGTAAGACTTGTGCCCAGTGCCAAAATCTCTCAAATATTTTATATATATATACTTTTTCCATTATTAAGTCCTCCTTTAAATATTTTCTTTTTGAAAAAAACAATCACGTCGCAAAATACGTCGTAATATTGCATGGATAAAAACACCTGCTAATGCTAGAATGATTGTAATAACACCAACGTTATCAAGTAGTACACTTCTGTCTCTTCCAGGTAAATAAAAGTCGGTAAGCGCTGCAAGCCGTCCATTGTTTCTGGTATGACAATCGATACATTTTAATGCTTTATCAGCAGATGAAACTTGATGGTTAAGTGGCCAATACATTTCTGTTTCAACAAAACCATAGGCACCACTATAAGGCATTCCTGCCAATTCCATACCTATTCTGGATGCTTCACCCCAATCAAAGTCAAGCCAATAGGCACCCTCTCCTTTTGTCGGAGCCCATAATTTAGGCTGTATCAGGGTCATATTGATCGTGTCGTAAATTTGTTTTCCACGATGCACTTTAACAGGCCATATTTTTGAAGGCTCAAGTGATTGCATCTTAGCTCCTTTATCAAGATATGAACCATATAATGTGTTCATTTGCACAGGAATGGTTTCAATCTTGTCTTCAATTAGCATATGGTTAGCTGTACCATTAAACCATATGTATTCAGGAGTTACGTCATCATCATATACAAAATTACCCTTGATTGATAAATAATTGTGATTACCATATGCATCATTTTCATGCATTGCATGTTCGTCATCATCAAGGCGTCCGGCAGTTGACCAATCCCAAATCATTTTTGTTGCATTTGCTTTTGCATAAACTGGAATATGGCATGTTTGACAAGCTATACGAGCACCATGATCATTAAGAATATTATCGATATGTGGCTTTTCAGTATGACATTGTATGCAGGTCGATCTATCTTTGTTTTCTGATGATAATGCATATACTTTACCATGCATTTGGTGTTTGTATGTAACATGGCAATCAACACAACTCATATCTTCGCCATCAGTTCCCATATGAACATCTACTTCCATTGAACATTCAGACATAGCCTGATCAAGATCACCATGTTTAACGTTATTTCCGCCACCACCCCAAAAGTGGCACACTCCACAATTATCTCTTGATGGTTCACCAACATTTTGTGCTACATAATTCAAATCTACAGATGGATCAGGTAGGCCTGCCATTCCTTTTCCCTTTTTATAAGTCCCGGTTTGATCATGACACACAACACAATCAATGTTATTTTGCTCACTAAAGTCGAAACTATCATCTTTCCAACCATAACCTATATGACATCGGGTACAAGTTTGCTCACTACCTTTAATTCCAATACAAAAATTGTTTAAGATATTTTTTTTGCCAAGAGGAACAACCCCTTTTCCAGACATTTCTTCTTCACGTTCCCAATTCCAATGAGAAGTTGCCATAATCTCATGACCACGTTCAGTATGACAAGACAAGCATGCTGCAGTAAGCTGTTGAGCACTATCGAATGGCTGATTAAGTATATCGAATTTTGAATGATCAACCGAAGGAGTTGTATTTCGGTCGGCTTTATAAATGTAATTCACAATTGGAAACGAACGTGTTGAATCATCTTGCGAATCTACATTAGTGGCCATTATCCAGCCTGATAAACAGACTAATAATGCGGCACAAAGTAGTTTTTTCATATCTAAACGGTTTTATTTATTTTCCTCAAAAATATCTTGTTACAAAAGTAGCAAAGCAATAGAAGACTAAAAGTGAATGTCATATGATGTTACAGTTATAAAAACATGATGTATATCACTTTTCATGCTGATTTATATTAAGGGAATGGTAATTAAAACTTATATTTGCTTTTTTAAAAATAATAATGAATAATATTGTTGAACGTATAAAAACAAGTTGTACTGTAGGTAAAACAAACTTTGATTGTTTTGATCATCTTACTGAAGAACAGAATGAGTTAATTAACCGTAGCCAGGTTACTGTTGCTTATCGTAAGGGTGAAATTATTGCTAAGCAAGGTACGTTTACAACACATATATTATATATATGTGATGGTTTGGCAAAAGTATTTTATGAAGAGAGTAATAAATCGCTGATACTTAGAATTGCAGCTTCAGGAAGCCTTATTGGGCTTACTTCACTTCCTTTAACTCAAAATGTTTTCCAATATACTGCTTCTGCTTACGTTGATACAACTGTTAAGCTTATTGACATTAATATAATAAGACAATTAATCCGTGAGAATAGTAATTTTGCTACGGCAATTATTAATATTCTCTGTGAAATTTCCGTTCAAAAAAATGGACGATTCTTTTGCTTAACACATAGGCAATCATATGGAAAGTTAGCTGATATTATATTATGCTTAGCGGGGAATATATTTAAAAATGAAAAATTCGACCTTTCTTTGAGTCGTAAAGAGTTAGCCGAACTGTCAGGCATGTCTACCGAAAGTGTGATTCGCACGCTAAAGAATTTCCAGGATGACGGACTCATCAAAATTAATGGTAAAACTTTTGAAGTGATTGATCCGGATGGATTAATGAGGATTTGCCAATTAGGATAATAATAAACCTTTATTTCATATTTGCTTTTTTATACATTAGCATTTTATTAATAAGGTGAAAGAAAAAAAGCAAAACCGTCGTTATTTTATTAAATCAGCTATAGCCATGATGGTTGTTGGTTTAGCAGCTTTATTAGACAAAATGGTTGTTAATCAAAAAGCAATTAATTCAAAAAAAACCGTTTCCTTTTCATTTGATCCGAATGCTGAAATTAGTTTTCTGGATAAATATATTGTTGTAAACAGGGAGAATGAAATAAAGGTTTTCTCATCTCGATGCACACATCTTGGTTGTAAAATTGTTGAGTATTCTAATAATCAGCTGATTTGTCCGTGCCATGGATCAACTTTTGATTTAGCTGGAAATGCAACAAAAGGGCCCGCAATTAAACCTCTTAAAAAACTGGATTTTGAGGTGGATAGTTTTAACAACAAAATATCTATTAATATTTAGAAAAATGAAGGCAGGGATGTTTGCTTTAAGTTTGCTATATTTCGAATTGAAGCAACCTATTTCGGCTTTACATGTCTTACTTATCATTAAAAGTAAAGTATTTTTACGATCCATTTAGGGAATTAAAATTAAATAAAGTTATGAAGTATATTTTTACATTTTTGATTGTTTGTATGTTCTCATTTATTTCTAATGCCCAGGAAATATATTCAAAAGTGAGAATTGATTTACAGGAAATTGGTTTGGAGCAGATTGCTAATTTAGGTATTGATTTAACAGAAGGAACATATTCAAAAGGTAAGTTTTTTGAATCAGATTTGGAATCACGGGAACTTGTTAAATTGGATGCAGCAGGTATCAATTATAGTATTATTTATGAGGATGTTTCAGCATTCTATGCCGATCGTGCTGCTGCTGATCAACCTTCAGCAATAAGTCGTATTTTAACGGATGAATGGACAGTACCTGAAAATTGGGAGTATGGATCAATGGGTGGTTTTTATACGCTTGACGAGGTCATGGCTGAGCTGGATGATATGTTTGCTATGTTTCCGGAATTGATCAGTGAATCTCAGCCTCTGTCGTCTAGTAATTTAACTCATAATGGAAGAATGCAATACTGGGTGAGGATTTCAGATAACCCTACTGTTAATGAAAATGAGCCGGAAGTACTATATACGGGTTTACACCATGCTCGCGAACCAATGAGTGTTCAGCAGATGATTTTTTACATGTGGTATGTTCTAGAAAATTATGATACTGATGATGAGATTAAGCAGCTGGTTGATAATACTGAAATGTATTTTGTACCCGTAGTTAACCCTGATGGATATGAGTATAATCATTTGACTAACCCCAATGGCGGTGGTAATTGGCGTAAAAACAGAAGAAATAATGGCGGAGGCTCTTATGGAGTTGATCCAAATAGAAATTACGGATATATGTGGGGATATGATAATCAAGGATCATCACCTGATCCAAATGATGCTACTTATCGTGGACCATCTGCTTTTTCAGAACCTGAGATTCAAAACATTCGTGATCTTTGTGAGTTAAATGAATTTAAAATCGCATTAAACTATCATTCATACAGCAATTTGCTATTATATACATGGGGCTGGAAAGAAGAGCCATGTGAAGATGACGAAATATTGCATGATTTTGCTGTGATAATGACAAAAGAAAATAACTATACATATGGCCCTGGTAGTACGGCAATATATCCTACTAATGGAGGGTCAGATGATTGGATGTATGGAGAGCAAACTACTAAAGACGCAATATTTTCATATACTCCTGAAGTTGGTTCATCAAGTGATGGTTTTTGGCCTTCAACCAGCAGGATTATCCCACTTTGTCAGGAACAAATGTGGCAAAACATATCAGCAGCCCGATTAGTCGGAAGGTATGCATCGATAACTGATAAATCACCAACAATAATTGGTGATCGTGATGGTTTTCTACCATTCGAGATTAAAAGGCTGGGTTTAACAGATGCAGAATTGTTTACAGTCACAATTCAACCGTTAGACGACTACATGCAATATGTTGGTGATCCTGTTTCGTTTGAGAATTTAGATTTGATGGAAACAGCTGTTGATTCTATTGATTATACACTTGACGAAAATATAGAAGCAGGTATGCCATTTAGTTATTTACTCATTATTGATAATGGCGATTATATTGTGGCGGATACAATTGAAAAAATATTTGGCGATTTAGTTACTATTTTTGAAGATGATTGTGATGATATGGAAAACTGGTCTTCTGATATTTGGAACAATACAACAATTGATTTTCACAGTTCTCCTGCTTCCATAACAGATTCTCCAAACAGTAATTATCAAGACAATGAAGATAATATAATATTGCTGGATAGCATTATCGATTTAAGCGACGTGACAATAGCTGTTGTGCAGTTTTGGGCAAAGTGGGACATCGAGAGTGGTTACGATTATGTGCAATTTATGGTAAAGGATGATTTGCTTTTTGGTAATTGGGAATCTCTTGCCGGAAAATATACTAAAACAGGAACAAGTTATCAGCAAGAAGGAGAACCTGTTTATGATGGAAGACAAGATACCTGGATAATGGAGGAAATTAACCTGGGAAAATTTGTCGGTAAACAAATATCATTTAGGTTTGTACTTGTAAGTGACGGTGCTGTAACAGAAGATGGCTATTATTTTGATGATTTCGAAATTAAGGTGGTAAGTGAAACTACTGATATTCCTTATGAATATATGGAAAAGAAAGAATTGCAATTATTTAATGCATTTCCAAATCCAACAAGTAATATCGTCAAAATACAATATCATCTTTGCCATAATCAATCACAGACTTTGCTAGAAATTATAGATATACTGGGGAATATTGTTCATTCTCAAACAGTTTATAATTCAGAAAGGTTAGCAATAATTGATATCTCTGATTATAGTAATGGCGTGTATTTTTATCGACTTTCTGCAAAATCAGGTATCTCAGAAACTAAAAGGTTTATTAAACAGTAATGAGTGCTGAGCTAAACCTTTCAGGTTTTTTCTAACCTGAAAGATGAATCTTAAACCTGATACTTTAGGATTGCAAATATAAAAGAGTAGTTTTGGTTTAAAACGAATTGAGATTAATTAGAAACATATTGTCATATACCACATATGGGCAAATTTCTCTTGCATCATTGGCAATTTGTATAGTATCAGGTGTATTTCTGGCAATACCATTTGACATTGAAAACCCTTTTCTTTCTATAAGTAGTATGATGGTGTTAAACCCTGCTTCTTCTTTCATAAGGAATATCCATTTTTGGAGTGCCCAGTTCTTTCTAATTTTTAGTTTGATACATATTTGGGATCGCTTTAACAAATCGGAAGAAATCAGGCTTAAGAAGGGTGTGTGGCTAAGGCTTAGTCTAGGAGTTATGATTATTTTCCTGGCAATGCTCACTGGCTTTTTACTTAAAAATGATGCTGATAGTGAGCAGGCCTGGCGGATACTTGATAGCCTGATAGTTGGAATCCCATTTATCGGTAATATACTCTCTTATTCTTTGCTTGGCAACGAAGGAAGTTTACAGTTGGTTTATGTTCACCATATAGCAACGTTTACAATTTTTATTGCAATAATTACTTTCGAACATTCACGAAAAATTTGGTCAGAAGGATCAACTTTTGTTATTGTTGCAGTTATAACTTTAATAATTTCATTTTTCTTTACAGCACCGTTACATGATGGAGTAAATCCAAGTGTAAAAGGGCCCTGGTATTTTGTTGGTTTTCAAGAGATATTACATTGGTTGAGTACTCCAGGTATATCTCTAGTATTAATTGTACTATTTCTTGTGTTACTTTTTGTCATTCCATTTGGCGGTAAAA
Organism: uncultured Lentimicrobiaceae bacterium; assembly: GCA_964460905.1. Classification (GTDB taxonomy): domain Bacteria; phylum Bacteroidota; class Bacteroidia; order Bacteroidales; family F082. The sequence goes on from CAYWRM010000005.1 coordinate 60,856, forward strand.
AAGTATCCTTCCTTAGCAAACGTACACTTCTGATTTTTACCAGCCTATACGTATTGCTTACTTTGAGCGGAATGTTTTTTAGAGGTGAGAACTGGAAATGGGTTTGGCCCTGGGATTCTGGTTACTCATACTCAGTACTTCATTCATTTAGCACTTCACAAATAGTTATTGTACCTGAATATACAGAAGCCCAAATGACTACAAATACTGTTATAAACGGTGGAAAAGAAAGTTGTGTAATTTGCCACGATAATGTTATAGGGTTTACTCCTTCACATAACCCTGAGGCTATTGGCTGTTTTTCATGCCACGGTGGAAATCCTTTTGATGGCAGCAAAAATGGTGCTCATAAGAATATGATACTTATACCTGGTAATTTTGCTAATGCTGATAAAAGTTGTGGAACAATTAATTGTCATCCGGATATCACAAGCAGGAAGGATAATAATCTAATGGCAAGTTTAAGTGGTATGATAAGTGTTGACCACTTTGTTTTTAATGAACAGGAAAGCCCTGATATTCTAACAGATATTCATCACCTTGGTAACTCGGCAGCCGATGAGCATCTAAAGAATTTATGTGTAATCTGCCATCTGGGTAACCCAAAAACTGAAACCGGACCTGTTACCGAAAAAAGTCGCGGTGGAGGATGTTTGGCCTGCCACATTAATTATGATGAATTTTCATCAACCGCTTGGTTAGCTCATATTGATAATGATTATGATACTACATATCTTAATTTTCATCCTTCAATTAGTATGAAAGTAACTAATCAACATTGTTTTGGATGCCATAGCCGATCGGGGAGGATTTCTACAAATTTTGAAGGATGGCATGAAACAACTTTGCAAGTTGAAGAGATGCCTTTGGATAAGGATCACCGACTTATTGAGGACACAAGAGTTTTTCGATATATTAGCGAGGATGTTCATCATACTTTGGGGATGGGTTGTATTGATTGTCATAATTCATTTGAACTAATGGGCGATGGAAATTTATATGCACATCAGGAGGAACAAACAAATGTAAGTTGTGAGGATTGTCATTTTAATGGAGAACCAAATATTATGGTTGCCGGTAACCTTGATAGTGAATTGGCAATTATTGCATCAATGAGGTTTGGAAATATTTCAGAAAAAGAATTTCTTGCTACAAATGACCGGAATATTCCTCTGATTAATACTTATTTTAAAAATGACACTGCATTTTTCCTTACTAAAAATCAAGGTGAAAAATTTGTTTTGAGCAAACCTGGCAGAACCTGCACAAAGGGTAATGCTCATGATAATGTAAGTTGTTCTTCTTGTCATAGTTCCTGGGCTCCTAGTTGTATCGGTTGTCATAATGAATATGATATTTATGAATCCGGCTATAATATGTACTCAAATAAGAAGGAAGAAGGTAGTTGGGTAGAATATGTGGGTGAGTATAATGCTTACTTGCCGGCATTGGGAATGAGAATTAAAGGTAATGAGAGAGAAGTTATTCCGGTAGTCCCTGGAATGGTATTAACAATTGATGTTGGTAGTTTCTCAGAGGAAATTCATGATTCACTGATCTTTCATCGCTTATTTGCTCCGGCCTCACCTCATACAACCAGCTCAAAAGGACGTAGCTGTAAATCGTGTCATAATAATCCAATAGCACTAGGTTATGGAAGTGGCGAACTAATCTTTGATACTAAAAATGGAAGTTGGGTTTTTGATTCACACTATCAAAATAACCCAAATGATAATCTTCCTGAAGATGCATGGATTGGTTTTTTAGATGATAGGATGGGGGAGATAGTTTCAACACGTACAAATGTAGTTCCTTTTATTATCAGTGAGCAACAAAGGATACTAACTATAGGAGCCTGTTTGACATGTCATGATGAAAATTCCATAATAATGCAGCAAAGCCTAATTAATTTTGACTCGCTTGTTGAAAATAGGAGTTTGAAATGTGTTGTGCCAGTTTGGGATTAATTAATAAAATATTTTAATGCAACTTCTTTATTTTTAACTTTGTCTGCTTACTATCACATTAAACCATAATCAATATGAAAAATCTTTTCTTCCTATTAGTTTTTTTAATAAGCAACACTTTTTTGTTTGCGCAATTGCCCGAAACCTTTGATTTAAGAGATTATAATGGCAATAACTATGTTACTAGTGTAAAGAGCCAACAAGGAGGTACTTGCTGGACTTTTGGTACAATGGCCGGTATGGAAAGTAACCTGTTAATGACGGGTGAGTGGGCTGCAGCCGGTGAAACAGGTGAACCTGCATTAGCTGAATATCATTTGGATTGGTGGAATGGTTTCAATCAAAATTACAATGCAGATGTTAATCCAACTAGTGGTCAGGGTCTGGAAGTTCATCAGGGTGGTGATTACCGTGTGTCAACAGCATATATGTCAAGAGGTGATGGAGCTGTAAGAGATGTTGACGGACAATCCTATAGTTCACCTCCTGATTACCATAATCCTGATTTTCATATTTATTATCCAATGAGTGTTGAATGGTATACGGCAGGTGAAAATCTGGAAAATATTGATCTTATAAAAACTAAGGTGATGGAGTACGGTGTGATGCCTACTTGTATTTGCTATAGTGGAAGTTATATTAATGGTGAATATGAACATTATCAGCCGGTATCTTCTGATGAGGAACCAAATCATTCTGTTTCAATTATTGGCTGGGATGATAACAGGGTTGTACAAGGTGCACCGGGCAATGGAGCATGGTTAACAAAAAATAGCTGGGGCTCCGGATGGGGTATAGGAGGCTATTTCTGGATCTCATATTATGATAAACAAGCATGCCAGAATCCTGAAATGGGAGCTGTATCCTTTATTGATGTAATACCAATGCCATACAATAATGTATATTATCATGATTATCATGGATGGCGCGATACTCTTACTTTTGCCTCTGAAGCGTTTAATAAATTCATTGCAGAGTCAGGTGAAACATTGGGAGCTGTAAGCTTTTTTGTTGCCGAAAATAATGTTGATTATACAATAAAAATTTATGATAATTTTAATGGAACAGAATTACAGGACGAATTATCTATACAAACAGGTAATATTGAATATTCGGGTTTGCATACTATAAATCTTACAACACCCGTTTCGCTGATCGAAGGAAATGATTTTTATGTATATGTAGAGTTTTCTGCAGGTGGCTTTGCTTACGACAGAACATCTGATATTCCTGTATTGTTAGGTGGTGGTTCCAGAACCATAGTAATATCGTCATCTAACCCTGATGAAAGCTATTATATGGATGAAGGCGTTTGGACCGATTTTTATGATTATGACGATCCATCAGGATTCCAAAATACAGGTAACTTCTGTATTAAAGCATTAACTGTTACAGTTTATTCCATTGAACTTGGAAATATCGAAATAACAGATCCAACTGGAAATAACAATGGTAGGATAGATCCGGGGGAGACAGTTGATATTAATATTTCTTTATTAAATGCTGGAGTTTATGAGGTTACAGATTTGATTGTAGATTACACAACTACTGACCCTTATACTACAGTTAATTCAGGTTCATTAAACTATTCAGATATCCCTGCAGGTGAAACTGCAGAAGCAGATATGAATATTTCTGTTGATGGAAATACTCCAATTGGGCATGTTATAGTTGGCGTATTAACTGTTGAATGCGAGTCGAATGGTGAGACTTACAATTATGAATTTGATATTACTTTTAAAGTAGGTTTAAATGTTGAAGATTTTGAATCCGGTGGCTTTTCAGAGTTTGATTGGGAGTTTGGTGGGGATGCTGACTGGACAATTTCACAAACAAACCCCTATGAAGGAATATATTGCGCAAAATCGGGTGCTATCGGAAATAATCAAGAATCAGAATTATTAATTTCACTTGAAGTATTAAATAATGATGAAATAGGCTTTTATTATAAAGTATCTTCTGAGGCTACTTATGATTTTCTGAAATTTTATATTGATGATGTTGAAATGGGTGGTTGGTCAGGAGATGTTGGTTGGACCTATGCGTCATACGATGTGTCAGTCGGACAGCATACTTTCAAATGGGCCTATGATAAAGATCAGGGTGTTACAGGTGGTAGCGATTGTGCCTGGGTTGATTGGATTGAACTGCCTATTGTAGAGCAGGGAAGTGTTTTGCCTGCAGTATTTGATCTAAGGGATTATGATGGCAATAATTATGTTACTAGTGTGAAAAGTCAACAAGGCGGAACTTGTTGGACACATGGTACTATAGCCGGTATGGAAAGCAACCTGTTAATGACAGGTGAGTGGGCTGCAGCTGGTGAAACTGGCGAACCTGCATTAGCTGAATATCACTTGGATTGGTGGAATGGTTTCAATCAACATTATAATGCAGATATTAATCCAACTAGTGGACAAGGTTTGGAAGTTCATATGGGAGGTGATTACCGTGTGGCAACGGCTTATATGTCTAGAGGTGATGGGGCTGTAAGAGATGTTGACGGGCAATCGTATAATTCACCTCCTGATTACCATAATCCTGATTTTCATATTTATTACCCAATGAGTGTTGAATGGTACACGGCAGGTGCAAATCTTGAAAATATTGATCTAATAAAAACAAAGGTGATGGAGTATGGTGTTATGCCAACTTGCATTTGCTACAGTGGAAGTTTTATAAATAGTGAATTTGAACATTATCAACCGGTATCTTCCGATGAGGAACCAAATCATTCTGTTTCTATAATTGGTTGGGATGATAATAAGGTTGTACAAGGTGCACCAGGTAATGGAGCATGGCTAACAAAAAACAGTTGGGGCTCAGGATGGGGTATTGATGGATATTTCTGGATATCATATTACGATAAACAAGCATGCCAGAATCCTGAAATGGGAGCTGTATCCTTTATTGAAGTAATACCAATGCCATACAATAATGTTTATTACCATGATTATCATGGATGGAGAGATACTCTTACTTCTGCCTCTAAGGCATTTAATAAATTTATAGCAAAATCGGTTGATACATTAGAAGCTGTGAGCTTCTTTGTTGCTGAAAATAATGTTGACTTTACAGCTAAAATTTATGATGATTTTGATGGAACTACATTGCAGAATCAACTAGCTGATGTAATTGGAAATATTGAATATTCAGGTTTACATACTATAAATCTTCCCTCTCATGTTATAATGGCTGAAGGAGATGATTTTTATGTTTATGTAGAGTTTTCTGACGGTGGTATTGCTTACGACAGAACCTCAGATATTCCTGTATTATTAGGTGGTGGTTCCAGAACCATTGTAATATCGTCATCTAATCCTGATGAAAGCTATTATATGGATGAAGGCGTTTGGACAGATTTTTATGATTATGATGATCCATCAGGATTCCAAAATACAGGTAATTTCTGTATTAAGGTTCTCTCAAATGGAGATACAGGTGTTGGTATTGATTCAGGTTATGAATCAAATACTGGAAATAATCTTGGTAGTTATCCAAATCCATTCACAAATCAAACTAAGCTTACTTTCAATGCATCTGTAAGTTCTATGGCTCATCTTAGAATTACCAATGTAATGGGACAGGTAGTTTGGTCAAAGGAAGTGAATGTTAATGCTGGTGAAAATATTGTAACCTGGGATGGTATTAGTAATAAAGGAAATGATGTTCAGAGTGGCTTGTATATTGTCGAACTCTTTATTAGTAATGAGTTACAGGCTACTACTAAATTATTGAAATCGAAATAGAATAGAGTTGTTTCTAACCTTTCAGGTCTTTTCCGACCTGAAAGGTTAACTACTCAATTTTTTACGTTTCCACTATAAATCTTCTGAAAAGTTGATTTAAAGAAAACATTTAGAAATTACTTCTTCCACCTGCTAGTCATAGTGATGACGTCATTGCGAGGAGGAACGAGGAAGCAGTCTCCTTGTTGAACTTGCTATATCAATCAATCAAACAATCAAACAATCGAACAATCGAATAATCGAACATGAACCATCACACAATGTACTAACCTCAAAACAATTTCGTTTTATACAACGTGTATATTTGAACTTTAAACTATTTTCGCAGAAATTTTTATTGTATTATGAATGATAGCCTTGTAATTATACCAACATATAACGAGAAAGAGAATATTGAACGTATTATCCGTAAGGTAATTAGCCTTGAAAAAGCGTTTAATATATTGGTAGTTGAAGATAACAGTCCCGATGGTACAGCTGATATTGTTAAAAGATTGATGGTTGAATTTTCTGATAGGCTGTTTATTATGGAAAGAAAAGGAAAGCTTGGGCTTGGAACAGCATACATTGCTGGTTTTCAATGGGGTCTTGATCATGAGTATGATTATATTTTTGAGATGGATGCCGACTTTTCGCACAATCCGGAGGATTTGATAAAGTTGTATAATGCTACTGCAAATGAAGGTGCTGATGTGGCAATTGGGTCGCGTTATATTAAAGGTGTAAATGTTGTAAATTGGCCAATGGGAAGAGTATTAATGTCGTACTATGCTTCAATGTACGTGCGTATTGTTACCGGACTTAAAATAATGGATACTACAGCCGGGTTTATGTGCTGGACAAGGGCAGTCCTTGAAACGATTGATATGGATAGTATTAAGTTTGTGGGATATGCATTTCAAATAGAAATGAAATATACAGCTTGTAAACTTGGATTTAAGGTTGTTGAAGTGCCCATTATTTTTACCGATCGTACTGAGGGCACATCAAAAATGAACAAAAGTATTTTTAAGGAAGCAATATTTGGAATACTTGATTTGAGATTTAGGAATATTGTGGGTAAGATTAAACCTATTAAAACATTCTAATTAGTGGATTTAAGAAAACATCAATAACTTCGTTACGCTTGTGTTTAAAATCAATCATTTACAAAAGTAAACTCCTGATTTTAAACACTTCACAAGCCTAATTCTTGACGTTTTCTTAAATCCACCTTTATTATTAATGGATTTTTATAAAGGCATTAATTTGTGGCGAATAGAAAAATATTCTTATCGACAAACTGGAAATCTAGTATTTCAGATTATTAAACATTAATTTTTTTATTTAATGTAATTTTACAGAAATCTGTAATAATATGATTATGAATAGTAATAAGAAAGTTATTTCCGGGGCAACAATAGTTAATGAAGGCTCATCATTTATTGGTGATGTTTTTATTATTGATAATGTTATTGAGAAAATTGTTGAAGGCATTGCTTCTGACCACATGGATTATGAAGTAATTGATGCCAAAGGTTTATACTTGCTACCTGGTGTAATTGACGATCAGGTACATTTTCGTGATCCCGGTCTTACATATAAAGGTGATACTTATACTGAGAGTAAAGCCGCGGTTGCAGGAGGTGTTACAAGTTTTATGGATATGCCAAATACAATTCCAAACTGCTTAACACAAGATTTGTTAGAAGAAAAGTATCAACATGCTGCAAATGCCTCATTGGCTAACTATAGCTACTATATGGGAGCCTCAAATGATAATCTTGCAGAAATCATTAAAACCGATCCCAAGAAAGTTTGTGGAATAAAGGTCTTTATGGGTTCGTCAACCGGTAATATGCTGGTTGATAATGAAGAGTCGTTGGCAGGCATATTTTCTTCAGCGCCTACTTTAGTTGCTGTTCATTGTGAAGATGAAGAAACAATTATCAGGAATAATGCTTATTATTTTGAAAAATATGGCGATGATGCACCTACAAGTATTCATCCAAAGATAAGATCGGTTGAGGCATGTTATTTATCATCTGCGAAAGCAGTAACACTGGCAAAAAAACATGGAACCAGGTTGCATATCCTTCATCTCACAACCGAAAAGGAAATGAGCCTCTTTGATAATGACCTTCCTTTGGAAGATAAAAAAATTACAGCCGAGGTTTGTATCCATCATCTTTGGTTTTCGGATGAAGACTATGACAGGAAGGGCAATTTTATTAAGTGGAATCCTTCCATAAAATCATCTAAAGACAAGGATGCGTTGTTAGAAGCTGTATTAAGTAATAAAATAGATGTGGTTGCTACCGATCATGCACCTCACACGCTTGAAGAAAAAGAGAGGCTTTATTTTAATGCTCCTTCGGGCGGACCAATGGTGCAACATTCGTTATCAGCTATGTTAGAGCTTTATCATAATGGTAGATTTACTCTTGAGAAGGTTGTTGAAAAAATGTGTCATAACCCGGCCATTTTGTTCAATATTAATAAACGTGGATTTATAAGAGAAGGCTATATGGCCGACCTTGTATTGATTGATTTAAACAATAGTTGGGAAGTAAATAAGGATAATATTCTATACAAATGTGCCTGGTCTCCAATGGAAGGGGAAATTTTTAAGTCAAAAGTTATTTCCACTTTTGTGAATGGCAACAGGGTTTATAATAATGGTGTATTTATTGAAGATGTTAAAGGAAAAAGATTAATGTTTAACAGGTAAATTTTGAACAGATGAACAAAGTAGTTTTTATATTTATTTCCATTACTATTGGAATATTTTTTACAGCTTGTGATAACAATAGTATTATTAAAAGTGCAGTAGTTAAAGAAGTTATAAATCATTATCCTAGTGGTGCTCCTCAAATTGAAAGAGATTTTAAGGTTGTAGATGAAAAAAAAGCAGCTATTTATGAGAGAGAATATTATGAGGATGGAAAAGTGCTGAAAGAAGGGCCTTTAAATAGTGATGTTAAACGAAATGGTCTTTGGAAATCATACTATCGTGATGGTATACTTTGGAGTGAAGGTGATTTTGTTAACGGTATTCGTGAAGGAAAAACAGCAACTTATTTTGCCAATGGTCAAAAATACTATGAAGGGCAATATTCAAAAGCTAAAAAATCCGGAATTTGGAAATTTTGGAATGAACAAGGTGATCTTGTTAATGAAATAGATTACGATAAAAGGAATAAAGCCAAAATCACCGATGATTAATCAGTAACAGTTTTTTCCAGTAGGATTGGAAACAACAATAATTATTAATAAGGTTAATATTGTGGCAAAGTTGCAACACAAAATTACTCATGTAGTAATAGCGATGATGATCCCCATTATTATCTGGAGTGGAAGAAGGAATCTATATTAACACAGGATAATGAGATTGCTTTATCTCTAACGCACAATGCTTTAGCTATTGGTCCATGCAATGGATGACAACTTTTGGTTTATAAATGTAAGCATGTTATTGCGTTGCTTATATATGTAATTCTCATTTAAGCACATTTTCAATTTTTGTCTAAATAGGCGTTAATTCTAACATCTACATTTTCCTTTAAATTATTGAAGAAAAAACTGTAGTCATAACAATGATATACGCCTGCTGGGAAAATTGAAGAACTGTAAATATTAATATTGGGTGTGCCTGTTACCAATGCACTATTTTTATCAATCCACGCATCTGTAAATTGGTACGCAATTGAATCAATTTCCCCATTTTCTTTAAAGAAAACAGCGCCTAAATTCATTTCTTTAGGAGCATATTCTGAAGTAGTTTGCCAGTTAAGAGGGTTAACACATTTTGCGTTGGGTAATAAAACAGGAGAACCTGTGGCAAATTCCGATTGAGTATTATATGTAATTATTACTCCAATATCGTCAGCTGATTCTGCAATTTTTAGCCATTCGCATTGAGCAAGGTCATTGTCGGTTACTGAGTAACCAATGATATAAGCAGCTATAAGTTTATTCATTAGTTCAGGTTTTTCAAATTTGTGTTTCATTAATTCAATTAACACCTCAGAACCTTGACTATGTCCTGCTAAAATAAAAGGTCGTCCATTATTCAAATTATTAATATAATAGTTAAATGCCTGTTCAATATCAGCTAAGCCAATTGAAAAACACTTATTTTTCTCTTCTTCATTCATTGCCAGTCCATCAAGTGCCATTTGTCGATAATATGGTGCATAAATATTGCAATTATCTTTAAAAACAGAAGCTTGCTTAAGAAGCACTGTCTGAACAAGCTTTCTCATATTATCATCGGTAATGTCCATATTCATTTTATCTATACCTCCAAACAAAGTTGGATACACAAAAAAAACATCAACATCTTTTTCTATTGATGAGGGAGATGAAGCCCAATAAAATGAATTAGAATAATTTAGGTTTTGTTCGGATTCTAATCTATTATTATTACAAGAAATTAATATTGTTGATAATATAACTAAAAAAAACATCTTATAAATTTTCATATTGTCACTGTTTTTTAATGAATATTATTTATGAAATATTCATTTAAATACAAACATTCTCATATCATATTTTTATTATGTTGGGTAACTAAAGAATATTGTTATCAAGATTATTGTGTTGAGATATTTATCATTACAGGCAAATGATCACTATAGCCACCGTAATATCTGCCGGCAGCGGTTCTTGATGGGCGTGCAGGTCCTTTTTTTGGCTGATAAAGCATCCAGTCTTCTTTAAATACAATTTGATTAGGAGAGCCAACTTTAAGCCCGTTTTTTCCTGTTAGCATTGATGTTGAAATAATTATTTGATCGAACATATCCCAGCTTTTGTAGTACAGCGAGCCGTCACCATTCTTAAATTTAGTGAGCGATAGATTGTAAAGAGTTTTGTCAAGTAGTTTATCAGAAACTTCCCTGGCTTCCAATACATTGAAAACGCTTGTATCAGTTGGGTTATCATTTAAATCACCGGCAATAATAATGTTTGCAAGTGGTTGTAAGTTTAAAATTGAATCGGTAATATTTTTAATAATACTGGCAATTTTAATCCTGCTAGGTTCTGTTTCTTCTTGTCCTCCCCATCTGGATACCCAATGATTAATAAAAACATGTAAAGTGTCGTTATTGTTTACAACACCTTTAGAATAAAGGATATCTCTGGTTTTATTATCAGGGTTGTCGGGGAAATCAGGAACAATATATTTTGTGCTAATTGGGTTGAAAATACTGGGAATATAAAGTAAAGCAACATCAATTCCGCGTTCATCGGGGCTATCTTTATGAATTATACTATAACCGGCATTTTTAAGATTTGAGTGATTGATAAGGTCTTCAACAACATCAATGTTTTCAACTTCACAAAGCCCGAATAAGGCGGGAAAGCCAATAGTATCAATACTTTTCATCACTAACGATATATTGTCAAGTTTATGATTATAACGTTCAGTATTCCATGCTACTTTACTATCAGGGAGATAGTTTTCATCGCTAATATTAGGATCGTTAATGGTGTCAAAAAGATTTTCAAGATTATAAAAAGCAAAACTAAATGTACTGGTTGTTTTTTTTGCACATGATGCCATAATAGAAATTAAGGCAAAAGATATTAGTATGGTTGTGAAGTGCTTTTTCATAATAATTAGTGTTATAAATAAGTTGAAAATATTTAATTTTAAGAATTCTTAAGTTTTGAAATTATTCTTCTATCTTTTTTTGTTGGACGTCCTATTCCCCGATCACGTTTCTCAGCGTTAAATTGTCTTAACATTTCAAGTTTTTCATATTCTTCGGCTGGAGTAAGGTCTTCTATTAAGTCGGGAACAAGTTTTGCTGCTACGCGGTTTTTGTTAAGCTTAATAATTTTTATTACACGTTTAATGTTAGGTTGCTGGATTTCAATTATTTCATCAACTTTTACTTCTCTGGATGCCTTTGCATTCTGGCCATCTATTTTAATTTTACCTCCTTTGCATGCCTCCGAAGCCTGGGTTCTTGTTTTATATAACCGAACTGTCCATAACCATTTGTCAATTCTCATAGTGTCCATCCTATTTTTTCCTAAAATATATTTGAATAGGCACTCCTGTGAAATCATAATTTTCACGGATTTTATTTTCTAAAAATCTGCGATATGAGTCTTTAACATCTTCGGGCAGGTTGCAGAAGAAAGCAAACATAGGAGTATTGCCTTTTATTTGCATTATGTACTTAATTCTAATATATCTACCTCTTGAGCCCATTGGTGGAGGTGTTTTTTCGATGATTGGTAGTAGAAGATCATTAAGTTTTGATGTTGGAATTTGCTGAGTTCTATTTTTGTATACTTCTGCTGCTAACTCAAGAGTTTTAAAAATTCGCTGTTTCTCTGTAACCGATGTAAAAACAATAGGTACATCATTAAAAGGAGCAATTCTTTCTCTAATATCTTTTTCAAACGTCAAGTGAGTATTGGTTTCTTTATCAACAAGATCCCATTTATTTACAACTAATACAATTCCTTTTTTATTCTTTTCTGCGAGGTGGAATATGGCAATATCTTGTTTTTCAATACCTGTTTGAGCATCAATCATTACCACACAAATGTCAGAGTTTTCAATGGCTCTAATTGTGCGTAAAGTTGAGTAAAATTCAATGTTTTCATACACTTTTTCTTTTTTACGTAATCCTGCAGTATCCACGAGCATAAAATCATGTCCAAAGGCATTGTAACGTGTATATATTGAATCGCGGGTAGTTCCGGCAATAGGAGTAACAATGTTCCGTTTGTTGTCAAGGAGAGTGTTTATAATAGATGATTTGCCAACATTTGGTCTGCCCACAAAAGCAATACGTGGCAGGTTTGTTTCTTCATCATTTATTACCTTTTCAGGAAATGTTTTTACAATCTCATCTAACAGATCACCTGTTCCACTTCCATTTACGGCCGAAATAGCATAAACCTCACCTAATCCCAGTGAATAAAACTCAATAATATTATTAGTTTGGTTTGGAGTATCAACTTTATTAGCAACTGTAAAAATATCTTTTTTAGATCTTCGAAGTAGGGTTGCAACGTCTTCGTCAAGAGGAGTAATTCCATCATGAGTGTCAACAACAAATATTATTGCATCTGCTTCATCAATTGCAAATAGTACTTGTTTACTTATTTCATCTTCAAAAGTATCATCCGAACCATGTACATAGCCGCCGGTGTCAATAACTGAAAACTCGTATCCGTTCCAGTCACTTTTACCATAAATTCTATCTCGTGTAACACCACTTACTGACTCAACAATAGCTTCTTTGCTTTCTATTAGTCTGTTAAATAGTGTCGATTTGCCAACATTCGGTCTTCCAACTATAGCTATCGTGTTATTCATCGTTTAGAGTTATTAGTTATATGTTATTTGTTAGAGTTGTTGAATACAATCGAACAATCAAGCAATCAAACAATTGAGCAATCAAACAATCGAACAATTGAACAATCGAACAATCGAACAATTGAACAATCGAACTCACTGATCATATCCAAACTGTTTTAGTGTATTTTCGTTGTCTCTCCAGTCTTTACTTACTTTAACAGTAACTTCCAGAAACACTTTTTTGTCAATAAAATCCTCAATGTCTAAACGTGCTGCTGTAGCTGTTTTCTTTATGGCATTTCCTTGATGACCTAGAATAATTGCCTTTTGAGTGTCCCTTGTTACATATATAATTGCTGAAATGCGCACCAGTTTATCATCTTCTTTATATTGATCAATAGCAACTTCAGCTGAATAGGGAATTTCTTTTTTGTAGTTCAGAAGTATTTTCTCACGAATGATTTCTGAAATAAAAAACCTTATGGATTTGTCGGTAAGTTCATCCTTAGGATAATAAGCATCATGTTCAGGCAGATAATGAATAATCCTATCAAACACTTTCTCAATATTAAAGTTGTTCAAGGCACTTACCGGAATAACTTCTGATTTCGGCATTTTTAATTTCCATGCCTCCATTTCCTTCACTATTGATTCTTGATTTGACAGATCAATCTTATTAATAATAATAATTACTTGAACATTTGATACATTAAATTTATCGATTATCTCCTGATCTGCAAAAGGATAATCAGGTTCGGTCATAAGTAATAATATATCAGCATCTTTTAAAGCTGAATTTATATACTTATTCATGTATTGGTGCATTTTATATGATGGGTTCTTAACAATACCGGGAGTGTCGGAATACACTATTTGAAACCCCTCACCATTTACAATGCCCATTATTCGGTGACGTGTTGTTTGAGCTTTTGAGGTTATTATTGATAGTTTTTCGCCAACCATTGAGTTCATCAAAGTTGATTTTCCTACATTTGGATAACCTATAATATTTACAAAACCAGCCTTATACATAAATATGAAAAAAAGTTTGCACGGCAAAGAAACAAAATATATCTTTGCACTCCCTTTTTAAGGGATAGTTAATTAGTTCATAAAGACACGAAAATACATTACAGGGCGAATCCGATTGAGTCGGATCGTTGGGCTCATATCCGCCTAAGGCGGACATTAGTTTGAATCTATGATAAAACAATAGTTTATCACTGTAATGAAAAAAATATATTGCGGGGTGGAGCAGAGGTAGCTCGTTGGGCTCATAACCCAAAGGTCGTCAGTTCGAATCTGGCCCCCGCTACTATGAAAAACCTCACACGAAAGTGTGGGGTTTTTTTTATTTTGAACAAGATGCAAACTTGTTTGCAAAACGAAGTGAAAAATAAAAAAACCACAAGCCTTTAAGGTTTAGGTTTTGAAGTTGTAAAGTATCTCTTCACCAGATCAGCGACCGAAGTGAGTTAATCTGGCCCCCGCTACTAAGTAAAGACCAATGATTTTCATTGGTCTTTTTTTATGCATGTATGTGACTAGGCATAAAAAAAGGAGACCACCAGTAAATGATAATCTCCTTTTTAATCTTGTAGTATCTTTACTATGCTTTGTAGTATCCTTTTGTTGCAGCATCTTTAAGGGCAATTGCAATGCCTTTTTTATTGATGATGCGAATACCATTTGCGCTTACCATTAATGTAATCCATTTGCCGGTTTCAGGCACGAAAAATTTTTTGGTATGCAAATTAGGTTGAAATTTTCTTTTAGTCTTGGCATGTGAGTGACTTACATTGTTTCCTGAAATCACTTTCTTTCCTGTTATTTGGCAAATTCTTGACATCTTTCCGTAGTTTTTATTCCTGTTCAAAAAAGGAGTGCAAAATAAGACATAATTTTTCAATTATTCAAATGATTTGGGAAAATTATTTTTAACCCTTATTTTTTATCACTTCTTATTTGGAAAGTTATAAAAATTACTAAATCTATATACCTCTTCAAAAATAGTTGTAATTTTGCCCCATAAATTTTTCTTATTATAATTTAATCTAAATAAAAATAATATGTCAAAGTTCATCACAAATCACGATGTAACAGATGCATTAAGAGAAGTAATATTTTTCGCAAAACAAAATAATATTGTTGATTTAAATATGATTGATGATATTGAAATTAAGGGTAACGATATTAAAGTTTCAGTAATTTTTCCGAAACTTGATGACCCTTCAGTTGGGATTATTTATAATTCAATTGTAAAAACACTGAAAGATAAACTTGGAGATGATATTAGTGTGGATGTTAAGCCGATAGCTGAAAAGGATAAAGGGATGGGTCCATTATCCGGTGTTAAAAATATTATTGCTGTAATTGCAGGAAAAGGTGGTGTAGGAAAATCAACTATTGCTGCAAACCTTGCTATTGCATTGTCAAAATCAGGAAATAAAGTAGGGATACTTGATGCCGATATTATGGGACCATCAGTGCCAATGATGTTTGGTGTTGAAGGGCAACAGCCTGGAGTTATCGACAGGGAAGGGAAACCAGTTATGCTTCCATTGGAAAATCATGGTGTTAAAATCCTCTCCTTAGGGTTTTTTGTTCAACCTGATCAGGCTTTAATGTGGAGAGGAGCGATGATTAACAATGCATTTAACCAGTTAATGAAAGATTCAGAATGGGGTGAACTTGATTTTCTGGTTATTGATATGCCTCCCGGAACAGGCGATATTCAACTTACTCTTGCTCAGTCGTATAATATAAAGGGAACAGTACTTGTAACTACTCCTCAAAAGGTAGCAACTGCTGACGTACGCCGTGCTGCAATGATGTATCGTCAGGACAAACTTACAATCCCATTACTAGGTATTGTAGAGAATATGTCCTTTTTCACACCGGAAGAATTACCCGATAAGAAATATTATATTTTTGGGAAAGGTGCTACTGATGAGTTAGCCAAAGAATTGGATATTCCTGTGCTTGGAAGAATTCCAATTGTTGAGAAAATTGTTGAATCTGGTGATGGTGGTATTCCGGTGATACTTGATGACAGCACAACTGTAGGTGCTGAGTTTGTGGAAGTTGCTAAAGCTGTTCAAAATGAAGTTGCAAAATTATAATTCAATATAAATATTTTTACTATGGCTCATACTAAAGAAGAACTAAATGAAAAAGTTCAGAATGTAATTGAACAAGTAAGACCCTATTTACAAGCCGATGGTGGCGATATAAATTTCGTTAATATTACTGACGATTATACTGTAAATGTTGAGCTTACCGGAGCATGTGGTACATGTGCTTTTAGTACAATTACTCTAAAAAATGGTGTTGAGGCAACATTAAAGAAAGTGCTTCCTGAGATTAAGGAAGTTGTTGCTATTAATTTGTAAGCTGCTATTTTAGTGACTCTAATAAAACGTCAATAACTTTTTTACACTTGTGTTTAAAACCAGTCATCTGCCGAAGGCGGACTCCTGATTTTAAACACTTCACATCCCGATTAGTATCGGGACGTTATTGACGCTTTCTTAAAGTCACTTTTTAATTGGTGTGTTTTCTAAGAAAAACTAAATTGTGTTTGACTTTAAACTCATGACTTTAGGGACAGACACAAAATAAACGAAATAAGAATTAGTACAGATTAATATTTAACTCTGGCTGATCCTTTTTCAAAAATATTCTGCATAATTTCAGCAGGATTTTTAAACTTATTAGCAAACATCATGGCGGCAATTATATATGGTTTATAACTGGCCTGATGATAAGTGTTTATTCTGTATTTTTCGAAAACAGAACCTTCTACTTCACCATCATTACACGATACTCCTGAGATATCAGCAGGAAGGCAATGCATGTAAAGGGCTTCGCTGTTTTTTGTGGTTTTCATCATCTGCTCTGTATATTCCCAGTCTTTATGCTTTGCATTATTTTGCAACGCCACAAGTTCTAATTCGGCAAGTCCTTTTGTGTCTTTATTTTTGAGTAATTCAGTCCTTTGTTGCATAATGTGGTATGGTGCCCAGCTTTTTGGGTATACAATATCAGCATCTTTCACAGCCTCTTCCATTGAATGAGTAATACTGAATGATCCCCCACTTGTTTTTGCATTTTTCCCAGCCAAATCAACAATCTCAGGTATCAAACCGTAACCTTCTGGATATGCTAGTTCTACGTTCATGCCATATCTTGTCATTAATGCAATAATACCTTGTGGTACCGACATAGGCTTTCCATAACTTGGTGAATAGGCCCAACTCATTACTATCTTTTTTCCCTTAAGTGCTTCAGTTGAACCAAATGTATTTTTGAGGTGTAGCAAATCAGCCATTGATTGTGTTGGATGATCCATGTCGCATTGCAGGTTTACTATACTGGGACGTACAGGAAGGACTTTCTTCTCAAATCCTTCATCCAAAGCCGAAGCCACTTCACGCATATATTTATTGCCTTCTCCTAAATACATGTCATCACGAATTCCAATAAAATCAGTTAAAAATGAAATCATATTGGCAGTTTCTCTAACTGTTTCCCCATGAGCAATTTGTGATTTTGTTTCATCCATATCCTGAACTGCAAGCCCGAGTAAATTTGCTGCTGATGCATAAGAGAATCGTGTTCGTGTTGAATTATCTCTGAAAATAGAAACGGCAAGCCCAGTATCAAATACTTTTGGTGAAATATTTTCTTCTCTTAATTGTTTCAATAAATTAGCAATTTCCAGAATTGCTTTCAGATCATCATCACTTTTTTCCCATGTGAGAAAAAAATCTTTTTTGTAGAGCTTAGATTTTATTCGTGAAAGGGCCTCTATTTTGTTTTTAATGGTCATGTTATTTTTTTAAGTCGTTTATTATTATTTCTCGCAATGTCGCTAAGTCGTAGAGAATTTAATAGTCTTTTTATTTACCCATTATATTCCAAATGTATAAATCTTAGCGTTTCTGAGCCTTTGCGAGAGATCATTTACTAAGCTCATATGCAAAAGCAGCATAGAAAGCTGATGCAATAACTAAGTCGTTAATAGCAACTTTTTCATTGGGGGCATGTGCCAGAATCTCATTACCCGGACCAAAACCAATTGTTGGTATATCGTATATACCGTTAATTACTACTCCGTTTGTTGAGAATGTCCATTTATCAACTAATGGTTTCTTGCCGAAAAGTTTTTTGTAGGAGTTTACTCCTGTTTGTACAATTTCATGATCTTCTGGTATTTTCCATGTAGGATAATATTTTTCCATTCCATATTCCAGACCAGTGTATGCAACTTCTTTATAATCAAGGACCTCTACTTTTGCATTCATACCTTCAATTAGCTTCTCAATTTCTTTTACTGCTGACTCCTTAGTTTCACCCCAGGTTAAACGACGGTCGAGATGTAATCGTGCAAAATCACTTACTGCACATAGCGATGGGCTTTCAGAAACAAATTCAGATATTGTTACACTACCCCTCCCTAGAAATTCATCATAAGCAAGTTGCTTGTTTAGTTTTTCAATTTCAAGAGCAACCTTTGATGCCAAATAAATAGCATTTTTACCACGTTCAGGAGCTGACCCATGAGAAGAGATTCCATAAAAACTTACGTGTATCTCCATTCGTCCACGATGACCACGATAAATATTCAAATTAGTAGGTTCTGTGCTTATTGCGAAATCAGGTTTAATCTTATCCTCCTCAATTATATATTTCCAGCATAGGCCATCACAATCTTCCTCCATAACGCTACCCACAAAATAAATAGTTAGGTCTTTATTAAAACCGAGTTCCTTTAAAATTCTTCCGGAAGTAACAAATGCAGCCGGACCACCTTCTTGATCAACAGTTCCTCTACCATGCACAAAACCATCTTTAATTTCGCCACCAAGTGGGTCAAAAGCCCAATTCTCCATGTTACCCATGTCAACAGTATCCATATGACCGTCAATAGCCAGTATTTTTTTTCCATTGCCAATACGGCCTAATACATTTCCAAGCCCATCAATAATAACTTCGTCAAAATCAGCCTCTTCCATTTGACGTTTTAGTTCAATCTGAACATCTTTTTCTTCAGTACTAAGCGATTTAATCTGAACTAACTTTGAGAGGTTATTAGCTGTATAGTCTCTGTATTTTTCAGAAAGACTTTTAATTTTAGAAAATATTTCTTCCATAATAATTAATTGATTTATTGTTTTTTGCTTGCCTAGTATTATTGATACAAAACTACTTAATGGGGATAAGGTATCCTAAACAATTAATTTTGTTCACCTAATTATTTTGCTATTTTGTCTAGATCAAGACCAAATCATAGTACATTCTTGCTTGTCTGTATTTAATAAAAGCTGGCTACAAGATCCCACAAAGATACCCTATTTTTCTTCAAACTTAATTATTGTGATTGGCTTTATTTCAGCTTTTTTATAGTTCGCTAATTTTTGTTTGGCTTCAGCTCTTGAGTTAGTAAATTCAAGATATACATAATACAATTCTTGTTTTTCTATAGCTCCAAGGTAACTCTTAATCCCTTGTTCATGAAGGATTTGCATAAGTTTTTCTGCATCTTTAAAATTATTAATATGACCGGCAATTAAGTAATATCTACCAGAGATCATTTTATTTGTTTCGAGTGTCATTTTTGGTAAATTAAAATTAGGGATTCCATCTTTTGGCACAGGTTTTTGGTCAGAATCATTATAAATAGTACCTTGTAATACTTTAATTTTTTGCAATACAGGGCTATCTGTTGATTTGTTGGTTGGAGATGCTTTCTTAAAATTGATTTTGCGATTTTGTTCAACTATTTTAAATACAATAGGAGCAGAGGTTGTGTCAACTAATAATAACTGGATATCATTTTTTAATATTCTAAAGTTTTTTCCAAATACATTTTTCATGCGTATCTGATAAATATGATTTCCCGGAGCAAAAATTGTAAAACTACCATCCTTATGAGTGAATGCTGAATAGCTATTTCCTAACTTATTAAAAGCAGTTACTTTAATATTAGCAATATCAGTTTTTATTTTAGAATCCTTTGTAAATTTTTCGCGTTTAAGGTCGATCCAACCTTTAATTTTACTTGCTTTTTGAAATGGTATTGAATAAACAGAATTCTTATTTAATTCAATTTGTTCAGCACTTTTATTAACATAAAAGTATTCCTTTAAATCATCTATCGGAATAATGGTAACTTTATAAAATCCTTTTGGAATCTGATTAAAAATGACTATTCCTTTATCATTTGATAATAGAGTTATGTCAATGGGAAAATTTCCACGATTGTTTTGAGTTGCAGAATTAGTAATTTGCAATCTGATTTTAGTATTAGGAATTCCTTTTTCATAATCATCTTGTTTTCCATTACCATTTTCATCCTTAAATAACTGAATTTTTAATCGACGTAAATTTTTCTTCCATTTATTATTATCAGATTTCCCCCAACGCTTTTTTATTGAAAACTCCATATAATAAAATGACCTGCGAGAGTCAAATTCATGATAAGATTGTTGAGTGTAATTATAGGTTCCACTGACAACAAAATACCAATCTTTGAATACATAGGTTTCAATTTTTGGATTTATGTTTAGGGATCCGTATTTTAAGTCGAATCTGTAGGCATAGTTGGCAAACATCGATAAACTAACTCTTCCTTTTAAGTATGTTTTTATTATATATGGTGAAATATTTACACTATTGTTTCCTGCATCCAATGCATATTGATAAAGGCCCATATTTACCATTGGACCATAATCATATGAAAATCTTAATCCGTAACCACTGTAGTGATAGTCGCCAAGCAGATGAAAATCGTAGCGCGAATCTGTTAGGTTTTCAATTTCCTCATAACTAAATTTACCGAGTCCGTATTTAATATGCATCATTAAATTTCTTCCAAAAAAGCATTTAATTTCCATTCTGTATTTTTGAATGTTATAAATTGCTCGTTCATCCTGGTTTGGGATTGGGGTTGATGAATTGTAAAACTCAACACTAGGTCCCATATACCATCTGAATTTTTTATTTGTATTTGAATGAAAAAGGATATTTGCATATTGATCCTTAAGCATTATTTCAGGCATTCTGTACCCCTCACTATTAACATTATAGTAATTACGAGAGCTGTTTAAATATTGGGCACTTAAATAGTCTTTAGTTTCGCTAATATTATATTTTACTTTTGTAGAGAAATTAACAAGGCCCATTTGAGGACCAGAAATATTAGGAGAACCATAATTATTGGTAAAGTGAAATGACAAATTCCTAGTAATTTTTCCAAAGTAATTAATGTCCCAGGCATAACCCAGCTGTTGATATTTGTTTGCAAAATAATGACT
The DNA here is from genome assembly GCA_964460905.1 of uncultured Lentimicrobiaceae bacterium. Classification (GTDB taxonomy): domain Bacteria; phylum Bacteroidota; class Bacteroidia; order Bacteroidales; family F082. The sequence continues at coordinate 82,196 of CAYWRM010000005.1, forward strand.
TTCGTGATAACCATATAGTATAGCACTAAGCTCATTGTTTTTAGCAAGAGAAATTCTTCCTGTATTTAATATAGCCGAAGCTGTATTTACTTTATTAGCTCTGTCAACATCATAAGATACCGATCCAAGCATATTAATATTTTTATTGTTGAGATAATACCCTGCAGCAAGGCTGGTTTTTGGCGATAATAAATTATAACTTGCATATGCTTCAATACTAGCTGTCGAACTAAGTTTAATTATATTTGAAACCATTAGACTGTTACGACTATATAAATTTCTTCCAAGTTGTGAGCTAAATGCACCCAGGCCTGCATTAAATGAGTTCCTTGTATACAGGAAATTATAGTAGCTATTGCTAATAAAATCTTCAGTTTCCGTAAGATCGTAATATGTAAAATTATAGTTAAACGAACTTTCGTTTTTAAAAGCGGCTGATCCTCTTGCTTTAATAAAAGGAAGTACTTCATTACTTTTTGAAAATGTACGTACTCCTGCTTCTGTCTCATGGGCAAGATTTCTGTCAATCTCAAAAGGAGCATATGTGTCAGAATATTTTTCAATAAGAACCGCCCTGAATATTTTAATTTTTCCATCGGTTGCATGTATTTGAACTTTACTTACATCAAAAACCCGATCTTCAGAATAAACATAAGCAGCTGTAAAACACAAGGTTGTATCACTATTTGGAGCAAGGTTAATTTCAGGTCTGAAATCTGAAGAGCTCAAACATTCAAGTTTAATTTTGCTATCTGGTTTTATGTCGAGAGATATCAATTCATTAGTATTACCATTGTTTACTATAATAATGTCAAACCTTGCCAGATTCATTCTTGGGTAAAAAAACACTCGTTTTTCAGGAATTATCACATCCCAGTTATGAAATGATTCTAGTTTAACAACGAAACTACTTTCGATAAAAATATTCTTGTTTGCCGAAAGAGCTTTAAATGATACTATGTGTTCAATATCAGATTTTGCTGTAGAGGGTGTCCTAAATCTGAAAGGCAATGAAATATCAGAATTTGGAGGAATAACAGTATCAGTAAAGGCAGAACTAAAGATTGCCCATCCATCAGGTACGTCTAATATTGGTAATATGTTTATTGCGTTATCTGAATAATTATAAATGCGCACTACATTAAAGCTTAATTCACCTGCTTTTTGAAATATTTCAGATTTAACAAAAGATGCTTTAAGTAATTCACCTTTGTAATTTTCCTGAGATGATGAATCAAGGGTTAGGGATAGAAATAATGCTAACAATAAAGATAATGTTACAAAATATGTAGTATTTTTCTTATCATACACCTTAGCATTATTATTTGTAAGGAGTCATGCTTTCAGACAAGGTTATATAAAATCCGCCAATATAATAGTCATCTTTAATTTTAAGGTTTGAAAACTCTTTCATTTTTGTAATCTCATCTTCATAGATAAATTTCCACCTTAAAACAAAAGAATTATTGTCAGAACCACCAATATTATTGCGTTTTCCGTTAATAAGAATCATTGTTTCTTTAGTAGTTAAGGGAAGTAAAGTATCCTTTGATTTGTTTGCAATATTTGAGAAAAGACCATTATCCCAATTGTCCCCTTTATTTTCAATGTAATAACCTATAAAGTCAACCGGTATTTTCTGGCTTGTATCATTTATTCCGCTAAAATATTGATCGATTGCTGAAATACTCAGATTCCAGTTTCCGGTTGATTCAATGCTAAAGTTAACATCATCGGGGTTTTTTGTTATTTGGTATAGGTTGTCGTTAATTTCCTTAATTCCAAATTCTATATTGGCGTTAGGATCAATATTTAGTATTAGCACCGACTCAAGTTTAGCCTCTACTCTTGTTTCTATGTCAATTTCCTGGGCTGTAGTTGATATCCATACTATTGCCCACACACAACTAAATATAAGTTTTAAGTTAACTACCATAGCCCAAAGTCCCTTAAATTAGTGAAATAATACAAAAAAGGGAACAGAAATACCTGCCCCCTTCATTTTTAGAAAACTAATAAAAACGGACTATGGTAACGCCGTTAACGTTAAATTAACTGTTGTAGTAAATGTGCCAAGGTTGGCAATGGTTCCATCTGCTAACTGATCGAACATACTTGTAGCTCTCATGCTTCCGTTCATTGTGCCCATTGTCCAATTCAAATTAAAGGCATTATCTGTTGCATCTCCGCTGTTGCCTGTTCCGTTATCTATAAGCATTTGATCAGTGTTTGTAAGGCCAAGTGAAGTTCCAAGTGACGTATAAGTACAAGTAACTTCTGTGCCTATTGTATGAGCTCCTGTTGCTTCACACCAAACACCTAGATTGTCTATTGGTATTATGGCAGCTGCATCATCAGTAAAATCTGCAGCATTAATTTGGAGATCCCAATTTGCTGTTGACTCCATTGTTACTGTGGTTGTTCCAACAGCATCGATACCAAGATTATATAGGTCAGGCGTGTCAAATGTTGCTGTTTGGTTATCTCCTGACGTTACATTTAGATTTAATACTGAAGATAATATTGCATTAAAGGTAACTGTTTCAGCATCTGTTGCTTGTGCATTAGCATCAATTGTTTGAAATACAAACAAAAGGCATAAAATAATTGTAATTTTTTTCATAGTTTGTTTTGTTAATTGTTAAAAGAAGATTTAATTGTTTGGTTTTTTGATTTGTTTGTTAACGCTTGTTTATTAAAAATAAATCAATATGTAAAAATACAGAAACCAAAGCCATATTGAGTAGGCAATTTGCTGAAATCAGGGGTTAATATACCTGATTTTTTACTTCCAGATAACTTAGAAATTTGAATTACTATGAGTCCAAAGCCAAACTTATTTTGGATTAATCCAAGGATATAATACCTTTTTTTAAAGCGTATTTTACAATATCAACGGTTGTTTTAAGTTTGAGCTTTTTAAGAATATTTTGTTTGTGTGTTCCAACTGTTTTAACGCTAACAAAAAGCTCCTTACTTATATCACGTGTTGTCTTCCCTTCGGCAAAAAGTTTAAGTACGTCAAGTTCACGTTCGGAAAGATCTTCTAAACTTTCTTCCTCACTATCTCGTTCATCAAGATAATCATTAATTAATACTTCGGTAATTTTATCACTCAAATATTTTTCCCCAGCATAAACAGTTTCTATAGCTTCAATAAGTTGCGGATACGTACAGTTCTTAAATAGATAGCCTTTGGCTCCAGCTTCAAGCATGCTTTTTATATAATGTTTATCGGAATGCATTGAGAGTGCGATGACTTTAATATCAGGCATCTTGCTTTTTAAAAGTGCAGTAGCATCAATACCACTTAATACGGGCATGCCAATATCCATAATTACAATGTCGGGATTATAAATTATAGCTTTCTCAACTGCATCTTTGCCATTCTCAGCGTGTGCTACAATTTCTATTTCAGGTGAATCTGACAATAGGTTAACCAAACCCTTACGGAATAATTGATGATCATCAGCTATTAGAATTTTTATAGGCATCATTATTAATATTAAACCGGTACTATAATTTGTGCGCTGGTTCCTAATCTAGGATTCGAATTTAAAACAAATTTTCCGTTTATTGAGTCAAGTCGTTCATTAATACTAAACAATCCATATCCGCCTGGCTTTTTTAATCTTGAAGTTTTTTTAAAGTCATAGCCTATTCCGTTATCAACCACCGAAATATATAAATTTTTGTTTTTATTATCTATTTCTATTTTTATGATATCTGCTTTAGCATGTTTCACAACATTTAGAAGCAACTCACAAACAATTCGATAAATAAGTATTCGTGAGTTATTGTTAATACTTATTGGCATTTTGCTACCTGTAAAAATTGTAGATATACCTGTTTTTTCTTCAACTTGATTTAGCTTCCACTTTATTGCAGGGACTAAACCTAGTTCATATAAAATTGGAGGACTAAGGTCGTATGTAAGTAGTCTGGATTCGTTAATGGCATTATCAATTAGGTTTGAAACCTCTACAATTCCTTTACTTATTCTTGGGGTTAATTCTTTGTTTAATAATGATGTAAGCTTGATGTTTGCAATGGAAAGTGTTTGTCCAATACTGTCATGTAAATATTCTGCTATGGCTTTCTTTTCTTTTTCTTCGGTAAGAATAAGTTCTGAATTTAATTTTTTTAGTTTCTTCTGATATTTGTTTATCTGGTTTAAGCTTTTCTTTTGGGTTTTTTCTGCTTTTGTTAATTTAGATATATTTGATTCCAGATATTGATTTTGTTTGCGTAATAAATCTTCAGCATTCTTAATTCGCAGCATTACATTAATAAGAGCAACAAATTCCGACATTTGATATGGTTTGGTAATAAAAGCATCTGCGCCAGCATTAAGTCCTTTTACTCTTACTTTTGTATCATTACCATAAGCTGAGACCATTAATACGGGAATGCTTTTGGTTATTTCATCTTCTTTCAGTATCCGGCATACTTCATAACCATCCATATTTGGCATATATATGTCTAGCAATATTGTATCCGGCAGTTCCCTTTTTGCAATTTTAATACCCTCAATTCCCGATTTGGCCAATAATATTTCATAATCGGATAATTTCTTTTGTAAAATAGACTTCATGAGTATTAGGTTATTCTCACTATCATCAATGGCTAATATTTTTTTCATAATATTTAGGTATTCAAATTGATAATATTATTAATACGGTGATAAAGTAAGAATGATATTTAATGTATACGTATCTGTTTCTATCATTTGTTGTAGTAAACTCTGATTGTTCATATTTCCACGCTTTGTACCCATTTCCCAATTAAATGTAAACGCATTTTTAATTCCATAACCTTTATTCGTAGTGGCTCCTTTTGTAAGTAAGGTTATCTCTGAGCTTGCGAGTGCTATTGGAACTGTTTTTGCGTAATTAATAATATTTGTTCCATTGTCGATATTAGTTCCTGTTGAAACTACAACAACTCCAACATTGTTTAATTCCATTTGATTGGAAGGATTGTTTTCGCCATAGAATATTATTTGATCAGCTGCAAATTGTAGCTTCCAATCAGTAACAGCACCTATCCTGATAAAGGTGGACTGTCCCCCATTCATTATTCCGTTTTTGTATTCGTCCATATCATCAAAAATAAAATTGATACTATATCCCGTAACAATATTGATATTTAATGATGGATTAGGAGGAGGAATATCTTGCGCTCCTAACTGAATAGTTATTATGAATAACAAATTCAGTATTAGTCCCAGTTTTTGTTTCATTGCTTATTTTGTTTTGGTTAATGAATTTACCAGACTGATTCATTATTTTATTTGTCGTATCATACTATTATCCTTGTATTCCGCTTGTTCAATTATATTACCTTTTTCATCGTAGGCTGATAATATACCATTAAGCATTCCTGATTGATAATACAAGTCGAGGCGTATTTTTCCATTATTATAGTAATGAGTCCAGTGCCCCTCATTTTTATTATTAATGTACTTACCTTTCATTCTTAGCGTACCATTGTTATGATAAAATTCCCACATGCCATTTGACTGACCATCAACAAAATTTCCTTTTTGTTTTAATTCATTGTTAGGATAATAAACTTCCCATAACCCTTCGGCCACACCTTTATTATAGGAGCCTCTCATATATATTGTTGAATCTTCAAAAAAGGATAACCACACACCTTCTCTTTTTCCATCACGATAGTTGCCAGATTCATATATATTTCCATTGCTATAATATTGTTGCCATATACTTTCAATTTTCCCATTAATGTATTCTCCATTAATCATCATCGTTCCGTTATCAAAATAAACTTTGTAAGGGCCATCAATGGAATAAGCTTTATATGAATATTCCTTTTCTACTTGTCCGTTTTCGTAAAAAGAGTTGTATTTCCCGTAAAATTGTTGATCAATAATATTCCCTTTTTCTTTTAGTTTGCCTGACAAATAATACTTTTCATAAATACCATTTTGAATGCTATCGATAAAATTTATTCTATAACTTATATTTCCATTCATATTATAACCAACAGTAAGTCCGTTAAGTTTATTATCACGGTACTGTCGGGTTTCTTTTAATTGCTCGTTGTTAAAATATAAAGTTGCTAATCCAGTTAGTGTATCATTAATATAATTCAATATATTTTTAACACTTCCATTTTCATAGTAATTAGTAACCTCTCCGTCTTTTAAACCATCAACATAGGGGGCTCTACGTTTTAACGTGCCATTTGAATAATATGTAGTCCAAGTACTATCCATTTTATCATTTTTATAACTACCCAATTGCCACAGTTTGCCTGTAATATAATAAAATGATGCTAAGTCATTATAAATTGTATCTGCATTAGTGACGGTGAAATCAATAATTGATTTTAATTTGTCACTATTAAAATGATAAGTAGTATCAGTAAACTTATCTGATTGACCAGTAAGTGAAGATGAGATAATAAAAATTAATAGCAGGGAGACAAAAGTTTGTCTTATCATTAATTAACTACTTGACTTCTATGTCAAGCTGAATTCCTTCCAATTCGTCATTATATCCATAGTCGAGTATGGCAGCAACTGAATATCGTCCTTTTTCAAGAGGCTTATCAAGTGTATATTCTACATTTTTGTTCGACTCAGGCAATAATGAAAATTCAAATGGGATTGATGTAAACTCTTCGGCAGTATCAAGATTGGAGATTGTAAAATACACCTTGCAGTTAAGTACTTTATCTCCAAGATTAATAACCTGAGATTTATAGGTCCTGTTACCATTATCATCAATGCTCTCAGTTAAACCATCAAGGGTTCCTTTGTACAATGTATTTGCATCGGGAGACTGATAAATGGGAACTGCAATTCTAACAGCAACCTGTAATCCCATTTGTACATCTTTATCAATTGCCTCTGCACCTGTTTTTTCAACAGCTGATTCTACAAATAAAACGGCCCATTTTGTGGAAGAATTATCATTGGGTACTAACATAGTAACATTTACCCTTACAGACTCATTAGGCTGAAGCGTAACAAGAGAAGGGGATACAGTTATCCAGTCAGCACATGAGCGTCCTGTAGTTCCCGGACTGAAATATTTAACTTCTCCCTGCTCGTCTGTTAGCCAGTCAGCCAGGTTAAAAATAAAGGATTGCTCTGTTTTTGCTTTATTTCGCACATAAATTTGCTGTGTTTGCGATGACCCCGGATTTGTATTATACATTAATGTACCAGGGGTAACTTCAAGTTCCTGTGAATTCAGATTTATGCTGAAAAATGAAATTAATATTGCAGCAAACAATACATTTAAAGTGGTAGATGTTTTCATATTTTTTTTATTTAAAGACCGAGGGAAATCATTCATAATTTAATGATTATTCACCCATGTTTATTTTATTTGCTTTGATTTTTCCTTACAAATATAGATATTTATTTTATAATGAGCACTTAACATAATAAAATTATATGTAATTGTTAATTAGATATTCTAACCTTAGTATTTGAAATATAATTCGTAGTAATTATGCTAACAATATAATATCCATCCGGGATATTTAGATTTACATCTGTTTTTGAATTGTCTGTAATTTTAAATGATAGTAGTTTTTGCCCGAGTAAGTTATAAATATATGCCTCACCATTATGTTGTTCTTCGGTATTATGGATAATAGTTATTGTTTTATTATAGGCCGTTACAGTAAAAAAGGATTCAGGATCTATATTATTAATAATATCTTTAGAGGGGTTAAAATATACTATAAATCGATGATTACTATTGGAAGGCTTGTGAAAAAAGTCATATTTATTTTCTTCCATTAGATTAATTATTTTCTGCTCTTTAATGTCTTTTAAATAAATCAACTCAAAAGGATTAATTGTTGATGTCTCGTCGATGGCAATACTATAATATCCAGATGTATTACAGCTAAAGTTAAGGTCAAAAGCAAGACCTTCAATAATTTCAGGAAATGAATTCACGGTAAGTAAATTATTTCCTGTATTAGAGCAAATCTGAGGTACACTATCATGTGTGCTAAATAGCTTTGAAGCATCAGCAGTTATGTCAAATTCAGATGTTGCTTCAGGGATAAACCTAATCATTGTCTCATCAGAATAGCCATTTCCCGATGCTATTAAACGTAATTCCTGAGAGTTGGCGTTTGAATTTTTGTAATAATCAGGTGTAGATGTCATAATCCCTACGCGGGTTGTATTATCAATGCTAATACTTCCATTTTGGTAAGCTTGTACCCAAAAACCCTGATTTGATGGTATATATTGTGTGCCGCCATTTATACCTGTTGGTGTACTTCCTCCTAGAAATATTGTGTAATTATTATTGGAAGGATTCCAAATGTATTTTGCATCAACTATATCTGATTTATCCCAGCCCGTTTCCATAAGCCAGTCAACAGGCGAAGGGTATGGGTTTCCCACAAGGCTCCATCCTTTTCTGTTTTCAGCCTCTCCATTTGACACATCTGTTTTTGTAATGCCAATGTTAAATCCACCTGTATTTAGAGCGTCGCCCCCAGTGGCAGTAAAATTTGCTGTTAGTGCTGATTCTGAAAATAAATCATAACCCTTCATTACCGATAGTGGCCCATCGTACCAAACCCAACCAAAATTCCAATCATTTAAAATTATAGTTTCATCGTAATAATATATCAGATCTGTATTAGTAAACACACTGCTAGATGCAGAATTAACCGGCGAAGAAACATTATGCCATCCATTAGCAGTTAAATATCTTTCAATAGTTATATTATCGGTTATAGTGCAATTTCCGGTTGAATTTTGATCAGCAAGGTGGCCTGAACCTTCTGCATTAGATTTAACATAAAGATTTGTCCCCACATAAAGACTTGTTCCTTCTTTTATTGTTAAAGAACTGCCCGGACTTATAACAAATTGTGCAAATGACAAATTCATACCACTTAAGAAAAGGGTAATTATAATAGCAATATGTTTTATCGTAACATTCATATTACCATGTACGCATTATCCGCACAAATATTAAATTTTCATCAGGTATTATAAGTACGGGGCCGGAATTTGTTTGACCATTTACCAGAACCTCCAGGTAATCATTAACATTTAACTCAACTAAAAATGAGCTACTTACATGTGTTGAATTATCATCAAACTTGCTGTATGTAAATGAATAACAAGAACTTCCATCAATATATGCTGTTCCATTTTTTCTCAATCTCGATCTAAGAGTTTTTTTCTGATTATCAATATTTTCTACACTAAACATATAGTTAATTTCATATAAACCAGTGTTTAACACAATAATACGACTTGGGTTTGTTATGTTTGAGTGTGAAAATGCATCAGTATCTTTAAATAACTCAATATCCCATGATATATCAACAGGTACTGTTAAATTATTTACATCTACACTAATTGAAGAAGATAGTTGAATTACTTTTTCATCAATAGTACTTTGAACTACATTTACAGTAGCCTTGTTTGCTCCTTCATCAACAACAGTTACTGCACCCTGAAAATTGATAGTATTTATTCCTGAAGCAACTGTTACATTATCTTCTTCTATGTCTAGAGGCATCGCATCATCCCATGAGCCATTTCCTGTTGCATCCGAGATTAACACTTTGTTGATACCAGCACCTGTTGGCATAGTAAATCCGGCAGTAGTAATATTGTTTACTCCCGTTATATTACCAATGTCATCAATAATTACTGAAGAGTTTTGAATAATGTTGCCACTAGTTCCATCAAAACGAGCAATTGCATTGTCGGTAGAAGAGGAGGGGCATTGAACTTCACTTGTTTCTTGTGGTTTTAACATTTTCCATATTGAACCTGTCCAGAAATAAAAACCATGTTGTTGATCGTTGCCGGAATTATAAATAAGCAGGCCTGTGGCAGGTGAAGTTACCGGACTTGGGCTTGATAAATTACTTGTTAAACTTACTCTTGGAATCAATAGTCCTTTGTCAGAAGAAACAATATCTAGAATTGATGATGCATCGGGATTATCGGTTTGAACACCAATTTGCGCAAAGGAAATATTGTAGGAAATCAGAATCAATATCAGAGTTGATAATATTCTTATTATTTTGTAAATTTTAATTAAAAGCGATGTTATTTTTAATATTTCCTTTTTCATAGCCATTCCCCTTTTTAATTATAACTCTCTTATTAATCTCATAAAAAAAACATTTTCAAGAGGAATAAGGTTAACCGGGCCCGGGTTTGTTTGCCCGTTTGTTATCAGTTCAACATAATCATTTGCATCTAATTCGATTAAAAATGAGGAACTTATATGTGATACTTTATCATCTTCCATGTTGTATGAAAATGAATAGGAGCTTACATAAGGGATAACATCCATTCCATTTTTCAATAATCGCGCTCGTATGGTTTTGCGCATGATAGTTTTATTAATAATGCTAAACATATAGTTAACCTCATAAATACCATTTGTTATAACTTGTATTTGTGATGAATTAGTTGAGGTTGAATGTACAAACGAAGAGTGATCCATGAATTGATTTATGTTCCATGGAATTGCAACTGATGATGTAAACACATTTAGGTCGATTGAATCGTTGCTGGAAAGCTGAATAACATCTTTTGTTACATTATTGTAATAAAAACATACTATTGCTTTATAATCATTATCTTCAATAACATTACACCCACCTTCAAAGTTTAGCCTGTTTACATTTGCCGTTACTAAAGCATTATTGTTTTCCACATCAATTGGAGGGGCGCTTTGCCAGGAAGCATTGCCAAAGTTATTAGAAACCAATATTTTACCTTCAGATGGAGATGTTGTAAGAGTAATCCCGGTAACAATTAAATTGTTAATTGATGTAATATCTGAAAAGTTGTCAATAATTACCGGTGAGTTTTGAATAATTTTGCCCGTAATACCATCGAAACGCATAATAGCATCATCAGTAGAAGAATCTGGTCCGGTTATTTCCATTCCTGTGGGAGATTTTAATAATGCCCATGATGATCCTGTCCAAAAATAAAATCCTTGAACCTGATTTGCACCATTGTTAAATACTAATAATCCGGTAGCTGGCGAAGAAACGGGAGAGGAGTTATTAAGATCAGTACTTAAAGTAACTCGTGGAATTAATAAGCCTTTGTTTGTTGATGATAAATCAAGCTCAGCAGATTGGTCAGGGTTCATATTGAAAGCCCCTATCTGGCATATTGCAACATTACTGAGCAATAATAACAAGTACGTTATTAATACCTTTGAATATTTCATAATCTTGTTTTGTTGTTCTTTCAAATATTGACATATTTGAACTACAAATCCGCAAAAAAAGTCGTGAAGTGCTTGAATTTTCACGTGTAAAAAGTCCAATACTTACTTTCTGCGGCTGTAAATGTAGTACATTTTCTAAATAGTAACAATGCTATTAAAAAATATATACTTACTTTTTTTAATAATATTCAATTTTTCTAATGGTAGTATAAGTATTGTTGTCAAGGTCTTGACCAAAAAAATTATCGTATAAATGTCTTGTTTCTATCCGTTTAACCCAATTACCATTTTGATCGAATTCGTAAGTAAATTTTGATAATAATGCTAATCTATTACTTTTAAAAAGCTTGCTTTCTTTTTTATTACTTTTTGAATCATATTTGAGCTTACTACGCCATGACAAAGTACCGTTTTTATTGTAGTGTTTTATTTCAACCTTATTGTGCTTGTAATCGTATTTATAATTTAGCATGAAAGATACGCTGCTATCAGGATTAAAATATTCCTCTTTCAAAACATATCCTTTAAAATCATTTTTATATGATATGAGTGTAAATAAGTTTTGGTAATATTTATCATATTCAACATCTATTGAAAACCTATCGTTGTCATATGTTTTTTGTAGTATCCGGTTGTATTTTGCTTCAGTAATAAACCCTTTATCATCAGTTAAGTAGGAAATTGATAAATACAAACTATTGTTAGTATTATACTCATCACATCCTATTAATATACCATGTTCATTATAATTATAGATTGTATGCGAAAATAATATTCCATCCTTAAACTCAGAAGTTATTTGCCGATTACCATCTGTATTATAGGTAGTTAGGTTGTCGAAAACAACAGTTTCTTTGCGCTTATTTTCTGCTTTGCTAGATTCAGAATATATTATTTTTTTAATTGAACTTGCTTTTCCGATTATTCCTTTCTTTTCCAGATCGGTTATCTGAAAGTATGAAAAGGAAAAGCTCTGTAGTAATCCCAATAAAAAAATAAATGATAATGACCTCTTCATTTGCTTGTTATAAAATAAGGGTCTAAAGTTACTAATAATCCCTAAAGTCTTTTTTCTTATTAAGTTTCATATCCTGAAGAATTGATGCTTTTACATTAATGGAAAAGTTCCAGCTTTTCCTTGGGCCAAGAGGCACCCAGCTAAAACGCATTTCCCAACAATGTAAATCGCGATATAAATTAACCGATGTATATGATAGTTTGTTTTGTGTAAAATCCCAACCCGAGTTAAAAGTAAATTTCCATTTAGGGGTTATATTTACTTGACCTGATAACGATAGTGTTTGTACAATCGTTTCTTCAGGAACTTTCATGTAATTTATGTAATTAAGATTGTTGGTGTAAGTGAAATTATAATTAAAATTCAACGACCATGGAATACTCCAATCCACATAATCATCGGGGTTAGCTTCAATTTGATCCATTTCATTTTCAGTAGCATTTTCCGGTTTTTCTTTCTTATTAAAATCCTTATCTCCAAACTTAAATCCAAAGCTCAATCGCCATGAAGTATTATCAAGTCGGAGTAACCTTCTATTTACATCCCATTCGTATTTATTTATTCGCTTACCGGCCGAGTCAGCAGCGTATGGATCCCAAATAGAGCCGTATTGAATATTAAAATTATTCCATAAAGTTGTTCTCCCCGACATGGTGATTACTGACATATTTAATGAATCTTTAGAAAGATCATAATTCCCCGAAATGTTAAAACTCTCAACTAGCTTAATTTTTTTTAGCCCTGTAATTGTATCTTTCTTAGAGGGCACTTTTATTTCTAAATTATTTCCCAGCGAAAAGCCAACTCTTCCTGATTTCTGACCAGGAGGGGCTCCATATAAGCTTCCTTCGAAGTGTGAATATTGAATTTCATCACCACTTCCATCAACATAAGTATCGTAATATCCAGTTTTACTATCCCCAAAATCAGGAGTATAAGTAAAACTAACACTTGGTGTTAAAACATGCCTAATAGCTCTAATTGGCCCTTTTTTAAAGCCAACCATGCCAAATAGCTTTGTTGAAAGTGAAGTTGAAAAATTGTAGTCCAAGGCATTTCTAAAACCATTTATTGTATCAATTTCAACTCCTGGCAATAATGTGTCACCATCGATAAAAGTTGTATCATTTTCCCAATACTTATTTATACTCCTACTATACATTCTATCAGTAATATTTATTGAATTGCTTAAAGTAAAATATTTTAGTACCTTTAATGGTAAGCTGATGGGGATTTTGTGTATGGCACCTGTCTGCATATTTTCTTCAATTGTAACCTTATCAAACAGCACGGAGTCGGCTGTGGTAATAGTGTTTTTCGAGTTCATGGTGTAAGAAACGCTCAAATCATCATAAAACTGCTTTTTTTCACTAAGCCCCTTTAATGGATAAAACCTATTTACAGTAAAGGTCATTTCGGGCAGACTAACATTTACAATATGGGTTTGAGTATTTTGACGATGACTGGCGTTAAGAGTGAGGAAATATTTACTATTCCAATCTCTCTGATATGCAACACTCGACTGAAATTCGTTTGACAAATAATCTTCAATTGCTACTTCATTATACTTAACATAATTACCACTTACTATGTTAACATCTGCAGTAAAAGTACTATTTGGACGAGCTTTGGGGTCTTGTCTGTGAGTCCACCTAACATTAAAATCAGTACTTTTTTGGTAATCGGGAGCATCTTTTGTTCCAACAACATTTACAGCATAGCCCAAATTAATGTTGCCGCTAAATTTATAGCGTTTTTTATATTGGAAACTGGGTTTAACAGCCCAGCCTCCACGGGAGTATATATCACCTAAAATTTCAAAATCCATATATTCATTAATAGCCCAATAATATCCTCCGTTTTCCAGATAAAATCCTCTATTAGTATATTCACCATATGTTGGAATTACGATACCTGATGTTTGTCCCGATTTATTTGGAAAAAAGCCAAAAGGAAGAGCCAGAGGAGTTGGCATTCCTTCGATTTCCATATAAGCTGGCCCGGTTACAATTTTTGAATCGGGTATTACACGAGATTTTTTAAATTTAAAACCAAAATGTGGGTTCTCCTCAAGGTTACATGTTGTATAGGTGCCATGTAGTATGTTGATTGTATTGTCAGAGAGTTTCTTAACTATTTGCCCATGCAAAAATCCACTACCATCTTCAGTAATTACACTTGTTATCATACCTTTTTTTGAGTCAAAATTATAGGTCATGGTTTTTGACTTAAAGGTTTGATCGCCTTGTGTAAATTCGGGTGTCCCTTTTACTTTTCCGGTTGAATCTTCAATACCTGAAGCAAAAACCGTATTTGTAATTAAGTCAACTTCGATATAATCAGCTTTAAGTGTTATATCTTCATAATTAACAACAGCTTCTCCAAACAGAAAAATCTTTCTATGTGCAATATCTTGAACAATGGAATCTCTAGCATACCTTTCTACCTTAGCATCAATTTTTGTGCGACCTGCATTTTCATCAATTACTGTGTCACCTGTAATACTTGTTGCAATAATAGTGTCGCCAATTATTGTATCATTATAAATTAAAGTATCGCCAGTTATTATTGCTAAGGAATCAAAATTGATTTGAGTTAAAGAGTCAGGAATAATTTTATAATCTGTTTTTGCAGAAACGACTTGAATACCAGCCAGAATAAAGCAAATAAGCAACAACCATTGTCTTAATAAAAATTTACTGAAAGAATTAGTAGTTAACAAAATTGCTTTTTTACTTTATGATCAATAATCGATGTTATTCAATGCAAATATAATTCCAAAAACAAGAAGCTTAACAGCAAGATTATAATTTGATTAATATAATGCTTAACGTGTTTGAGTTCAATATATTGCAGTAGAATCACTGAATTAGCATCTATTCAATAATTTCCATTTTGACCTCATCAAGGCGGTTACCACTTGCTTTGTGAATTGTAAATTGATATGGTTTAACTACAATTTTTTGATTAATTCCGGGAATGCTTTTATGATTATAAAGAATAAACCCTGCTAGTGTTTCATAATTATCAAGAACAGGTAATTGAAATTTATATTTTTCGTTGAGGTAGTCGATTTCAAGGCGTGCCGAAAAAATGTATGCATTATCAGATATCTGTTTTTCAGTATCATTATCTTTGTCGTGTTCATCTTCAATTTCACCAAATATTTCTTCAATAACATCTTCCATTGTAACGATGCCTGCAGTGCCACCAAATTCATCTAATACAATAGCAACACTTTTATGATTTTCTATAAAGTATTTTAATAAATCTTTGGCTGTAGTTGTTTCAGGATAAGGATTAATTTTATGGATAATCTCTCTAATAGAACTGGGCTTTCTAAATAAATCATATACATGTATATAGCCAACTATTTGGTCAATCGTACCTTCATAAATAAATATTTTTGAATGACCGGTTTCAACTAATAACTTGCTAAATTCATTAATATCTTTATTAATTTCAAGTGCTTTAATTTCTGTACGAGGAACCATGCATTCACGCAATTTAACATGTTTAAACTCAATGGCATTTTGAATCATCTGTATTTCCTGATTAATTTCTTCCCTAGCTTCATTATCGGGGAGCGAATCTTTAACATATTCTTCAAGATCAATAGCACTAAATGAGTATGAATCGCTTGATAGTTTAACTCTAAAAATACTTCTAAGGATAATCTCAGAAATACCAATATACATTAATATAAGAGGATAAAAGGCATAATAGAATATCCAAATTGGTAGAACAAACGCTTTGAGGATTGCATTGGGATTTATTCTAAATAATACTTTTGGAATAAATTCAGCAACAACTAATATTAATAAAGTTGATACAATTGTTTGAATTAAAAGAATTACATATTCAGATGATAATGAAGTAGGTAATAAGTTAGCTATTATAGGCTCTAATAAGTTTGCTGTGGCAATACCATATATTACTAAAGCTATATTGTTACCTAAAAGTAACGCTCCTATAAATCGTGATGGGTTATTGTAAAATGCAGAAAGAATTCGTGCAGGAATTATTTTGCGTTTTAAATCCAACTCCTGCATTAGCCTGTTTGAACTAACAAAGGCAATTTCCATCCCTGAAAAGAAACCGGAAAGGAGTAAAGAAATTATTATAATTAACCCGCTGGCACTCATGTTTTAAGAAAGCACAAAAATAGTTAAAAAAATACTTAATGTTTGGAACATTATGTGTGTCTGGAATTATGAAGCTTTTGCATTAGTTTTTTTTAAACTCCAGACATTAATTAATAGTGTCATCTTCCACCTCAAATTCTCCTTTAACATTATAAATCTCATGCTCGCTAAATGCTTCATTGGCCCACATACTGTCACCAAAAATTGTTTTGTCGGGCATAATTAATTTCACAAAAGTATTTGATTTGATAATTCTTTTTCTTTGATTCCAGATAAGGTTTTCTGTAAATAGCTGCTCTTCAGTCTCAAAGTTTTTAATAACAACATCATTACTCGCGTTCATTAATTTTCGTTTCTCATATGAAATACCATAATTGGCTTTTATATTTGATGTTTCTTCTCCACTAATATCGAAAAAAGTAATTTCAAATCCATTAGGAAATTCTGTAAGTGGATCATCACCACCAAATCGTTTCATTAATGGGCTCACTAACTTTACACGCACATAACCAGAGTCGGATCTTTCGTAAACTATATCGTATGTTGTAACGGCTGCCAGAGTGTCTTCCTGGGTAATCTCTACTATTCTAGATATGGAGTTCTCACATGAAAAAAGCATCATTGCAGCTAATGCCATAATGATGCTTTTTATTAGATAAGAAAACATAATATTTTTCTTTAGTATGCTATTTTGCAGGTCTTACTGTAGTGGTTTCATTAATCCAGCATTCAACTTTATAGCTATCTCCTTCATTTAAATTGTGGAAGAAAAGTAGCTCTGTTGGCGGAAAATATTTTTGATATGAACTAATTCTTTTAGCTATTAATGCTGAAAGATCAGGCTCTACAGAACGTGCTTTTTTATATTTATCAACTGCAGCCCAGTAAGCAACTTTTTTAGTTAGGTCATCATTTCCACAATCTCTAGCACTTGCTGCATACATGTCACCTATAATAATGTATGGTTTCCCTTCTGTTGGTTTCAGTTTAGCAGCGTTTAGTGCAATGGTTCTTGCTTTTTGAAATTGATTAAGCGATTGATAATTTTCTGCAAGGAAGATCGTTGCTTTATAAGCCTTGTCTATATTTTCCATTTTAATGGCTTCTTTAAGATAAGGTATAGCTTTATTATATCTACCTTCTTTAAGCATCATTTTGCCAATTAAATAAGCTGATTCAGGAGAAGGGGAGAGGTCATAAAGGCTAACTGTGGTCTTAAAGTATAGTTCAGATTCATGACAATTCTTTTTATCAAGTAGCTTAGTTATTTTCTTTAACAGATCAATATCCTCAGGGTTTGCATCGTATTTTTTCTGATAAATCCGAACTAAATCTGTACAGTTTGCAAATGGCTCAAATGTATTTTCAATATTACCTTTTATGTTTAGCCATTCTTCAGTTGATTTTGTTTTTTGCAATTTTTCATACTTATTGATATTGGCATCAATATAATCACTAATCATATCATAAGCATCGACAACAGCTGCTGTATCAGAATCTCCTTTTTGTGCCATTTTGATAATGGTTCTGAAATAGTAAACATAAACAGGACCTTTTGCATTTCCATGGTCAATATCAATTGCTTTGCCAAGAATTTTATTAGTTTCTAAATAATTTTTTGCAGGATCAAATTTATAATAATCAACACCTTTTCTGCCAAGTATAGCACCTTCCTGTATTTTATTTTTTGTTCTATGTTTATACGGGAAATATTTTATTCGCTGGTCATAAATCATCATTAATGTATCGATCAGTTTATCTTTAATAGCAGCATCTTTTTCTTTTTTTATTTTATAGCTCACCATTTTTACACCATCAACATAAATATTTTCTGTTGCTCTGGGGCAGTAAGCAAAAACTTTTCTCCATGATTTCATAGCATCAACAATGGAGCTGTTTTTATATTTACTTTGTTTCCACTGCTTGTAGAACTCTCTGTATAATGAAAGATTCATAACACAAGAAACACTGTCTTTTCCGTATTTTGACCCGTCATCCTGAGGTATGATCAAACCATTATTACCTGATGCAAATGACATCATACCGATTAGTATGCTCAATGTTATAATTAGTGCTTTTAACTTCATAGTGTTGCTCTTAATTAATTATTATTGGTATTTGCGTTTGTGGAACCAATGTTCTTGTATTGATACTCCTAAGAATACATTTAAATAATTTTCCTGTATTAAATTGTTAACAGTTGTTCCTCTGCGCCCTATTTCAAATCCTAAGTCAATTCCAGTTTTCGACTTCTTCATAGGGAAACCAAAACCAAAACTTATGCCAAACTCGTTTATCTTAGTTCCGCCAAAATTCAAATAGGATTGATTATATTTTAATCCAGCCCTGTAAGTAATACGTTTAAATAGGGAAGAAATATTTGTATGGTCAGGTATAAACTCCCCACCAACAGTTAATCGCCATGAGTTCGAAAGTGTATCTGCTACATCAAAAACACTAAACTCTTTCCAGTTTTGCCATTCAAAATCAGCTCCAACAAGCCACTTTCCGTATTTCTTAACAACCATGCCAATACCAAATCGTTGAGGAACAACAATTGTTCCAGCTTCATCAGGTATATATTCTATAGTATCTTTTACATCTTCTACTTCACCATTAAATCCACCATTCAGTGTTTTTGACAAATAACTTCGATCTGAATTAAGGTTAAACTTATTTGCATAAGTTAATCCTATGGTAGCTTGTGTTTTACTGTTGATATTTATATCGTATTGAAGTCCATAATCAAAAATGAAATCTCCACCTGTAATTGTATTCTCCACCTTGGTTCCAAAAATAAAGACAGAATCGGGATAATATATCATACTCGACCTTGATGATTTCCCAAAAAGATAAGTAATATCAATGCCTGCTCTTAAATTATTTGTAATGTTAAATCCATTTCCCCAAAATATCTGGTTCAATCCTCCATCTCCGGTAAATGAGTGAGCTACATCACTAAAATTTTCAACCTCCACAACAACTTCTACATTATAGCCTATTTTACTGTATGGCATCACACCAAATCCTGATCTCCACCAACGTGTAATTGGAAAACCAACAAAGATATAACTTAGCGTGGCATCATAACCTGATTCTGATAACTGTGTGGTTTTCAGGTGTGTAATATTACCATTAACCCCTATCTCAAATAAAAATGATGACGAGTCTAAGGACCCGTATGAAGCTGGATTAGCAGGGTTAAGAGTAGTGGCATCATGCATTCCGAGGGATAATCCTCCCATGCTCATAGCTGCAGTGTTAAGGTTTTTTCCGGATAGCTGACCAAGACCATAACGTGAATATGGTGAATTTATTCCTGTTTGTGCACTAACATTTAGGCTCAAAACAGTAGTAATAAACAACAATATATATTTTTTACTTACTTTCATTAAAATCAAGGATATAGTTTAATCCCCTTACTACAATATTTGGGGCTGCAAAGATGTTACTTTTTAATAGTTTTTCAAAATATTTATGATCACCACCACTAATAATTATTTTTAGTGAGGAATAAAGACTACAATATTGATTAATAATGTTTTCAACTTCAGCTTTTGCCCCAACTACAACACCGGATAATATAGATGTTTCAGTTGAATCCCCAACAAGGTTAATTTTTGCTTCCGCATCCTGCATTTTAACTAACGGTAATCTGTGAGTAAAATTATGTAATGCTTTGAATCTCATATTCAAACCGGGACTGATACCCCCACCAATATATTCCTCTTTTGATGTTACCAAATCGTAGGTAATGCTTGTTCCTGTATCAATAACAAGTACATTTTCGTTAGGAAATAATTGAACAGCTGCTGAGGCAATAGCAATTCTATCTTTACCTAAGGTTTCAGGAGTTCTGTATTTGTTAATAAAAGGAACAGGGGTGCTATGGTTTAATTCTACAAAGAAACCATTTTGAGCCATTAAATCTACTAATTGTAAATCGTGTTGTGCAACACTCGAGAGTATTGAGGAATTTATTTGGGGGAATTTCTGGAATACCTTCCTGAGAAGTTTTATATCTACCTTTTCATTTATCTGAAAATCAATAATTTCATTATTATCAAAAACTGCAACCTTAGCAAAAGAGTTACCTATGTCAATAATTAGTTTCAAATAGAAATATTTTAAAAAAAGACAAAAGTAAGACTATGTGATAACAGAGTCGTAAATTTTTAAGATTTTTTTTGATAAATTGAAAAATTGTGTACTTTTGCCGCCTCTTCCAATAAAAATTGGAATTGGTACCATAGCTCAGTAGGTAGAGCAATGGACTGAAAATCCATGTGTCCCTGGTTCGATCCCGGGTGGTACCACACCTTTTAAATAAATAAACCCTTGACATTAAGATTATTGTCAAGGGTTTTTATATTAAATTATAGGCATAATCCTGCAATTTTTGTCAAGCGAAGATTAATATCTTTGCAAAAGAAACTAATATCTATCATGCTTCTTAAAACGAAAGGCATAGTAATAAAACAAACTAAGTTTTCCGACTCGGGAGCAATTGTAAAAATATTTACTGAAGAACTAGGTGTTCAATCTTTTTTTGTAAGGGGATTGCAAAGGCGAAGATCCAAAACCAAAGCTGCAATATTTCAACCATTAACAATGCTTGAAATGGTTATTTCATATGCCGAAAACAAATCATTACATAATATTAAAGAAGTCTCTGTTTGGTATGCTTATCAGTCTATTACCGAAAATATGATAAAAAGAACATTGCTGTTTTTTATCAACGAATTACTTTATAAATCATTAAAGGAAGAAATTGAAAACAAAAAGCTTTTTAATTGGATTCATCATGCACTTGTTTGGCTTGATCTTGCTGACAAAAATTTTATAAATTTTCACCTTGTGTTTATGATGCAACTTTCAATGTTTTTAGGTTTCTATCCAAAAAAAGACCCTTTACGAAATTATACGATTTTTAATATGCAAGAAGGGCAGTTTTGTGATAATGTGCCAATTAACTCCAATTATGTTACAGGAGATATTACTATTTTCCTAAGTCAATTACTGGATACAAAATTTGAAGATTCAGGGAAACTTAAATTGAATAACAAAAGCAGAAAATTGGTGCTGGAAGCACTTATCAGCTATTATAAAATTCACCTTCATTTTGTTAGTGAGTTTAAGTCACTCGAAGTGTTATCGGTTGTTTTGAGTGATTAGTACAAAAATTAAATAAATTCCATACCAAATACATTATGAAATTCACTTTTAAGTATTTTTTGAACCTCTTGAATATCAATATGATTACCTAGTTCATTTTGTAATGACGTAACGCTTTTTCCTTGAATGCCACATGGTACTATATATTCAAAATAGTCTAAATCGGTGTTGATGTTAAATGCAAATCCATGCATGCTTACCCAATGACTGGTTCTGACGCCGATTGCACAAATTTTTCTGGCTTTTATTAGATTTTCAGCATCCAGCCACACTCCGGTAGCACCATCCGATCGTGTAGCCGCAATCCCATAATACTTTAATGTATTGATGATTACATCCTCAATCCCATAAATATAGTTTTTAATTGAAACCCCGAAATTATCCAAATCAAGAATGGGATACCCAACAATTTGTCCAGGACCATGATAAGTTATATCGCCGCCGCGGTTTATCTTGAACATGGAAGCACCTTTACTTTTTAGGAATTCCTCACTAATGAGTAAATTACTTTCTTTACCACTTTTACCAATTGTATATACATGAGGGTGTTCGCAGAATAACAAGTAATTATGTGAAGGCTTTTTTACTTCAACCTTTCTATTTCTCTCTTTAATAGCAACTATTTCATCAAACAATGATTCTTGATAATCCCAAGCTTCTTTGTATTCAATCAAGCCAATATTTTTATATATAACGTTCTTATTCACAATATGTATTTTTTGGAAAAAGTTCTATATTTTTATTTAATTGATGTCAAATCTGTCATCTGAAACTATGTCATTGAAGTTATCAATATTTTTGCTAAACCATCCTCTTTTCTCAACTTTATAATTATCAAATTCAGGGATATATGGTTTAATATCCAGAAGTGGAGTTCCATCAAGCATTTCTACATTTTCAATTTCAAGCATATTATCATTAATGCTAATGAGCTTCACAACAGAAATGCCAATAGCATTTGGTCTACGTGGTGCCCTTGTTGAGAAAACCCCGTGTACAAGTTTGTCGAGAAATGGAATAACTTGCAGTTTATATCCTTCTGATTTGTGAAAATAGTATATAAGATAGATATGAGAAAAGCCATCAAGATCCAATAATCCACTTATATATTTCTTCTTTAATTTAATGGTGCCTTTTATTCCTTTAGCATATTTGGATTGAATCGGAATTCCATCTTTGGTTTTGTGAGGAGTATGAATTGTTCCTATCGACTTAAACCTAACTTTCATCTTTTCATTTTTAACTAATCACAGTACCGGAGACATGTTTTTCAGCTCTATACGATGACCTCACCATGGGGCTACTCTCCACAAATCTAAATCCCATCTCAAGTCCTTTCTGTTTATAGATTTTGAATTGTTCAGGGGTTACATATTCTTTTACCAATAAGTGCTTTTTTGTAGGTTGTAAATATTGACCAATGGTAACTACTTCTACTCCCACTCGACGCATATCTTTTAGTGTTTCAATAACTTCTTCAGGTTTTTCACCAAGACCAACCATAATCCCTGATTTTGAGACAACTCCAGATTCAGAAATAATCTTTAGAGTTCCAAGACTCACTTCATATTTTGCTCTGCTTCTTGCCCATGGTGTTATTCGTCTTATTGTTTCCAGGTTATGCGATACGACTTCCTGTCCGGCAGCACAAACACTATCAATCAGCTCTTTTCTTCCATCAAAATCAGGGATTAACGTTTCTATTGTGGTGTTAGGATTAAGTTTTTTTATCTCTTTTACAGTTTGTATCCATAATTCAGCACCAAGATCGTCAAGATCGTCTCTGTCGACTGAGGTAAGTACACAATGTTTCAATTTCATAAGTTTTACAGATTTTGCAACCCGAAGGGGCTCATTCCAATCCACAGCCAAAGGTCTGCCCGTTTTTACATTACAAAAGCCACACGAACGTGTACAAATATCACCAAGAATCATCAATGTGGCAGTACCACGTCCCCAGCATTCGTCCATATTTGGGCAATGCCCACTTGTACAAATAGTATGAAGTTTGTTATCTTCAACTATCTCTCTCACTAATCTATATTTTTTCCCGGATGGTATATTACTTTTTAACCAATGGGGTTTTCTGAGTCTTTTTTCCAATGTGCTAATTTGTTATTGCTAATTTTTTCTGCGTTTCAGTACTTGTTATTCACTTAATTATTTAGCAGCAAAATTATATAAATTCCACGTCCAATCAATTTTAATATTACACCAAACCCGGATTTAATATATTTGAAACCTGGGAAGCAACAATCTAAGTATTTATTAACCTGTTGAATGAAGTATAACTAATTGCTGGCTTAACATTTTTTACAGAGCTAACCATTTTTATAACAGCATGTTAAATTCAGTTTAATCGTATTTGCACTTCATCAATATCAATGAAAGTTACATATATTAAAACAGGGTTCTATATATATAGTTTAATACATGTTATTATAACTAAAAGGATCTCAAAAAAAAATTTATTGTTACAAATTTAACAATTGCAATAAGAAGTGTTAATTTTGCTATAAATTAATACCAAAAAAATGGATAAATTATTTAGAAAAGATGCCTTTAATTACCATGCTTTAGGGCGTCCAGGAAAAATTGAAGTAGTGCCAACAAAACCCTATTCAACGCAAAGAGATCTTTCGCTTGCGTATACGCCTGGTGTGGCTGACCCCTGTATGGCAATATATGAAAATAGGGAAGATGTATATAAATATACTGCTAAAGGTAACCTTGTAGCTGTTATTTCAAATTGTACTGCCGTTTTAGGGCTTGGTGATATAGGAGCTGAAGCTGGCAAGCCTGTTATGGAAGGTAAAGGGTTACTATTTAAAATATTTGCCGACATCGATGTTTTTGATATTGAAGTTGATGAAAAAGACATCGACAAATTTATTGCAACGGTTATAGCAATTTCGCCAACTTTTGGTGGTATTAATCTGGAAGATATTAAAGCTCCGGAATGTTTTGAAATTGAAAGAAGGCTTAAGGAGGAGCTTGATATTCCAATAATGCATGATGATCAGCATGGAACAGCTATTATTACCTCAGCAGGGTTATTGAATGCACTTGAAATTGTTGGTAAAAAGATTGAAGATGTTAAAATAGTTGTTAATGGTGCAGGAGCTGCTGCAGTATCATGTACGCGATTATATATTGCTCTTGGTGCAAAACCTGAGAATATTGTAATGCTAGATAGCAAAGGAGTCCTTCATAAAGATCGTACTGATTTGAATGAGACTAAAAAACAATTTGTAACAGACAGACCTATACACAATTTAGTTGAGGCAGTTGAAGGCTGTGACGTTTTTCTTGGACTATCAGTTGGTGGTGTAATGAAAAAAGAAATGCTACTTACAATGGCAGATAACCCAATTGTTTTTGCATTGGCAAACCCAATTCCTGAAATCTCTTATGATGATGCAGTATCTGCAAGAAGTGATATAATTATGGCCACAGGTCGTTCTGACTATCCAAATCAAATAAACAATGTTCTTGGGTTTCCATTTATTTTTCGCGGTGCAATGGATGTTATGGCAACGGATATAAATGAAGAAATGAAACTTGCTGCATCTATAGCTTTAGCACAACTTGCTAAGGAGCCCATTCCTGAAGAAGTTAACATTGCTTTTAAGATTCAGAATTTAACATTTGGCAAAGAATATATTATCCCTAAACCAACGGATCCAAGGCTTATTGAAAGAGTTGCGCCTGCCGTTGCAAAAGCCGCCATGGATTCAGGTGTTGCTAAAAAACCGATAGAAGATTGGAATGCTTACATTGCAGAACTTCAGAAAAGAATGGGTTTAAGCAATAAGCTAAAAATGCAAATGAAATCAGCCTGTAAACGATCGCCGAAACGAGTTGTACTTGCCGATGCTCAGCAATATAATATGCTTAAGGCTGCTGAAATAGTTTGGAATGAAAAGATTGCAGTGCCTGTATTGCTTGGAGATGAGGTAGTAATACGAGAGATGATTAAAGATCATGAGTTGGAATTAAACGGAGTTGAAATAATCGATAATAAATCTGATTCAGAAAAAGCACGAAGGAAAGAGTTTGCTAATATATTATTAGAAAAACAGCAACGTAGTGGATTTACTCTGATTTCTGCACTTGATGCAATGTTACATAGAAACTATTTTGCACCTATGTTGGTTGAAACTGGATATGCAGATGCTGTGCTTTCAGGCCTTACGCGTAATTATCCCGACTCAATTAAGCCGTTTTTGCAAGTTATTGGCAAAAAAGAAAGTAGCAGAACTGTTTCAGGTATGTATATCGTAAATACGAAGGAGGGTCCATTATTCCTTGCTGACTGTACAGTAAACCAAACTCCTTGTGAAAATGACCTCGTAGATATTACCCTTCAGGCTGCTGATGAAATTAGAAAATTTAAGGTTGAACCACGTATTGCAATGCTTTCTTATTCGAATTTTGGCTCTATAAAAAGTAATGGAACAGATTGCCAACGAAAAGCAGTTGCAATGTTACATGATAATCACCCTGAATTAATAGTTGACGGAGAAATGCAGGCTTCTGTAGCTTTAGATCCTGAGTTGGCAAAGAATAATTTTCCTTTTTCTAAACTAAATGGTAACAAAGCAAATACTCTTATCTTCCCGAATCTTGCTGCTGCAAATATTTCACAAAAGCTATTGCAGGAAACAGCAAATCTTGAAGTTATTGGACCAATATTGACAGGGCTGAATAAATCAGCACATGTTCTTAGAATGGGCAGTAGCGTTAAGGAAATTGTAGATATGATAATGGTGGCAGGTATGAATGCTGAATGATAAAAGTGTGTTTATGTAATTAGGATATAAGGGAAATAAGGGTGTAATGGATAGGATGCCACACTAATAAATATTCTAATACCTTTATTTCCAGTATTCTTTATTTATCTTTAAAAACATTTCTAATTATTATCCATGTAGAGAGTTTTTTTTACTTTTGCATTCCGCAAATGCCCAAGTGGCGGAATTGGTAGACGCGCTGGTCTCAAAAACCAGTTCCTTTATTGGAGTGCCGGTTCGATCCCGGCCTTGGGTACATGGCTAATTACTAAGCCTCTTTGTTAATTCGTTAGCTTAGAGGCTTTTTCTTTTCTAGTAACTCTCCATACGAAGACGTAAATGAACAATATGGAAACATTATGGAAACAAAGTTCCGGTTAAACATTAATTTAATTGTGTTACAAAGCTAATATAATTCACACTCCTCTCCATTTCAACCTCGTAAGCACTTATTCGCGAAGTGATTCGGCTTTGTCAAGGGTGCTTAACTCGTAAACCCGAATGCGAAAACACGAGGTCATCTAACAGCATTAATATACCCTTTACAAAGTTGTAGCACGTAGTTATTTTTGCTGAAAGAGGGTGAAATTCACTTGATGGCATTTGGTGCATGTATACGTGGGGGGCACTATCACTATACCCCATTGTACATACTGATTTTGATGCTTTATGTACACTTACTTAAGGGAAAAAGATATTAACTCATCATGTCAGAATCAGAATAAGTGCTACTGTTATCACCAACACTGTCTTGCATACATATTGAATTGTCTCACCCCGGTGTGTCCTCACTGTTTATAGGAGTAAGGACATATAGACCTGATACAAAATTGGGATAATTGATACAACACTTTCATTATATGGTATTGGAATTTATTCTTACCTTTGGAGTTGCTAACAATAACTCGATAAACTATAAACATAATTCCCTCTATCTTGAAACAATGAAAAGTACACAATACATACCAATGGTGGGTAATAAACATACTTTGAGTGTTTCGGTAATGAAGAAATAAGTGTGAGAGTATATATACTGTTGTTGGCGGTAATTAACTAAAAAGAAAACATATGACTACGGAGAATAATGAATATAAGTTTAGTTTAAAAACAATAGTAATTGTACTTTTTGCTGTTATTACATTAGTAGGTGGAGCTGTCTATGCAGTTGTAAAACTATCAATGGATGATAAAAATTCAGCTCTAGTATTATCACTAACAGAGAAAGAAAAAGAAATTGTAAAACAAGAAGAAATAATCAAAAAGTTAAACTCTGTTACTATTAATTCAAATCTAAATGATCCCATCCCATCAACTAGCCAAATATTAAGCTCAGATAAAGAATCACCAGATATAAAGGACCTTAAAAATAAGATTACATTGCTCGAAAATGAGAGAAATGACTTATTAAACGAGTTAATTGAAAAATCATACAATAACTTAGATCCAAATTCAGAATTGTCTGTTCTAATAAAGGAACTTAAATCTGATAGTGCGGATTTAAGGAAAAATGCAGCCATAGGTCTTTTCATTCTTAAAGATTCAAAATCAATTAACGCATTGATTAATTTCTACTTTTCTCATAATGAGGAAGCACGAAGAATTGAGCCTGAATTTAGATGGATACGATTAATTAAAAATATGAACAATGAATCGGGCTTAGACTTTGCTATTGAGATTATGAAAAATGAGGAGGATTATATTTCAAGGTGGGGTTATGATTTCTTATTAGAAGATATGAGAGATAAACAATCAATGGAACTCCTGATTAAGAAACTGAATCCTATTGCATTGAATCATCAAAATAGTTTAGTAAGAACAAGGGCAAAGAAGTTGATTAACAATTATAAGCTTTATATCGATGGAGAACAAGAATTACCTGATAATAGATCGTTGTTCCAAGTTCTTTTAGATATTGAAAAGAAAGTTAATAAATTAGAAAAATAACTACAGCTAACAATGTATATAAAAAATAAGCGAGATAGTAGTAAATTCAAGGTGTATAGCCCGCTTCAACTTTCTTGTAATTTAACAGGAAAGTGCCTCGCAGTCGGCTACTATTCTTATACGAACTGTCAGTGGCAACCAAAAACACGCTTACACTAAACATAATATTATGAAATCTAATTCAACTCCAAAAGATTTAGCAAAAACTGTTTATCAAAGACTCAAAGGAGCAAGAATTATTTATCCACAGCCTAACCAAAGTATTCTAGATACATTATTTGAGAATCTTTTTTATACAAGTTTAAAAACAGAGGAAGGACTTTTTATCAAGGTTACAATAACATTAATTGATCCAGACAACCCTGATCCATCTCCTCCAAAACGGAAAGTTGCTGATAGATGGAATTTTATTCATTTTGAAGAAAAGTTACCGTTTACTGTAAAGAATCTAGTAAAATTATCAAAAGCTGCTGACCCTTGGAGCTCATCTTTAGCTGTTTATTACAGCAAAACCGAACTATATATTTGGGGATTGATTGATCAAGCAATTCACTATCAAAGTTTTTTAAACTATGAGGCTAACTCTGGACCCGAACAACCGGGCTTATTTCAAACAACAATAACAGGAATTGGTAGTCTAAATGTTATTTTTGATTATGAGTTAATTGCTTCATTAAAACAAAACACACTTATTAGTAAGTATATTGATGTTTTTAGATTTGGACCTGTAAATTCAATTTTAAAATTAAACTCTTCTCGTATTAAAAAAAATATTGAAAAATATATTGAGAATAATTTTGAAGTAGATCAATACCTAGATTGGGATAAATATTGTCAGAATACAATCAATCAATCAATTTCAAGAATACTGTTGAGAATTAAAAATTATCATCATGGTGGGGCGATCTTATTCTGTGATGTAGATGAAAATAATCTGGACATTAAATACAAAATTGAATATTCAAGGTTTCATGATTCTATAAAAAAATTGCTTAGGTTAACAATTGCTAATACTAATTATTCAGATGACTTATTTAGCAACTATATTGATGAAAGCTCAGAAGAAATTCCAACTCAACTATATCTTGAAGAAAGTGTATCTCAAAATGATATGAGAGATACCCAAGATGAGCTAAAAGGAGCAATCAGATTTATATCTTCTTTATCGTGCGTTGATGGTTTGATCACCATCTCAAAGGACTTTATTGTCTTTGGTTTTGGTGCAATAATTAAGGCAAATGAAATTCCAGATAATATTTATATATCTAAATCAGGTAGAGTAAATGAATCTAGACTTCAGGAATTTAATACAAATCATTTTGGCACAAGGCATCGTTCAATGTTCTCATATTGTTGGAACAATCTTGGTAGTTTAGGTTTCGTTATTTCTCAAGATGGGGATATTAGAGCAATAACAAGAGTAAATGACAAATTAATTATGTGGGAAAATATAAAAGTCCAACAATACTCCAAAAGCAGGAAACTGAAACGACTAATAGATTTTAAAGCAAAACTTATTAAACCAGACTAAAGGAATAATAATGGCATCCGCTAACGCTTATAAATAATTGCCGTGACAATTATAAATTCAACATTTGTAATACGGTTCAAGTTTAGTGTAACCAGACAAAAAACAGCTTCGCTAGCGGCAACTATTCATAGGCGCAATCCGTTGGGCGTCATTTTAAAAAAGACATTCTATGAGATTAGTTGAATTACGATTAAAAAACTTCCGCTGTTACAGAGAACTAGTTTCTATTACTATTAATGACTTAACTTGTATCATTGGAAAAAATGATATTGGGAAGTCTACAATTCTTGATGGATTAGATTGTTTTTTTAATGACAATATTGATAAAGGTGATTTAAATACTAATTCAACAAACTCGACAATTGAAATAACTTGTGTATTTGACGAAATTCCAAACACAATAATCCTTGATTCATCTGTTAAGACAAGTCCAATTGAAGAAAATTTATTAAATCAAGATGGAAAACTTGAAATTAAAAAAACATTCAAGGTTGGTAAAACTATAACAAAGTCTACTTTTATAATATCAGAACATCCAACTCACGAAAAACTGATTAATATTCTGAGTTTAAAAAATTCACCTCTGAAAGTTTTGGCAGAAGAAGTAGGTGCTAATTTAGAAGGAGTTCCTAAGACAAAAAACCCACCATTGAGGAGGGCTATTCGAGCAGCAATCGAAAGTGAAAAACAAGTAATTGAATTAAAAGTTGATGGAAGTCTTGATAGTGAAAACAATCTAAAAACACTATGGACTAAACTAAAAACTTTCCTTCCAATTTTCTCACTTTTCAAAGTTGATAAAACTATTGATGACAAAGATAAGGATGTGCAAGATCCAATGAAACACGCAATAAAAGAATCTCTTGCTCTACCAAGAATACAGGAATTACTGGAAGAAATTGAAAAGGAAGTCAAAGAAAAATCTACTGAAGTTGCTGAACTTACCTTAGAAAAGTTAAAAGAAATTGATGAAAGTCTTGCTGAAAAGATGAAATCAGACTTCAACAAAGTTCCCACTTGGGATAAAATCTTTGATTTAACTCTACTTAATGAGAACGATATTCCACTAAACAAAAGAGGCAGTGGTGTTAAAAGATTAGTACTTCTAGCTTTCTTTCAAGCACAAGCAGAGAAGAAAAAAGCAGAAGCCAATTCTCCCGGAATTATTTATGCAATTGAAGAACCCGAAACTTCACAACATCCTAATCATCAATTAATATTAATTAATTCCTTAAAAGAACTTAGCGAACAGGATAATATTCAAGTCTTATTTACAACTCACAGTTCAAACTTAGTAAAAGAAATCCCTTTAAATTCTTTGACATATATTCATAAGGATGAGGATGAATTTGTTATTGAATACGGAACTGACACTGATTCTGACACATTAAATGATGTAACACTAGATAGAATAATTGATACTTTGGGCGTTCTACCGAACCCAAAAGATTCCGTTAAGACTCTATTGTACGTTGAAGGAAATCACGATATAAATGCTCTTAAAATATACAGCCATGTTTTACATGAAAATAACGGAAGTATTCTTCAATTAGAAAACAACTTAGAAATCGGTATTGTAATTTCCGGTGGTTCAAGTTTGAAATTTTACATTGACAATAAATACTTAGATGGTTTAGGAAAACCGGAAGTACATATTTATGACAATGATATAGAAGAATACAGAGGTTATGTTCAAAAAATAAATGATGAAGGAAATAATTCTAAAAAGGCATTTAACACAACTAAAAGCGAATTGGAAAACTTCTTAACCAAAGAAGCAATTGAAGAAGCATATGCACAAAATGGAACAATCATTACAATTCCAGAAATAGATAATAATATGGACGTTCCAAATGTAGTTGCTCGCGCATTATTTGAAGCTTCACCCGAAAATATTTGGGACGAATTAGATGAATCAAAACAGAAAAAAAAGGAATCAAGAGTCAAAAAATTATTAAACACTCAAGCAGTTGAAAAAATGACAATTGAAAGATTAGAAAGCCGAAATGCTCGTGAAGAAATTGAGTTATGGCTGAATACGATAAGAGATATAAAATGAAAAAAAGCCAGCAGGTAACAAACGCTCAAAAACAATTGCCGTGAAAGAAGTAACATCAACATATACAGTCTGTTTCAAGGCTGGTAAAACCAGACAAGAAACTGTTTCGCAAGCGGTAACTATTCGAGCGCAAACCGTTATGCTTCATTCACCAATTAAGGTAAAATCATAATCTGCGTATCTTCCGAAAAAAAAATTGCTACATTGCACCATATTACTTAACTCAAATCTAAAACCCCAATGAAAAAGACTCAGAAGAAAATAGTTGCTCGTGAGTTTTTGATTTTACTTGTCCCATCCATTATCTTTATAATATATTTATCTATTATATTTAGTGTTGAGGTAAATTACGACAACAAATATCATAAACTTACAAAAGAACTCGAATACTTGGAAAATGAGGGTGTCCCCTATGGAGTGCAGATTTATAGTTATGTAAAGCAAAAGGCTTCTGGTTTCCTAAAGGGTGATTATGCACTGATGTATAATAATAACTTTTGGGTATTTAGCAATCGGAAAGATTTTCTCGAAAAAGTAAAGGACTCATCTTTAGCTGGTCATTTGTATGATGCTTTAAAAGAACATAAAGAGATGAACTATTCAAAACCTGAGTTTGTTGCTGAACTAAATGTTGAATATACACAATATTTTGAGCAAGTAGATAATATGAGACATGATAGTTATTTATTAAATAATCAAAGGATGGATTTTAAAAAACGTTATGCTGACAACATTTTAAATATCGCTTTACTCTTATTTATAATTGCATTTCCTTTGAGATATATAGTATATGTTACTATTTGGAGCATAAAACAAATTAAGGATAAAATCTAACGAATGTAATTATATACCCTATGTACTTTCCAAAACAAAGGGCTCTAATTGATAAAGATAGTAAATTTAGATTTTGCCTGTAAATTAAGTATTTTTGATGATGAACATTTAACCTGATAATATTATGAAGGAAACCAATCTTGAAAAATTATTAAGGAAATCATTTAAAACCCCCTCGGAAAGAAACAATTTCTATATTGAATTACTAAAGACAAAACTTATTCTTTTAACACCAGAAAATAATATTAGTACAGAAGAGGGAATAAGAGAATCAGAAGAAAAAGAAACAATTAATTTCATAACTTATGAAAAAGATATAGTTCCAATATTTTCATCTACATCTAAAATTTATGAAGGTGATGTTGTTAAAAATCAAACTTCTATTATCGCGATTCAAGGGAAAGATTTATTTAAACTTCTTAAAGGACGAAACTTTATATTAAATCCATTTTCTGAGTATAGTAAGGAATTGTATCAAGACGAGGTTGAAATTTTTTTAGATGTCTTTTCATCATATTAGATTTCAAT
Source organism: uncultured Lentimicrobiaceae bacterium (assembly GCA_964460905.1). GTDB lineage: Bacteria > Bacteroidota > Bacteroidia > Bacteroidales > F082. The sequence continues at coordinate 115,442 of CAYWRM010000005.1, forward strand.
TCAAAACCAACGGTATTAAATTGCATTTAACAAAAACATCCCTCACCTTTTCTAATTTGTCAATGGAGTATCTGAAAATCTAATTGAACGATTAAAATCATTCTTTGAGGCAAATTTTAACAATGATGTTATTGAAGCGTATCCATACTACCAACTGGGTGTTGCTATTATGATATTGATACAGTGTTAAAAGACTATGAAGAAGAAAAAAAACAACCGCCAACAAAGAACTGAGCTGAAATCCAAATAAAACCCTTATTATTTACTTAAACCAATCGGGCCTGTTTTCGGGTGGAGCGAAGGTCAGATAAAAGAAGCCTAAAAGGCTATTATCGGATATGTTATTTAACATGAGGCTGGCGACATTATTGATTTATACATTGGGTTTAGCGTTAGAGCAATAATGATGACAGGCGAAACCTGAGCGACCGCAGGCCCGTTAAAAGATAAGCAGCGGCAGATTATGAAGTGTTTATTTCAAACTCTTCAATAAGATGAAATAGCGGCGGGTGATCGAAAGACGAGGACAAGCATAAAATCATGACTGATTTGCTTTTGCAACCGGCACGGTGATAAGTGTTCATATATGGTTACTTTTCAATCAGGCGGGATTTTTGCGTCAAGGAATGAGAAACTCCTTATTTCCTGTTTCTAATCCTATCTACAGCTTCTGCTTACTAAACATCTCTTATCCTTCTATTTTGTATATACTTAATTACCTGACTTATACAACGCCACTCCTTGCTTAAAAGCACCCGTCTGGACACATTATACCTTTTTAGCATTTAGGATCGTAAATACCTACTTATAGGAGGTAAATTCGGGTATTATTCGTGTCTTATATTGCTGTGATGATTTATCCGAATATTCGGGTTTGATTTTCAAAAAAAGAAGGATATTGGCATTGAAATTATTTTCAAAAAATATTTAGCTTGTAACGACCTGAAAAATTGTTCAGTAGATAACTTCAGAGAAATTATTTGCGTAAAGTTTTCCCAAAAACCAAATAATGTCAATTTTTTATACTATAATCATAGTATAGGAATCCAATTATTTATCCCGAAATTCCTACTTAAACTTTCCTACTTAAACTTCATAAATTAAATCTCCGGCTTTATGTTGAAGCTGATAAATCCATTCTTATGAAGAAGAATAAACAGATAATTGTCCGATTGGATAATGAAACTATGCAGCAGTGGTTAGCAATTTGCTCCACATTTAAAGGCAGCACCAGAAGTATGGTGTTTAGAAAAATAATTAAAGGACTTCACTCCTCAATCGAGGAAATAACAAACATTAAGAATTATGAATGATAACAAAGAACAATCACATTTCTATATTCTATCGGATGGAACAATTGTAAAAAACCAACGTGAGGGCAGAGAATTGCTCGGAATTGGTCGCAATGCTTTCAGGAATAGAGTAAAAAATGGAAGTATTCAAAAAATAACCGTAAAGCCTCATGGACATGATCACGGAAACGATAACGATAGATAGTTGGATTAAAGAACAATATCCATATTTAAATAATGAAGTACAAGATACGATTAATAATAAAAGTAAATTACATGTAACAGCTCCAATTGGAAGTGGAAAAACTACTTTGGCTATTGAGCTAATTGAAGAATACTATGATGAGTATCAAGTAGTACTCCTAGAACCACAAATCAGTATCACTCAACAAGTAAAGGAGAAGCTAGAACAAAAAGGCATTCATCCTGTAATATACAATAGCACCACAAAAGGTCTTATAAGAATTGATAAGCTACTTGGGCGAATTGATTCAAATGTTTTTTTATCAACCATTGACTCAACTCACATCCTTTTTGAAAGCAATATCCTTGATCCCGCGAAAACCATTGTTCTGATCGATGAAACACATTCTTTTCTTCAAGGTGCCAGAAAAGATTTTGATCACAGCGTTAGGACTATTCATAATGCAGGTTGTCCAGTGATTGGATTTACGGGCACCAAGTCAGATTGGGTTCTAGAAAACATTTTCCACATGGATAAATCAATTGAAATCGTAGCAACAGAATTACCAGATAAAATAATTAATCCTATCAAGATCAGAGGATGTGAACCCGCGAAAGTAGTAGCTAAATTAATAAAGGATAGAGTTCAATCAAAGGTTGTTATCTGGACTGAATTAAAGACGGATCAAAAGCAAATCAAGAAAGAAATCCACAAACTATTACCATCATTGAGAATATGCATTCTAAATGCAGTAACAAGAGATGATGACGAAAAGGATGTATGGGATCATCTTATCAATAATGATGAACTTCCTGCTGATGTTGACATAGCAATTATAAATAGTGTTGCCATGGCTGGGATTAACATAAACAATATTGGTATTGAAGGACAGTATATGGTTTATAAATTCGATCCATTCGCTTTTAGACAGTACATAGGTAGAACAAGGAACTATTTTGGTAGTATTGATTTTATATTCAATGATTATGGACCGAAGGAATCAGCTTGGAAAGGAATAAAAAACCAACAGGATTATCAGAAAATGCTACTCAATATTATTAATACGTTTGCTCCTGAGGAACGATTTAACTTGATGCTTTTGAATGACAAATTCTCTGAAATGTTCACTGAAACTCCTGAAGGTATTGTTATCATAAATCAATGCATGGTGGCTAGTCATTCTTACAAGTCTTTCAGAAAAATCAGAGGTAGTGCAATGTTAGATATTGTACAAAGTCAGGACACTTCTTTGGTAATAAATGACATTGAGGAATATGTATGGGATAAGAAAGGCCAAAGCAGAAAGCAGAAAGCTAACTTTCGAAAAAAGAAGAAGGCTTTACTACCTAAATCGATTATTAAATCTGTTAGGTATATTGCATCATTAGTGAAATTTTATAAACCAAGTTATTCATATGACGATATCAGAAGTATAATCAGTAATTCAACTACAAACAAAAAAGATGCGAAAAAAGAAAATAAGTTGTACCTACCGAGAACTAGGAAAAAGCATTTACTTAAAACCATAAAGCTTGCTGAACAAGCTGGAGTTGGAATGCAGCGTTTTATTCTTGCTGCTAAGAAATATGTTGACTTCGGTAAAAGTGAAGAAGCTCTAAATTCGATTTTGGATTTATCTAACGCAATGGTAACTCAGCTGATGGGTGCAGAAGTATTTTTCAGTACTGACCTTGTGAATAATGATATGATTAGCACCTTGCTTGATGAGTACGAAAATGAAGGTGGCGAATGTTATACTCAGGATGACTGGAAGGACATTGCATACTTCCACTTTGAATATCTGAATGGATTTGAATCCACTATCAAGAAAATATGGGATTATGCCCTTATTCGGAAACGGGGTAAAACTAAAAACAGAGAAAATGGTTATGTTCTACTTGAAGTAGTGAGAACTTTTGAGGATTATATCAAAGCAAAGGGCTTAGATGAATACTTCTAATTGGTGTTTTGTCTCACCTCTATATGTCCTTACGTCTATAAGAGTGCAGGACACACGGACCTGATACATTTTATAAACGATACATCAGTATATCAGCTCATTAACGTTTCGTAATGCGTGATATTGGCAAAAAACAGAGATGCTCCTTTTCTCGGAATTGGGGCATTTTTGCTTTGTAGTATTAACTGTAGAGCTGGAGAAAGTAGAATAGCTGACGATTATACTCCTGGAGGTCATTGGTCTTTAGCTGCTCCACATAAAAATCATAATAAATATCCCGGAGCATACTTTCAAATGCATCAACTAATGATCGTGATGGTTCTTCTTGAATTATACTTTCAGTGATCACACATAATTCAAAACTGTTCATTGGTTTTGCCCTTCACCGCAAGGGTCATTATTTTGGTTCGGTGCACCTAGTGAATAATAATTGTAGGCTGTATCTACAAATTGCTAAAGGCTGGTTGTGCTGCAACGGGCTATCCATTATTATGGCTTTTCATATTGTACGGCACCAACCAAACCTTAAGCATATTTACAGGTGCTTAGGATGTCGCCACTCGTTTTTAAAAATAGATTGTGATTCTTTTTTCAGCCGTTTCAGGATTTTCATTTTCCCATTATAATCTCTGGCGAAAGCAGTATACTATTTTTTCTTCCATAAAAATTCGGGGAGGGGGTAAAAGGTAAGTGGTGGCGTGTTTGATAGATGCACAAAAAATTTCCAATTAAAAAATTTCCAATAATGATTTCTCTAATAATTCAGTAGTGGTTCTTTCATACTTCATCATAGTTTTTATGTCACTATGACCAGTTAACTTCATTACCACTGTTGGGGGAACACCTTTTGCTAATAATAGACTAACTGCTGTTCGTCTTGCCGTATGCGAAGATACTAGTTTATGCTTCGGCTTATCTATGATAATCTCCTTGCTCCCCTGGTACCTGGTTAATCTAACTTGGGTGTCTAAACCAGCATTCTTACAGATCAGCTTTAATGCTCTGTTGAAGTATTGTGATGAATACTGCGGGAAGTGATAATCATACTTCTTCGCGATAGTTTCCGCTTCAGCTGTCCATCCAACAAAAGGTATATGCATCAATTTTTCCGTTTTTACTGATCGAAATATCCACATATTACTATTGACTTGGTCAGGAGAAAGCTGCTGCATATCTGAAAACCTTTGGCCTGTATATATCTGGAATAGGAAGCAATCACGAACTCTTTGCTGTTCGATTGATAGGTCAGCATCTTTTATTGTTTGTATTTCTGCTTCTGATAAGGTGACGATATCATATTTACTTTTCACAGGTTGATTAACCTTTAAAGCAGTAGGGTTAATCTTGTATCCATTTTTAATCAGCCACCTGATAACACATTTAATAGCAGCAATCATACGATAAGCAGTATCATTTCTATTATTACGGTCATACAATACATATTGTCTGAACTTTTCAACATGCTTGTAGTCAAGGTTATTAGTGGACAGTGTAATACTATATACACCTTCAAAGTGTTTTATCAGTGTTTTAAGTATTTGATATTTGCGAATGGTGCCATGTTTGTATTCATTACTTCTTTCAGTTATAAAATGATCAATACAAATTGTAAGGTTATCGGATTTATTTAGTGAGTTTTTACCTGTCTTTACAAAAAGCTTAATATTTGTTTTTAAGTTATCCCAATTTTCATAATCTGATGAGCCCATCAAGCGAATTTGTTTCAGTAGTTCTAGTTTGTAAATTTCAAGGCTTTCGTTAAAAATATCAGCCCCATGCATAGATGTTTTGGCACGTTGATTTTTGTGATCCCAATATCTTTCTTCAATTTTAAATGGAATCTGTAATTTGAATTGGCGATTTCGGTTTTGAATGAAACAAGCTCTAATAGTTTTCTCCTTTTTACCATTAGATAAGTAGAATTTAATATTCATTTTATGGAAACATTATGGAAACATTTGAGTCATTTTGAGCCTATATGTTCATTTTACGGACAAGGATTAAGCGATGCGCTAGGCAGATGAATTTACGCTAAACCCCAGTGGTGGCGGAATTGGTAGACGCGCTGGTCTCAAAAACCAGTTCCTTTATTGGAGTGCCGGTTCGATCCCGGCCTTGGGTACATAAAAGCTTTCCTTTTTTGGAGAGCTTTTTATTTTTTAAATACAGTTTATGAAGTCGGAGAAAATAAGATTTAAACTAATTTTGTTATGTATTTTTTTCCAAAAAATCATTCCTTAAAATGAAAATCAACAAAAAAATCATTGTTCTTTTGTTTTTGACTTTACTTCTGGTAATGGCTTTTTATCCACTACCGCAGATTGAGCCAAATAGATATGTGGAGCGAAAAAGCGGTGAGGTGAAAACAGAAAAGGTGGCAGGTGAAAATTGGCTGCAGTGGCTATATTATAATCCTGTGGGTGAAGCTACAATGTTTACTTTGATTAAAAGAAAGTTTTTTTCATCATGGTATGGAGATAGGATGGATTCGCCATCTTCAGAAAAAAAGATAATGCCATTTATTGAAGATTATCAAATTGACATGACCATAGTGCAAAGTCAAAAATATAATTCTTTTAATGATTTTTTTATCAGAAAATTAAAAAAAAATGCAAGGAAAATCGACAGCACACCAAATGTAGTTGTGTCTCCAGCTGATGGTAAAATTCTGGCTTATGCTAACATCATTAATGACGATTTTCTAATTAAGGGTTCTCGATTTGATGTGAGCTCGTTTTTGGATAATGATGAGCTTGGTAAAAAATATGAAAATGGGAGCCTGATAATAATCCGCTTAGCCCCGTATGATTACCACCGTTTTTATTTTCCTGTATGTGGTGAAGTTTCACCGCAAGTAAAGATTGATGGTGATCTTTATTCTGTAAATCCCATAGCTTTGCAAAAAATGATAGAAATCTTTTTCCTTAATAAAAGAGAATACGTTAGCATTTCCAATCAACAAATAGGTAAAGTAATTATGGCAGAAGTTGGTGCCACAATGGTGGGAAGCATTATTCAAACATACCAAGGAGATGTTGCTGTAATAGGTGAAGAGAAAGGGTATTTTAAATTTGGCGGATCAACAGTTGTTCTTCTTTTCGAAAAAGATAAAATTACTATTGATGAAGATTTACTAAATAATACTGCCATTGGTCTTGAAACAGAAGTTAAAATGGGAGAAAAAATTTCAACATTCAGGAGTATGTTTCAACACTAATCTAATTCAAAATGAGTATATAGAAAGATGAATTCCCATGGTTAATCAGAGCTCCTGTTTTTAATAAGATGTTTAATTGTAAGTATGGGATGTCGGAATAGCATTCTGGGTCCCGAATAGCGCATTATTTTCTTAATGTTATCCCGTTGATCTTGTTCATAACAATGAACCGGGCATTTTTCGCATGTTGGCTTGTTTACTTCAAAAACACAATCGTCGATACGCATTATTGCATAGTTTAATAAACTATTGCAATCATTACACAGTTCATTGTTGTTAGTATTATGATAAGCATTACAATACATTGTAATCATAATACCAACGGTTTTCTTTTCGTCTTCTACACGGTTCTGAAATAGTTTCATTCTTGTTTGCAAAAATAGACTAATCCAAATTAGATAGTTATAATCAACAGTTCCAATTTTTAGTAATTTTGCCCCGGTATAATGAATTGATGTGTTTGATCAATTATACTGTTAACAATTGATTATGAAAGAAATACTATTTGGTAAAACACTTAAGCAGCTACAAGATGTTTCTGTTGAAATTGGACTACCAAAATTCACAGCAAAACAAATTGCTGATTGGTTATATAAAAAAGATATTACCTCCATTGAAGAAATGAGCAATATTTCCAAGATGGGTAGGCAGCTTTTGCAAGAAAAGTTTATTATTGGTCTTCAAGAACCAACTGATGTACAAACCTCATCTGATGGTACCAAGAAATATCTATTTGATGTTGGCGAATCAGGATCTATCGAGTCTGCTTATATCCCTGAAAGTAAACGAAATACCCTTTGTGTTTCATCACAAGTAGGATGTAAGATGCGATGCTTGTTTTGTATGACCGGTAGGCAGGGCTTGAAATCAAATCTAACTGCAGGAGAAATAGTTAATCAGGTACGTAGTTTACCCGAGAGGCATGAGATTACAAATATTGTTTACATGGGAATGGGTGAGCCAATGGACAATTTAGAGCCTGTAATGCAAAGCCTTGAAATTCTAACGGCTGAATGGGGAATGGGCATAAGCAAACGAAAAATTACTGTAAGTACAATTGGGATTGTTCCTGCCATGAAACATTTTTTGGAAAATAGTGAATGTCATCTTGCGGTAAGTTTGCACACTCCATTCGAGAGTGAGCGTAAAATGTTAATGCCTGTGAGTCATGTTCATTCCATTAGTGATATTCTTTCAGAGATAAAAAAACACGAGCTGGGTCGTCAGCGTAGAGTATCGTTTGAGTATATTGTTTTCGACGGGTTAAATGATACACCAAAACATGTGAATGAGTTAGCAAGAATTTTAAATGGAATTAATTGTAGAATTAATTTAATTAGATTTCATTCGATACCTAATACACCTTTATCAGGAACCAACGAAAAGAAACTTCAAAAGTTTAAAGAAGCGTTGAATTCAAAAGGAATAATTACTACTATTAGAGCTTCGCGCGGGCAAGATATTGATGCTGCATGTGGGTTGTTGTCTACGAAGAATCAGGAATAAAGGAGTTAGGAACCTGAAACAAAGATTCAAAATACTAATCAAATTCAATCAATTTATACTTTTTATACTTTTTTTAAGGTATTTTAAATGATCAAATTACTTGTGTATATGAGGTCTCCTTCCCGAAAGTTAACGGACTAAACACTTTAGGCATTCTAGGCAATTTAGTCACTCTAGGCACTTCCTTAAAATCTTTATTGTAATTTTGAAGGAAAATTCAAATTGTATAATATGAATAGCGTAAAAAAAGGATTTGCAAGCGATAACTGGTCGGGGGTTTGCCCCGAAATAATGACTGCTTTAAGTGATGTGAATAAAGGTCACTTATTTGCATATGGCGAAGGAGATGAGCCTGTTTCAAAAATAGCATTTCAAAAATTTGAAGAATGTTTTGGAGAAGATATAGCTGTTTTCTTTGTTTATAATGGCACTGCAGCCAATGTACTGGGTGTAAATCAGCTTATGAATTCATATCATGCAGTGGTTGCTGCTTCAACTGCTCATTTGAATGAGGATGAATGCGGTGCCCCGGAAAAATTTATTGGCACAAAAATTTTAGAGATTGAAACTGAGAACGGGAAAATAGTACCAGATCAGGTAAAGCCTTTTCTTAAAAGTTTTGGGTTTCAGCATCACTCGCAACCTAAGGTTATATCAATATCACAGGTTACCGAAATGGGAACGATTTATACTCTGGATGAAATTAAAGCTTTAGCAGATTTTGCTCATGATAATAATATGTATTTACATATGGATGGAGCAAGAATTAGTAATGCGGCAGTAGCCCTTAATACTGATTTTAAAAGTTTCACCACCGATGTTGGAGTTGATGTGCTGTCGTTTGGTGGTACTAAAAATGGGATGATGTTTGGTGAAGCAGTGGTTTTCTTTAACAAAGATATGGCTATCGATTTTGAATATGTACGTAAACAGGGAATGCAGCTACATTCAAAAATGCGTTTTATAGCTGCACAATTTACCCGATATTTAACGGATGATTTCTGGAAAATTAATGCAACAACGGCAAATAATATGGCAGATATATTAGCCGATGAAATAGCAAAGATTCCGCAACTTAAAGTTTCACAGTTAGTTGAAGCAAATGGTGTTTTTGTGTTAATGCCTTCTGAATTAATCCCAAAACTACAGGAACAGTACTTTTTCCATGTATGGAATGAGAACCCTACTGTTGATGGTATTATAAAAGAGGTACGTCTTATGTGTTCATGGGATACTACGGAAGAGGATATTAGTGGGTTTATTAGTCTTGTTAAAGAAAATTTGTGAGGTGGCAAGAACTGCTAAGTCGCCTTTGACTTAGCAGATCGAAAGATGGAAGTACTGCAAATATTCTGTATCATAATTTCACAAATTTTATTGAACCATCCTGATTCATTTTTATTTTGTTTGATGCTTTTTTAATATTATATTTGTAGTCGGATAATCCTTTTTATAATCACTGTTTTGTACTAATAATAAATAATTTAACTATTTATTATTAGCTGCAAATGCCCGTCATTTATTTCATACACCAGATTATCAAAGGCTTATCGCAAAACTCAATAAACTATTGTATTGTAAGAAGTATGAAAATTGATCACATTAATACATTCTAAAGTGGACTACTAAATAATTTTCGACTAAGATATTTTTAAACTAAAAACCTGAGTTATGAAAATTTTTATTTCATTAATCGCAATTTTGTTATTTTTTGTAGCAGCAAATGCTCAAGGAGTAATTGTTACTGATGACAATACATATACAGGAGACAATTCAGCCATGCTGGATATTAAATCCACTACTAAGGGTTTCCTAGTACCACGGTTGACAGAAGAACAAAAAAACAATATTTCAAATCCCGCTAAGGGTTTGTTGATATTTCAACCCGATGGTAGTTTTGGTATGTATTACAATGCCGGAACACCATCATCTCCAGTCTGGAAGCAAATAGCCACAAATCCCATTGTTACTCTTGAAGATGCAGATGGAGATACCAAGATACAGATAGAAAAATCTGCGGATGAGGATAAGATAAGATTTGATGTTGGAGGAAGTGAGGTGATGATAATTGATAATGACGGTAATATAGGTATTGGAACAAGCACACCAGAAGCTCCAATGCATATTGTAAGGGTAACGCTTGCAGGACATACTGTAAGTGATGTAGGAATAGTTAGACGCACTACCTCAGGAACACCAAGCAATGGTATCGGGGCTAATGTCGTATATGAGATAGAAGCAATAGATGGGTTAGTTGATGCATTAAATTACGAGATTACGTTATCGGATGTAACTTCCGGTAGTGAAAGTTCATCTGTAAATTTTAATTCTCTTTCAGGTGGATCAACATGGAATCCGATTTCATTGGATGGAAAGAACAAAATTGTAAATCTTGGGGGAGATGGTGGCAAAGTTGGTATTGGAACAAGTACTCCAACAGCACCATTACATGTGGAAGGGGATTATCCTTCAACCAATACTGCAGAACCAATAGGAGAGTTTTGTCGCACTACTTCCGGAACGCCAAGCAGTGGCATCGGGGTTAAAATGTGGACTGCGATAGAAGGAATAGGTGGGGTAGTTGATGCATTAGATGTCGAGATTACGTTATCGGATGTAACTTCCGGTAGTGAAAGTTCATCTGTAAATTTTAATACACTTTCAGGTGGATCAACATGGAATCCGATTTCATTGGATGGAGAGAACAAACAAGTAAATTTTGGGGGAGATGGCGGCAAAGTTCTCATTGCACCAACAGGCACAACACAGGCAGCGAAAGTGCATATTGAAGAAAACAGCGGCACCTATCCGACTCTCAGGGTTGATGCAACAGGATCTGACCAAGGGGAAGCAGCCTATTTTAGAGCTACGGGTACATATGCTACATGTCTTTATGCTTATTCTGCACATAATACTGGAGTACTCGGCGTAGGTGATGGTTCCACTAGTCGTGGTGTTAGTGGTGTTTCAACACAAATAAGCGGAGCAAATTTTGGAGTGTATGGAGAATCAAAGTCTATGTATGGCACAGGGGTTTATGGTATTGCATCAAGAAATGTAGGGGCAAATTGCGGAGTGCATGGAAAATCAGCATCGTTTTATGGTACAGGAGTCAAGGGGGAAGTAACAGCAACTACAGAGGTTAGTTATGGAGGTAAGTTTAGTTCTGCATCAACAAGTGGTTATGGTGTGTTTTGTGAAACAACAGCAACCACGGGCTCTACATTCGGTGTATCTGCAAGAACACACTCAACAGGTGGTACAGCAGTTCGTGGATATGCATCAGCAGGTACAGGGGCAACTATTGGGATACATGGAGAAGTTGACTCTCCAGATGGACTTGCCGGACGTTTTGATGGTAATGTCTATATTACCGACAAGCTAGGGCTATGTTCTTCATCACCAGACACAAAACTGGATGTAAATGGAGTAGTAACAATTCAGGAAGTATCATCAACTCCATCAAATCCGGATGCAGATGGTGAAACAAGAGTTTATATAAAAGATAATAAGTACATCGTACAGTTTAATGATGGAGGTACTATTAAATATCGGTATATGGATTTAACAAGTACAGATGCAAACTGGACATATACTACTACAGCACCATAGTATCTCTTTCATAGATTTAATTTATTGATTAATAAATGTTAATAACCAAGAGGTAGGTTTTTTGGTTGGCACAGTTATCAGATATTAACTGGTAACTGAGTTTTTAAACTACTTATGTACATCTTTAATAAACGCCTCAACCTCAGGAACACCACCTTGATATACTAAATAACCATTGTAAGGTTCGCGTTTTGTTATTTCGTCGTTTATGGGATCAAGCATCATTCTTTTTACCTCTTCAGGGTCTTCAGTTTGGCCTAATATCCAACTAAGCTTAACCCATGCAACTTCGGGTAACATATTCCCTGCAGGGATAATTCCTTTGGCCATCATATCACGACCTGTATCGTATACAAACATTTGAACATAGCCCCAAATTGTTTGTAACGTCATAAACATGTGAACACCTTTTGAATGTGCACGCTCAATTGCAGGGTAAAGTTCTTTATTAACGTGGCCCAGTCCGGTACCAACAATAATAATTCCTTTATACCCTTTTTCAACCATTGCATCAAGAACATCAGGAGACATACCAGGGTAATAATAAAGCATTGTTACCTTATCACTGAAATAAGGAAGTATTTTAACATTGTTATCATTTCGACGTTTGTTATAGGTTTTTTTGATAGGAATTATTTCTTCACGGTTTATTCTTGCCAGCGGAGTATCACCAATGGTACGGAATGTTGACCTGTAAGATGAGTGCATCTTACGAACTCGTGTGCCTTTATGAAGTAATCCATATTCATCAGAAGTAGGACCAAACATACATACCATTACTTCAGCAATATCTGACTGCCCAGCTGCTTTCATAGCATGCATAAGATTTAAGGCAGCATCAGAACTTGGTCTGTCAGATGATCGTTGTGAACCTACCAGTACCACAGGAACAGGTAAATTTTGACACATAAATGTTAAGGCAGCCCCGGTATGGTGAAGGGTGTCAGTCCCATGCCCAATAACAATTCCGTCAATACCTTTTTCAATTTCTTTTCCGATAGCTTTGGCAAGAGCAATATATTGTTTTGGTCCCATATTTTCACTAAAAACAGCAAAAATCTTTTCTGTGTCAAGATTACATATATCGGCCAATTCGGGAACAGCGCCATATAGCTCACCCGGTGAAAATGCAGGTATAACAGCACCTGTACGATAGTCAAGACGTGAGGCAATAGTTCCTCCTGTTCCAAATAATTTTACATAGGGCAAACCTTTAGTAATAGGAAATTCTTTTTCAGGAATCTTATAATTAGCCTTTTTATATCCTGTTTCTTTCATGCTGGTAATAGTACCGGTGTCAATCCCAATATTATAACCAGTAATAATTTTAACAACAATATGTGTGTCATCATCGTTTTCAGAGCGAGGTAATACCGTGCCTTCAAAAGTTCCTCGTGTAGTATTAGCTACAACAGTTCCCCAAACCCTGACTTTATATTTTTTCAGTAACTTTAAAGCCTCACCTTTATATCCTTGAAATATGTCGTTATCCATCTTAAATCTCTTTGCTTAATTCAGTTAAATTAACATTACCTATGGCAATATTTCTAAGGCTGCCCATTACCCAGTTTTTAAGGTCGGTTTCTGAGATGTCACCATCTTTACTTTCTGCAAACTTATCGTGAAGTACTTGTAGCTTTGAAAGGATTTCCTCTTTTGAATATTTTTTGAAGTTTATGCTTGTGAGTATTGAATCATAATCCATCTTGGGATGCACTATCATTTCTGGCAACATCTTCTCGGCTAATTCGTGAGTAATTCCATTTTTGTTGAGGAAACTAAAAACTTTGTAAACCTTTTCATAATCAAATTTTTCCGGGCCTTTATAATGTCCTTCCGCAAATTTTACTTCATGTCCGAAAAATGTACCTGCATAGGAAGGTTTAACCTCAAGTTCATTAATAATTTTTTCAATTATAGGGAATAAGTTTTTAGAAAAAATGTATGTGTAAACACTTTCGGGTACACCCCACTTTTTTAATTGTTTGTAGTTATCAATAACATCTCTTGGAAGTCCGGCATTAAGAGATTGAATATAACTATCTTTTAATGGAATAGGAGCTGAGTCGGTATCAGGATACATACGATCGGCTCCGGGTAGTACACGTTCAAAAATGGTTGTTCCATCTTCGAATGATTTACGTGTTTCTTCCGGTACTCCAACTAAAGCCATCTTGCATCTCTCTTCAATGGTTTCAATAGCTGTTGCCATATCTGCCTCATCTCCCCATATAATTACTTGAGCATCAACGGGTTTTGAGGTAAGCAGTTTTTTTATTTTCTCCCATTGACTTTCATTAAGCATTGGTTCAAGTTCCTCTGAGTGAGTCATGTTTGGTTTTTCGATGCAGGCAATAACTTTAAGACGGTTAATCAACTCATCGGCAAACATTTGGTTGGGTTGGGTGAAGTATGACAAAGCACCTTCAAACTTAGGTAGATTGATTGCAATTACTTTTTCTTTATCAGAGATTCCATCAATGTCCTTAAAAAGATTTTTAACACTAATATTATTCGTTTTCCAATCATCAGGATTGTCAATTCTGCTAAGCAGCATATCTTTAATTTGGAGTAGTGCCCATTGCCTGAATGCTTCGTTATGTGTAAGCTCGGGGATCCATTTTGTATGAGCAACTCCCTTAATTTCAACACGACTTCCTCCTTTACAGCTAACATTAACATCCTGACGTCCTGCACCCATTCCTGTTCGTACTTTTCCAGTACTTCTGTTCAAAAAACGGATATAATCACAACCTTCCTTAACTTCATCCGGGTTAGCAAAATCAGGATAAGTAACAGTTTCGATCAAAGGCATGCCAAGCCTGTCGGTTTTGTACACACGAATGTGTCCAATATCTGAAATCTCACGACACGAATCTTCTTCAATACTTAGTTGAATTAGTCTTATTTTTTTATGTGGTAACTCCAACTCTCCCTCAACACCAAGTATTGCAGTACGCTGAAACCCGGTTGGAATACTACCATCAAGATATTGTTTTCGTGTAATATGCACTTCACCTACAATATTGAGTTTTGATAATAGTGAAATCTCAAGAGCTTTTTCCAAAGCATCCATGTTTATTGGAAAAGGTGGAGTATCATCAACTTCGTAAGTGCAAGCATTCTCATTGTTAATACGATAAATAATCTCTTTGCGGGTTTTAAACTCCATCAGAGCTGTTCCATCGTATTCACCAAGTTCACTTAGAGTTGGCCTCATATGCCGAATTATTTCAGCAT
Organism: uncultured Lentimicrobiaceae bacterium; assembly: GCA_964460905.1. Classification (GTDB taxonomy): domain Bacteria; phylum Bacteroidota; class Bacteroidia; order Bacteroidales; family F082. Next base: position 130,453 of record CAYWRM010000005.1, read on the forward strand.
CAAAATCATCGCTATGATTATATATGCCTGCCGGACAATGACAAAATAATTTTTCCTCAGTTAACAGCTGTTGGTGAACCTCAAGCCCCGACATAAATCCAATTGAGTCATATGTGCTTTGAGTTGCTTTATTTCTAGTAACATAGCCAACTTTTTTCTTGCTGTTTTTATAATTTGATTTTGAATAAAAACTCATTTACAGATATTTTTGTGCTTATGCGAAAAAAGCCCAAATTTAAGAAAAATGAGAAGAGGTTTGATGGTAATTAATAAAAGTTTCACACTGAAAATTAGATATAGAAATAAATATAAAATTCAGAAAAATTAGCAAGTTGAGTAAGAATAAATAAGCTGCCACAGATCCACAGATCTTAAAATAATTATTTTTACATTTAAAACAACAAAGTGCCTTTTATAAATATTGTACTGAAAATATTAGTAGAATACCTATTTTTGCATTATAAAATTTTAATAGTGACTGGCGTAACCAAGTATGTAATAGCGATTCTCGGCATTTCTTTTATTCTTACAAATGTTGTTGCACAACAAAAATCCAGGGTAAATATTGAGCATGCAGATACATTTAAGTATAATGCAAAGTTTGGTAAGGATATTCAACGACTAATTGGTAACGTTGTCATTCGTCAGGATTCAACGTTATTTTATTGTGATAGTGCATATATAAATGAGGTTAAAAATAGTTTCGAAGCTTTTAGTAATGTGCATATTAAGGTAAATGACACAGTTGATGTATATAGTTCACGGATGTTGTATGATGGAAATACAAAAATTGCTGAATTATTTGATAGTGTCCGACTAATTGATAAAAACACAATATTAACTACCGATCATCTTATTTATAACAGAAAATCAAAAACAGCACTATATAATATTGGCGGAAGAATTGTAAATAAAAATAATATTCTTGTAAGTAAAAAAGGGGTGTATTATACCAGTACACGTACTTTTCATTTCAGGAAAGATGTAGTACTGACCAATCCTGATCAGGAAACATATTCTGATACACTTATTTATAACACAAACAATGAAACTGCATACTTCTTAGGACCTACTGTGATAAGAGGAAAAGAAAGCATGATATACTGTGAAAATGGTTGGTATGACACAAAAAATGATTTATCAAAGCTTGTCGAAAGACCATCTATTACTAATGTTGATCAAACCATTACAGCTGATAGTATTTATTATGATAACAACGTCTTTTTTGGTAAGGCAATGGGTAATGTTACTATTATCGACACTTCACACAAAGTTATTCTTACCGGAAAAAGAGGAGAGCTTTGGGATAAAAAAGGAATGTCATATGTAACTGATAGTGCAGTTGCTATTACTTACGATAGTCATGATTCATTATTTATTCATGCAGATACTATGTGGCTAAATTTTGATAAGGACAGGAAAATAAAAATGATGCAGGCTTACTATGGCGTTCGATTTTACAGGAAAAATTTACAGGGCAAGTGTGATTCTTTATCATATAGCATGACAGACTCAACCATAAGGATGTATGATAAACCAGTTATTTGGTCAGGGAAAAACCAGTTAACTGCTGATTCTATTGCAATAGCGGTTTCAGGTAACCGTGCCGATTCACTTATGATGTATAATACTTCATTTATAGTATCCAAGGATTCGATTGAAACATTTAACCAAATAAGAGGTAAAAATATGGTTGCTTATTTTGTTAATAATGAATTATCAAAAATAAATGTGAATGGAAATGCCCAAACGGTTTATTACGTACGTGAAGAAGATGGCTATTTAATTGGTGTTGATTTAGCTGAATCAAGTACTATGACAATACGTATAAAAAATAGTGAAATACAAACGATAAGTTATCAATCATCTGTTGACGAAGATATGTTCCCTCCAAAAGAGCTTACAGAGAAAGAAACTAAGTTAAAGGATTTCTCATGGCAAAAAGAGCTGCGACCAGAAAACAAAATGGATATTTTTAGAAGAGAAAATCCTGAAGATAAATAAACCAAAACTTCTGACTTCCAGATTCGGTCTTCTGATTTAAAACAGCGAGAACCTAACGTACCTTTTTGGATTCCTCTTAATGTCAACTAACAACGAATCGAGAGCTGTAGCTGATCTATTTAGCTCAAGATAGAGACTGTCGTTATTTATAAGCATACCAAGTGATCCTTCGCCGTTATTTACTTTATCAAGTATTGTTTGTACATTATCAAGTGACTTGTTTAATCGTGCAAAAGTGCCTGGAATTTCAGATTTAGCTAATGAATCACTAATCATTTCAAAGTTTTCAACAATAGCAGTGATATTACCTCTGTTTTCTCTAAATGTGGTTGTTAATGAATCAAGGTTAATAAGAATTGCAGAAATACGTGTTGACTCTTCAACTACTAATGTGTCAATATTTGAGGTGGCATTTTGAAGATTGGCAAGGGTTTTCTCTATATTTAAAAAACTTTCTGCAAGATTTTCTCTCGCCGATTTATTAAAAATTGATTGAAAAGCTACAACCAAAGTATCTATAGAAGCCATTAAATTCTCTGCCTTCTTTTTTATTGGTTGAACTTGAGCATTTACTTCAGCCATTAACCCGGCTTCAACACTAGTTGGAAGTGTATCTCCCTCTTGAAGAATTTCACTAGAATTGCCAAGTAATAATTCAACTGCCTTTGATCCCATTAAATCAGAACTAAATATACGAGCAATTGTATTTTTTGGTATGGGGAAATCAGTACTTAGCATTACACTAACCATTATATCTCCAGACAAATCAGGGTTAAAATAAACATTCTTAACCTGCCCAACTCGCAAACCATTTATAACAACAGGGTTGGCTTTGATTAACCCATTTACCTTGGCGTAACTAGCATAATAAATAGTTTCTTTTTTGAACAGATCAGTGCTCTTTAAGAAGTTAAATCCCCAAACAAATATTACAATTGCAGTAATAAAGCTTGCACCTATAATGACAGGTTTAAATCTTTTTTTTGTTTTTTCAGCCATCTTTATATTATAAGACTGTTTAAATAATAATAGCAGTATTAAAAACGCTAAGTTAAGTAAAATGTTATTTGATGTACAGAGATATTTGAATATTTTAGTTTAACAATAAGGATTTTGGATATAGTATAAATTGAATATTTTTATAATTAAAGGAAGACATAAATCTTAATTCTAATGTTTCCCAATTAACTTTGCCTCGTTAAGACTTATTCTTTTACCTTCATAAAAAGCTACTACAAACGCATCAGAGAATCCTGCTGCCCTAACTTTTTTCTGATAGTTAACTGTCTCAATAAGAGTGTAAAAACTGCCTGTAGTATATTTATACATACCATTGTGCTTATAATAGGATAGGTTCTCAAGCTTCTTAAATCTAGAGTCTGATAAAAGTAGCTGACTTGGGCTAGTGTAAAACTGTACTCTATATAATACTCCTGTTTTATTCGCAGGATCAATTAATTTAGCTTTTTCTGAATTATCATTATCAGTTTTAACTACAGGTTTACGATATTCCCATGCATTATTTTCTTTTTCAAATTCCCTTTTGTATTCTTTAATAGCTCTGTAAATAGCTGATGCCATAAAAACTTGTCCGTCCTTCGATCTTAGAAATTTTTCTTCGGTAGGGTTACTCAAATAACCAAGTTCAATAAGAACTGATGGCATAGAGGTTTTCCATAGTACTAAAAACCCAGCCTGCTGTACACTTCTGTCTTTTCGGCCAACTCTTTCGCTGAATTGTCTTTGAATCTTTTCAGCAACAACTGAGCTTTTATCAAGTTTATCACCCTGAAATAAAGTAAGACTTATTAACGATTCGGGTGCATTAGGGTCAAAATTATCATATTTAACAGCAGCGTCCTCTTCCAATAGAATTGCTGCATTTTCTTTCATCGCAACTTCCATATTTCTGTTAGTGCGATTATCTTCAACCCCCAGTACATAAGTTTCTGTCCCATAAATTTTTGAAGAATTGTTTGCATTACAATGAATTGATATGAAAAGATCAGCATTGCTTTTGTTTGCGATTTCACCCCTTTTATGTAATGGGATAAATTTGTCTGTTGATCTGGTATAAATAACTTTAACGTCAGGAAGATTGTCTTTTATATAACCTCCTGTCAATAAGGTAACTGCAAGTGCAATATCTTTTTCTTTCGAATATTTACCAAGTGCCCCAGGGTCTTTTCCTCCATGTCCTGCATCAATGACAATAGTTTTAATTTTACTACCTTTTTGTGCATAAAGTGGTTGAAAAGCAATTTGGATTGCCATCAAAATAACTATGCCAAAATATATCTGTGTTTTCAATCTATTATAGTTACTGCGTATTAAAGGACTTCCAAAAACAAAAGTAATTCAAAGTAAATATTAATGCTTTGTGGCCAATTTAATTTATTAACAAGGCTTTGATAATTATTAAACTCGTTAAGTGAGTATTTGTTTTAATATGATCAACTAATTATTATTGAAAATGTTGTGAAGTTATCTTTTCTTGAATTTAGTACCACATCACCGTTCATCTTAAGCATTATTTGTTTGCTAAGGCTAAGGCCAACTCCAGATCCCTCATCTTTTGTCGTGTAAAATGGAATAAAAATTTGCTCTCTTATGTCAGGAGGTATGTCAGGTCCGTTATTGCTAATTTCCAAACGTATATTATTTTCTGTTTTAAATAGCTTAATTTTTAATTCAGGGAATTCTGTATTTCCAATCTGTAAAGCCTCACAGGCATTTTTTAGTAGGTTTATTATTACTTGTGACAAGAGATTTTCATCTATTGAGAACAAGCATTTTTTTGGCAATATTTTTTCTAGTTCTATGTTTTCAAATCCACAATATGTGCTTGCAGCCATAAGATTGTTTTCAACAACTTGAGATAAGTCAACCTCAGTAAATTTAGGAGCAGGGAGTTTAGTAAATTTGCGGTAATTGTCAACAAAACTCATTAGTCCAACACTTCTTTCTTCAATAACTTTTAATCCTTTTACGGTATTTTGTATTGTTTTTGGCTTAAGGTTACTTATCTCAATAGGTTCATTATCTTTAATAAAATAGCTTGAAATAACCTGAGATAGGGTAGTGATAGGTGCAATATTGTTCATTATCTCGTGCGACAAAGTGCGAGCTAGTTTTATCCATGCATCAACTTCTCCATTGTCGAGTTCTTTGGTGATATCACTAACTGCAACAAGCCGGATTTTCTCTTTTTGATTTTTGATTTCAGACAATTTGAATAATAATTTTTGCCCGTATTTATTTTCAAATATTGCAGATTGTTGATTTATATTTTTGATTGGATGTATCATAAAACTAGGTAGCGCTGCATCAATTGCAGATAATACATTTACATGATGATAATCTTGCAAACCCGTAAGCTTTATTGCTGTAGGATTAATATTTATTATTCGACCACTTTCATTTATTGAAAACAATCCGGTAGCCGATTGATTTATTATGGAACGAAAATATTGTTCCTGGGTACTTATTTCAATTTTGGTTTGTTTGAATAATTCGTTTAGACGTGTTATTCCAGTATAAATATCATCGATTGCTTTATTTCCGGTTTTTGAAGGAGCCTTAAGAGAAGTGTCTTCATTTTCAATCCCAAGCAAAAAAAAAGCAATCCATTGGTTTATCTTGTTGAAATACATAAAAATATTGACAACGGTAATGACTAATAGAACTATGGAAAGAAGACTGAGATAGTAATTTTGTTTTACAAATAGTAAATACGAAGTACTCATCGAAATCAAAATTATTACTGAAAGTCGAAACAAAATTGCCTTATTAAAATTATTGTATGTCATGGTTTTAGAAGGTGTAAAAGGTTAGAAAGATAAGATGGGAGGGAAATGTGAACGGGTGATAAAAGTCGGGTACTGTTTAATTCTATTGGCTTTTTATCGTTGTATTTTATCTTCATTTTTTCAGTTTCTGTGTAAGTAAAATATCGTGTTTTTAAAGTGATGAAATTCAATCAATTAATATTCATTACCTTTCTCACCTTTTCCACCCTTTCTCACCTAAATCTCATATCTTTTTAATTTATTATAGAGTGTTTGGCGAGTAATACCAAGCTTTTTAGCAACAATGCTCATATTCCCTTGTTCCATATTAATACTATTTAAAATCAGGGCTTTTTCCATTTCTTCAATTGTACTATTTTGAGGATTTATATCCTGACCCAAAGTATTATTGACTAAATTAAAACTCGATTCATCGAGTATATTATCTTCAGCTAAAATCACTGCTTTTTCAATGCTATGCTGGAGTTCTCTCACGTTTCCAGGCCATGAGTAATTTAGTAATTTGAGGCCTGCTTTCTGATTTATTTTTAGCCCGTGTTTGTCATATTTAGCAGAATATTTGCGGAGGTAAAATTCAGCAAGTAATAATATATCGCCTTCTCTTTCTCTTAATGGAGGTAATTCGATGGTGATTGTGTTTATTCTGTAAAGTAAATCTTCTCTGAAAAGTCCATTTGCAATCATTGAATTTAAATCTCTGTTTGTAGCTGAAATTAATCTTATATCGATGGGAACCGGTTTGTTACTGCCTAACTTTATTACACTTCTGTTTTGCAATATGCTAAGTATTTTTGCTTGTAATGACAACGAGAGGTTTCCAATTTCATCAAGAAAAAGAGTACCCTTATTTGCAGTTTCAAATTTTCCAATCCTCTCTTCTTTGGCATCAGTAAACGAACCTTTTGTATGTCCAAAAAGTTCGCTTTCAAAAAGCGATTCGCTAATGGACCCCATGTCAACAGTTAGCATTAGTTCGTTAGTCCTTTTCGAATATTTATGTATTTCGTTGGCTATTAGTTCTTTTCCGGTACCATTTTCTCCAGTAATTAAAATATTAGCATCTGTTATGGCTACTTTTTTAACCATCTTCAATACCCTTTTTATGGAATCAGACTGTCCGATTATTGATTGTGTGGTATTTTTTAGTTCTTGTTTTAGGGAAATTGTAGTGTTTTTCAAAGTAATATTTTCAACTTTACTTTTTCTAAGCTTCATTGCTGCATTCAAAGTAGTTAAAAGTTTGTTATTGTCCCAGGGTTTTAGAATAAAATCAAATGCACCTTCCTTTACTGCCTTAACCGCCAGTTCAACATCGCCAAAGGCAGTAATCATTATCACACTAATTGTTGAATCATATTTCTGAATCTCGTTTAACCAAAAAATTCCTTCATTTCCATTATTAATTCCTGCTCTGAAATTCATATCAAGAAGAACTATGTCGATGTTATGTTCTTTAATTGTGGAAAGAAGCCTGTTTGGATTGCTAAGACAGAAAACGGTTTCAAATTCAGTCTGAAGCAACATCTCCAGAGCTGTGAGTACACTTTTGTTGTCGTCGAGTATCAGTATCTTACTTTTCATATTTTATAGATTTCTAACATTCAATTTTACGAAAGTAGTTAATTGTAAAGTAATTTAACATTTGCTGTAAAAATATTTTACAATAAATATGTTTTGCAGCACGATATATATTGCTATGTTTAATATAATCAGGCAAATGACTCTTTTGGCATATGAATTGAAATGTACCGGTATATGAAATTATTAATAGTTAATTAAGAAATTTATAATGGATATACCAATTAAAAATAAGAGGGGCATAAAAAGGAAACATATACTGTATGGAGTTGGTATTTTAATTGTTTCCCTAATGATCTTTCAGGCTTTTTTCAGGTCGAATATTTCAACTTTAAATGTTGAAATTGATAAGTTGACTCTTGAGGAAGTAACCGAGGGAATTTTTAATGATTACATTACGGTTACAGGAAATGTGGAGCCAATAGCTACTATTTACCTCGATGCCCGAGAAGGTGGAAGGGTTGAGGAGAAAGTTATTGAAGAAGGAGAGATACTACAAAAAGGAGATGTAATATTACGATTAAGTAATCCTGATTTGAGTTTAAGTATTCTGAATAGTGAGGCTCAGCTTGCAGAAAAAAGTAATTTCCTTCGTAATACGATGGTATTAATGGAGCAGGAAAAACTTCAGATAAAAAGAGAATTGCTAAATCTTGAATACGATATTATACGCAAAAAACGAAAATATGATCATAATAGATCCTTTTATTCTGATAATTTAATTTCAAGAGATGAGTTTCTTGATTCTGAAGAAGATTACCAATTCGCCAATAGAAGTTATGAACTTTATTTGGAGCGACAACAACAAGATTCAATTTATCGTACCATTCAGGTTAATCAAATGCAGGATAATTTGAGAAACATGGATTTAAACCTAAAATTGGTTCGTCAGCGTCAGGACAACTTAAACGTAATAGCACCAATAGATGGACAGCTTACCGTACTAGATGCAGAAATTGGACAACTTATACCAAAGGGTGGAAGAATAGGACAAATCCATATCCTCACTTCCTTTAAAGTAGTTGCTCAAATTGATGAGCATTACATCGACAAAGTTAAGGTTGGCTTAACAGCAATTTTAGAACGTCAGGATCAGGAATATCAACTAAAAATAAGAAAAGTTCATCCGGATGTTCGCGATGGCAGATTTTCGGTAGAGTTGGTTTTTGTGGGAGAAATGCCTGAAAATATGCGTACTGGTCAAACATACTATGCTCGTTTGCAACTGAGTGGTCCTAAAAAATCACTATTGCTGCCAAGAGGTAGTTTTTTCCAAAAAACAGGAGGACAATGGATATATGTATTGTCGGAAGATGGAAAATCAGCTGAAAGACGCTCCATAAAAATAGGTAGGCAAAACCCAAAGTTTTATGAATTGTTGGAAGGAATAGTTCCTGGAGAGAAAGTAATTGTTTCGGGTTACGATGGTTTTGGCGATAATGAAAAACTGGAGTGGTAGTATAAACGCCGAATGAAAAGTAAAACAGAAAAAGAAATAGTAAAGCGAAAAAGATTGAATTAAGAGATTATACCATGTTTAAAAGAATACTTAAAACCATCAAAAGTCATCTAAGTCAGAATAAAAACTATGCAGCAATTAATATAGCTGGCTTAGCCATTGGTATTGGTTGTAGTTTGGTAATCTTTAAAATTATTGTCTATGAATCTAGTTTCGATAGATATCATACAAATTACGAAAACATTTATCGCTTAACCACCGAATATCAAGACCCAAACGACGGAATTAAATACGAGGAAGGCCAGGTACCTCCCGTGGGAGAAGCCATAAGAAATGAGTTTCCCGGCGTAGATGCCGTAATGACCTTCTATGCTGCTAAGAGTCAAATTGATCAAATTAGTATTGAAAATGAAAATGGTGACATCCAAAGGTATCAGGAAAATAAAGGCATAGTTTGCGCGGATCCCAATATTTTTAAGGTTTTCGATTTTAATTTCTTAGCCGGCAATCCCTCCGAAGCTATAATCAATAAGGGAAATGTAGTGATTAGCTCTTCACTGGCGCAAAAGTATTTTGGTTTATCTGAATCGGAAGTAGGGGAAGCCATGAATCGATTGATAACTATAAATAATAGAGTTACTTTACAAGTCAGTGGGGTTATATCAGATCCTCCCATGAATACAGATCTTCCTTTCACTATTATTGCAAATTATTATGATCAGATCATAATAAACCCATATTTTGGGGGAGGCACAAATTGGGGGGCAGGCCATTCTTCCACCAATTGCTATTTGCTTTTGCGGAACGATATATCTGTAGCCGCTTTTGAAAAACAGCTTGTGGCATTCTATGATAAATACCATGAGAAAAATAATAGCCAAGATCGGCGATATTTGTTACAACCACTTTCGGAATTACATTCCGGGCTTTGCAACAACTATAACAATCGTCAGGTGCCAACTAAAAATTTATTAATTCTTGGAGTAATTGGCTTGTTTTTGATTGTAATCGCTTCCATCAATTTTATTAATCTATCCGTTGTTCAGGCTACCAAGAGATTTAAAGAAATTGGGATCAGGAAAATACTTGGGGAAAACAAACGTCAATCCATTATCCAGTTTCTTATTGAATCTGTTTTTATAGCTTATGTTGCCGCATTTATAGGATTGTTCATTGCCCATTTCCTTTTTATTTACCTTGAAACTACCATTGGTTATCGATTGGATTTAGATCTCTTATTGAATCCCAGCACCCTTATATATTTAATGCTATTAGCAACAATTATTGGATTACTTTCCGGTTTGTATCCTTCTATGATTATAGCTGGAATGAGTTCGAATGTTGCCCTAAAGAACTCACTGGCCGTAAAAAATTCCTCTGTCCCCTTATCCGTAAGGCGCACATTGATAATCATTCAGTTTGTTATTTCGCTCGTCTTGATTATTGGAACTTTGGTTATGGCTCGACAATTAAACTACTTCATGACTAAAGATTTAGGATTTAGTAAAGAGGCCATTCTATTGGTCACCTTACCCGAGGCCAACAAAGATAAACTCCCATTACTAAAAGAAAAACTACTTAAGTATCCGGAAATTGAAATGGTAAGCCTTGGCACACGTAGCCCTTTAGCTGATTGGAGAGTTAGTAACTTAATTAATCATCCTTCAATAGAAAAGGACACTTATGCCGCAAATTTGAAAAGTGTAGATGAAGATTATCTTGATTTGTATAAACTCAGAATCATTGCCGGACAAAATTTTTCGCGAGTGAAAAATACCGGAGATATTGTTGTAAACAGAAAGCTGACAGAACTTATTGGTTTTAGTAATCCCCAAGAGGCGCTAGGTGAAAGAATCGATTACGTGGGAAATGAATTTAAAATTGTTGGCGTAGTAGAAGATTTCCATGCACGATCATTACAAAGGAGTATGGAGAATGTCATTTTTGGCAATTTTGGCGGGCTTAAAAATGAGATGGCCGTTAAAATCAACCCGACAATTATAAAATCAGATGGTTATCAAGAACTGATTAAAAAGTTACAAACCGAATGGGATGGAGTATTTCCAAAAGACATTATGAATTTCCGGTTTTTCGATGAGAAAATTGCTTCGTTGTACAAGGAGGAGAAGAATACTTCCAACCTTATTCAGTTATTTGCCATTATCGCCATTCTGATTGGAAGCCTCGGATTGTTTGGATTGATTTCTTATATCATCAGCCAAAAAAACAAAGAAATAAGTATTCGCAAAGTAAACGGAGCTAAAGTTTCTGAAATCCTAATGCTGCTTAACAAAGATTTCATGATCTACTTTGCCATAGCCTTCATTATTGCCTGTCCGATTGCCTACTATACGATGGATAGTTGGCTAGAAAATTTTGCCTATCGAACTGAATTAAGTTGGTGGTTGTTTGCTGTGGCAGGATGCATCGCAATGGTGATTGCTTTGCTAACTGTTAGTGGACAAACATTTAGAGCAGCGAGAAGAAACCCAGTAGAATCATTGAGGTATGAATAGACAAATTTAATTAAAAAGAATGAGTGAAATTATTTTTAAATTATAAAATCAAATATAATGATTAAAACAGAAAAATTAGGAAAAGTATTTCGTACCGAAGAGGTAGAAACTTATGCACTACGCAACGTAGATTTGCATGTAAAAAAAAGTGAGTTTGTAGCAATTATGGGGCCATCAGGTTGCGGAAAGTCAACATTGCTAAATATTGTGGGTTTGTTGGATAACCCAACCGAAGGCATGTATGCATTTAATGGAACTGAGGTTAGTAAACTAAAAGAAAAAGATCGCACAGACTTTCGTAAAGGTAATATTGGTTTCATTTTTCAGAGTTTCAATTTAATAGACGAACTAAATGTTTTTGATAATGTGGAACTTCCATTGTTGTATTTAAAAATGAAAGCTAGTGTGCGAGCCAAAAAAGTAAATGAAGTGTTACAGCGTATGAAAATTGGACATCGCGCCAAGCATTTTCCTCAACAATTATCTGGAGGCCAGCAGCAGCGCGTTGCTATTGCCAGAGCAGTGATAGCCAATCCAAGCCTTATTCTTGCTGATGAGCCAACCGGAAATCTCGATTCCAAAAACGGTATTGAAGTAATGAATTTGCTCTCCGAACTAAATCAGGAAGGATCAACAATAGTAATGGTAACACATAGTGATCGTGATGCAGGATATGCACACCGTGTAATTAATTTACTTGATGGCCAGGTTCTAATGGAAAAAACGAATTAGAAAGTAACTGATTTTTCAAATTAGTAATCTTAAAACAAATTTGTCATGATAAAGAATTATCTCAAAATAGCATTAGCAAATATTTACAAGAACAAAGTTTATTCTTTAATAAGTATTTCAAGTTTAGCAGTAGGAATGGCTGTTTGTATTTTACTGTTGTTTTACGTAAGTGACGAACTAAGTTACGATCGTTACAACGAAAAATCGGATAATATCTACAGATTATGCCAGGAAGTACATCCTTATCAGGCTCCCGGAGCTGCAAGATTACTATCTGATAATCTGCCGGAAATTATTAACTCAGCCCGAATTTTACCAAGGGATAATATTAATGTTCAGTTTGAGGATAAGCGATTTAAAGAAGATTATGTAGCCTGGGTGGATGCTGATTTGTTTGATATTTTCACTTTTAAATATACAGCAGGTAGTAACGGCAAGTCTTTGAATCAACCCGGCACTATGATAATTTCCGAAAAAACTGCTAAGAAATATTTTGGCAATGAAAACCCAATTGGAAAAATAGTAAAAGTAAGTAATGAATATGATTATGTTATTACAGCAGTAATAGAAGATATGCCAGCTAACTCACATTTCACATTTGATATTTTTATGACACTTGAAGATGGAGATATGATGTTTAGTGAAAACTGGATGGACAATTGGGGATGGTGGAATTTTCTTGTTTATTTTGAGATGCAGGATAATTTTTCCAAACCTGATGTTGAAGCAAAAATATCACAGTTATTTGTTAATCCTGATGATCCCAATGATCCACATACTAACTATACTCTTCAAAATGTAAAGGATATTCATCTTTATTCTTCGCATTTTTTGGGCGATATTCAACCCCAAAACAGTATTCTCTACGTGCTGATATTTTCAGCAATAGGGCTTCTGATCTTATTTATTGCGAGTTTTAATTATGTTAATTTGTTTACTGCCAATGCAACAACTCGTTTAACGGAAATCAGTGTTAGAAAAACATTTGGAGCCTCTCGTCGTCAATTGGCAATACAATTTATCTTCGAGTCGGTATTGGTATTTTTTATTTCATTTTGCGTTTCACTTGTTTTAGTAAGTCTTGCTTTGCCTCTATTCAATGAGTTTTCAGGAAAATCGTTAGCATTTTCAATATTGGCAAATACGACTATTATCTCGAGTATTCTTGGAATGATGGTTGCTGTTGGAATTTTGGCAGGATGGTATCCTGCCATTATTCTTTCGTCTTATAGTCCCACAGGAGTTTTGAAATCGTCCTTTAAGGGTAGTTCGGGTTTTCAAATAAAAAAACTTCTTATTAGCACCCAGTTTATAATTGTAATTGCGTTAATAGCTAGTGCAACAATAATGTTTCGTCAAATTAATTTTTTAGAAACCAAAGAACTAGGCTTTGAAGAAGAATCCGTAATTACTGCTATTTTCGATTATGGAGATGAAGCAAAATATAATTTACTTAAACATGAACTGCTAAGCAAAAGTTATGTCTCTAGTGTTTCAGTTGCCAGTAGAATACCTTCGGGCTCTCTTAGTAATGAAGGGGGTGTACAACCGGAAGGACAAACAGAACCGAGGGCAATTCCATATGTACATGTAACCTTCGATTATTTTAGTACTTTGGGTATAATACCAAAGCAAGGCCGTCTATTCTCAGAAGAGTTTAAAACAGATGTCGCCGAATCAATCATCTTAAACGAAGCAGCCGTAAAATTTTTAGAAATTCAAGGAAATCCAATTGGCCAGTCCATCAAATGTAACTGGCCTCAATCTACAAGAAAGATTGTTGGCGTTATTGATGATATTCATTTTGAGTCACTTTACAATAAAGTTAAACCTGCAGTTTTTCTGATTAACTACCCCGATGTTTATCATCTTATTGTTAAAGTGGTTCCATCCAACGAACTAGGGTCGATGAGTTCCGTTACCGAAATATGCCAAAGTATATATCCAAATGAAGTAATTGAATTTAGTTTTCTTGATTCCATATTGGAATCCAGGTACAAAAAGGATATTAATACTTTTCAACTCATGGGTTTCTTTGCGGCACTTGCTATTTTTCTTGCCTGTATGGGACTTTTGGGTGTTTCTACTTTTATAATTAGCAGCAAGACAAAGGAAATTGGAATTCGTAAAGTAAACGGTGCTAAAGTTTTTGAAATTATCCGAATGCTAAATGTTGGATTTCTTAAGTGGATCGCCATTTCTTATGTAATTGCAATTCCACTAGCTTATTACGGAATGAGCCGTTGGCTGGAGAATTTTGCTTACAGAACAGAACTTAGCTGGTGGGTATTTGCATTAGCGGGATTAATAACAGTAGTAATAGTTTTAAGTACTGTTAGCTGGGTAACTTACAGAGCAGCACGCAGAAACCCGGTAGAGTCGTTGAGATACGAGTAAAAAAAGGATCAATAATTATTATTCAATAAAAATATAAACAACATTGACATGATCAAAACAGAAAAATTAGGAAAAGTGTTTCGTACCGAAGAGGTGGAAACTTACGCGCTGCGCAATGTAGATTTGCATGTAAAGAAAAGTGAGTTTGTTGCAATTATGGGGCCATCTGGTTGCGGAAAGTCAACCTTGTTAAATATTGTGGGGTTGCTGGACAATCCTACTGAAGGTTTGTATGCTTTTAATGGAACAGAGGTTAGTAAACTAAAAGAAAAAGATCGTACAGACTTTCGCAAAGGCAATATTGGCTTTATTTTTCAGAGCTTCAACCTGATTGATGAGCTGAATGTTTACGACAATGTGGAACTTCCATTGTTGTACTTAAAAATGAAAGCCGGTGATCGGGCCAAAAAAGTAAATGACGTATTAGCGAGAATGAAAATCGGACATCGCGCCAAGCATTTCCCCCAACAATTATCCGGAGGACAGCAGCAACGTGTGGCCATTGCCAGAGCCGTAGTAGCTAATCCCAGCCTTATTCTTGCGGATGAGCCCACAGGAAACCTGGATTCTAAAAATGGTATCGAAGTAATGAATTTACTCTCCGAACTCAATCAGGAAGGATCAACAATAGTTATGGTAACACACAGCGATCGCGATGCCGGATATGCTCACCGGGTAATTAATTTATTGGATGGCCAGATTCTAATGGAAAAAATGAATTGATAGACACCTGACCTGACAAATGAGAAATGTAAAACCGAACGATCATGATTAAGAATTATTTAAAAATAGCATTAGCAAATCTAATGAAAAACAAGTTTTACTCAATGATTAATATTGTTGGCTTGGCAATCGGAATAACAGCTTGTATTCTGATAATGTTATATGTGCAATCGGAGTTAAGCTATGATACATATCATGAAAAAGCAGACCGAATTTATCGAGTTAATTTAGATGCTGTGATCAATGGTGATGATATGAATAGTCCAGTCACCTGTCCGCCACTGGCAAAAGCCATGCAAAATGAAATTCCTGAGGTTGAGGAGGCCGCTCGGATAACATATCAACCGGCTGTTATCAGACATAATAACGATGTTTTTAATGAAAACAGTTGGTTTTTTGCCGATCCCAATTTTTTCAAAATCTTTTCCACTACTTTTATTACAGGCAATCCCGAAAATGCTTTATCACAACCCAATACAGTGGTTCTAAACGAAACAACCGCTAAGCGATATTTTGGGGAAGACAATCCAATTGGGCAATTTATTACTTTGGAAAACGACCGCAACTATCAGGTTACCGGAGTAATTAAAGATTATCCTGATAATTCACATATTAAACCTGATTTTCTGGCCTCGATAAAAGGACAGGATATTGACAATAATTCGAACTGGATTTCGAATTTTCTTTTTAACTATATTCTGGTTAAAGAAGGGTATACCAAGCAGGATGTAGATGCCAAACTTGAAGTGCTGGGGGAAAAATATGTTGGTCCGGCTATAAAACAAGCCTTTGGCGTTACGTTTGAAAAATTAAAATCACAGGGACTAATATACAGTTGGTATGCACAACCTTTAGGCGAAATTCATTTCGACAGGGAAGTAATACGGGGGATCGGACCTTTGGGCAACAAAAGTTACATGCAAATATTTTCGATTATTGCAATTTTTATACTTGTAATTGCTTGTATCAATTATATGAATATGTCCACTGCCCGTTCTGCTAATCGTGCTAAAGAGGTGGGGATAAAAAAAACATTTGGATCAAGTAGAAATTCCCTCATATTGCAATTTTTATCAGAATCTGTCCTTGTAACCCTACTTGCTTTAGTACTTGCACTGTTTCTTATAAAACTTTTGCTTCCAGAATTTAATAATTTAATTAACAAACAACTTGTTTTCAACTACTTCAACAATTTCAAAACCATTCCATTAATGCTCGCTTTTGGAATCGGAATTGGTATGATTGCAGGTAGTTACCCGGCCTTCTTTTTGTCTTCGTTTAGTCCGGTAAAGGTTATAAATGGAATACATAAATCGGAAGGCGGGAGTGCAAGATTGCGTAGCGGATTGGTTATTTTTCAATTGATTGTTACCATTGGACTATTTTCAGGAAGCTTTTTTATCAGTAAACAACTAAGTTTTCTTCAAAACAAGGACCTTGGTTTTAACAAAGAAAATCTGCTTATAATCAACAAAGCGAATGACCTTGGAAACCAGTTGTCATCTTTCAAAAATGAATTACTTGCCCAGCCCAGCATATTGAAGATTACAAATTCTTCCTCAATTCCCGGAAGATATAATTCAAACAATCCATATTTTCATCATTCGGTAGACGATTCAAAACTCATAAAAACATTTTCTAGCGATTGCGATTTTATAAAAACATATCAGATAGAATTAAAAGAAGGCCGCTTTTTTGAAGAGGGTAACCAATCCGGTGCCAAATCAGTTATACTTAATGAAACTACTGTTAAACAACTAAATATTGAAGACCCAATTGGCAAAAAAATTTATATGGGTACAAAAACAGAGGATAATAGTTTAACTATTATCGGTGTAATGAAAGACTTTCATAGCGAATCACTACATGAGAAAATGAGCCCTTTGATATTGATTAATGGAAATGGTGAATACTTAAGTGTAAGAATTTCGGGAGATATCCAGCAGAATCTAAAGATAATTGAACAAACCTGGGATAAATTTGCCAAAGGTCAAATCCTCGATTAT
>CAYWRM010000006.1:0-128550 GCA_964460905.1 uncultured Lentimicrobiaceae bacterium
TGTCAAATACCATCGAAAAATGGAAAGGATATGTTTCACACCGTTCTGAGGATGAGATTTATGGTTAAGTAGTAAACCTCAATTTATATGCGACATTATGGGGTATATTTGGCATTAGTAATCAAGAACGATTACCTTATATGTATTGTTAATACTGCTTGAAGATACTTTTATCATATATATTCCTCTGGTTTTATTCACCATGTCAAGAACTAAATAACTATCAGTTTCTTCTGCTATTCTAAATTCAATTTCTCTACCAATAGCATCAAAAGCTCTAATTGTAATATTGTCAGGTTTTGATTTACCAAAAGCCAGAGTTACTTTTCCGTTACACGGGTTAGGTGAAATATTTGGTAATACTTTTATGTAATCCTTTCTTAGGAGTGTGTCGGTTCCATCCGCTGAAGAAACAATTAAACTCACGTCATATTCGCCAGCGATGTTATAAGTAATTTTTCCTGGCTCTGCAATATCTGAAGTTTGAGGGGTGCCACCTTCAAAATACCAACTGTATTCGGTTATATTTCCAAATGATGTATTTATAAAGTTTACTGATTCATTAATAATGATAGTTGTTGGTTCACCGGAAAAGCCTGCAAAAACATTTGTTGAGTCAAGATTAGTACCATCGAGTTTTGTAACTCCTGAATCCTTTGGATCAAGCCAATAGCTGAGTTGTGTAGTAGAATCACTACCATTTGACTCCCATGAATAACTAAATTTGCCATAATAATCAGGTTCATTTAAAAATGTACACGAAGCTCCACCCCCTGTTAAGGCACCAATAATATTTCCTTCATTGTTAAAAATAGGACTGCCCGAAGACCCACCTTCTGTAACACCATGACCACTAACAGTTTTAGCCCAGTGTACCATCCAGTATTTTCCATTAGGATCCTCATTTTGGTTGTCGTAATTAGTAGATAATAAAGGATTTGTGTAAGTTGATATCATTTTCAAATCACCTTGAGGATGATGAATAGTTACACCTGATGGGGAGATTTCACCTGTTCTATCCCAGCCATTATAATAAGGTTTATATTCAAGTGGAACTTCATTTTTAAGTAGTAATAGTTTAAAATCAGACCCTAAGTATATTCCGTTAGGAGCACGGGAAAGTAGAGATGAGCCTGAAAGAGACAATAGTTCAGGCTCAAACACAGGTTGTTCACAGTTTTCTGACTCATAATTAAAATAAAATAACCATTGAGCATAGTCGGTTGAATCTGCAAATTCACCACAATGATTAGCTGTTAAAAAATATGGGGTTCCATCAATATTTGTGTTATTTATTAAAGAACCTGTGCACCAGAAAGTGAGTTGATCTTGCTTAACGAGTATGCGAGTTACACCTTCTTTATTGTTCTGCCAGTCTTCTCCTTCAATACAATTAACATGAACTTCACACTTTCCTGCATTACCGAAACCACGTGATTTATTTTTGCTGTTAGCTAGCAATATACCAACTTCATGCACTAAGAATGGTAGTTGGTTGTAAAGCTTTAACGAATTAAATTCAATTATTATCCTATCACCGTGGACGAAATCAGTACACATAAATGAACCATTATTGATGTTTGTAAATGCACCAAGTACAGCTGTACTATTCGGGCTGTAAACAAATAGCTTTTCATCAACTAATAAGTTAATACTGTTAAAGTATAAGTTCAATGCAATTGCATCCTGTACTTCAATTTCGATTCGCCAAACAAATTTTTTATCAACTTTTTCCCATGTTCCTTTTTCTGATAGTTCACTATTTATTAGTAAAGTGTACCCGGCTTGAAGTGGTATTTTATCACTAGTTAATGCAAGTCTATGAGAGATATTAGCTATCTCAATTACAGGGATACTAGTCTTTAATTCATTATTGAAACTAACTGGTAAACCCTTAACAGCTATTTGTGCAGTTGTAATAACCTGAATAGCAATTAGCTGAATGACTATGATAAACCAACGTTTCATATAAAACTATAAATGAAATATATAACAAAACTAAACATTATTGAATCTTATTATACAATAGTATTATGAAAAACTGTGTTTTATATTGGATTTGTGTAAATTGGATTATTTGAATTACTTTTGAACAAATTTGAAAATTATGATTGTATTAACAGGTGCGGCAGGTTTTATTGGTAGTGTTTTGGTTGGAAGGCTTAATGAGGAGGGGTATAGTAACCTGATCCTTGTGGATGATTTTAACGATATTAGGAAGAATAGAAATCTGAATGATAGTTTATTTATCAAAAAGATTCATAGGGATGATTTCTTTCAATGGTTTGATGATTACTACTTCAATGTTGATTTTGTATTGCACATAGGAGCGCGTACTGATACAACAGAGTTTAGCAAAGAGATTTTCGATGTGCTAAATGTTAAGTATTCACAACAAATATGGCAGCGTTGTAGTAAACATAGTATACCTATGATATATGCTTCTTCTGCTGCAACCTATGGTCTTGGTGAATTGGGTTATAATGATGATCATAAAGTTGTTAATAAATTAGTGCCATTAAACCCATATGGCGAGTCAAAAAATGAATTCGATATTTGGGCTTTGAAACAAAAAAAGAAACCCCCTTTTTGGGCAGGGTTGAAGTTCTTTAATGTATATGGGCCTAATGAGTATCATAAAGACAGGATGGCATCAGTTGTTATTCATGCTTTTAATCAAGTTAAAAGTACAGGAAAAGTAAAATTGTTTAAATCACATAATCCTGACTTTAAAGATGGAAAACAGTTGCGCGATTTTATTTATGTAAAGGATGTTGTAGATGTGATATTTTTCTTGATGATGAGTCAGCCTGAGTCTGGCATATATAATCTTGGTACTGGTAAGGCACGTACTTTTGTTGATCTGGCTCTTGCTACTTTTACAGCTCTTCAAAAAGAATCGAATATTGAATTTATTGATACACCTGAAGATATTCGCGATAAATATCAATACTTTACTGAGGCCAAAATGGATAAACTCAGGAGTGTGGGTTATAATAAGGAATTTACTTCACTCGAAACTGGTATTAATGATTATGTGGTAAACTACTTAGATGAAGGTAATTATTATTGATTATACTGATTAGTTATACAATATTTAATCGAACTTAATCCATCGGCTTATAATTCATCCAACTCCTGCCTTTTAAAACTTTGCGTGTTTGGAAACTCTGTTTCAATATTATTTTGAACGGTACTTGCTGTATAGATAGCTGTAAATGAACATTTTTGGCACCACCTGTAGCAAAAGTACCTAATTCAGTAAAACCAGAGTAGACAACATTTAGAAATAAAAATTTAATGTATTAAAACTGCATAGGGTGTTGGAGAGCTAGGAATATGGATCAGGTATTAAGGAGCCTGGAAAATGAATGGTTACTCAAATTCCACGCTCCACTTGAGCTAAATTAATCGTTTATTTTTTCAAGATTTTCCATTCCTTTTACATCTAATGAGTTACTTATGTCGGAAATAGTGTTCATATCAATATTTCCGGTCATGCTCATAACAAGAACTTCGTCTTCACCTACTACTATCATAAGTAATTCAGATATCCTGTTTTTGCCGGCTTTTTTTACCAGAAATTTGATATCGCTTTCACTATCTTTAACTGTCATTAACTCGGTGTAGTCTTTTAGTGGTAGCTTGCTTTTTACCTCTTTATAAAAGTCGATACCTTCTTTGTCTTCAGGTTTTTCATAAACTAACATTTTCAGACCCTCCAGTTGTTGAAGTACGTTTTGAGCATGTTTTGAATCATTTGAGCTATCACTCATATCTATTGCACCCAGAAATTTAAACATTTCAGGTGATATGTTAATGCTGGTAAACCCGTCATGGCCTGCATATTTCTCATATAGTTCATTAAAGTTGCTTTGTGCGAAAATTGTTCCGGGAAGAAGTAATGCTATAATTACTGCTAATTTAATTAGTTGTTTTTTCATGGTTCTAAGTATTAAGGTGTTAGATATTTTATTTTTATGATTTTCCGTAGTTTACTGTTACTTTTGTCATTGATTTAAGCAGTAAACCTGTATTATTTAATTTCTTAATATTTTTAGTTTTCTTTAACCCAGACTCAGCTTTTTTAAGCGTAGCTGATACCGGAGTTACTCCTTTTTTGACATTTTTTGATACTTCTTGGAGTACCTTTTTTGTTTCTGCGAAAGCAGCAATAGGATCGGTAACTGTTCCATACACTTCTTTTGGGCTTAATAAACTTGAAGCTATCCAAATTGAAATAAATATTAGTAGTGTGGCAGCAACGCCTGATAGTATATTTCGAAAGCTGAAAACTTTAGTTTTTAAAAGTTGAGATTTAGATAATTCCTGTAATATTTTTTTGTTAAAAGATTCATCAAGAATATCTTTTTCTCCATATAAGTTGCTTAAAGTATGTAATTGAGAAACAACATCCTGGTATTTTTCTTCTCTATTATCTTTTAGTTGATCCTGTAAGAATTTTTCTTCTTCAAGAGATGTTTTCCCCAGATAATATTTCTCAATTAGCGCATTAATTTCTTGCTGTTTCATAATGCTGAAGTTTTAATATTGTTTCTTTTATTTTTTTTCTGCCACGTGATAAATTTACTCTCATATAATTCATGTCCCATCCTGTGATTTCAAGTATTTCGTGAAATTCATAACCCTCAATATCGCGCAAATGAATTAATGTTCGTTGTTGCTCAGGTAGTTGTTGCATTGATTGTTTTACTTTATTCACTAAATCAGCTTGTTCAGTTATTTCGTATGGATTTGAAGATGTGACTTTAGTAATATCATCAACTAGTGTTAGAAATTTGTTTCTTTTGCTTTTCAGTTTGTCAAGACAAATGTTTCTTGTAATTGTCATCATGAATGCTTCAATATTTTTAACGCTATTTATTTTATCCTGCATTTTCCAAATTTTAATGTATGCTTCCTGAACTGCATCCTCAGCATCGTCTCTATTATTCATCAAGTTAAGCGATAAGCGGAACAACTTATTCTTTAGTGGTAATAATTTAGTTTTAAACTCTTTTATTGTCATTACAATTATATAGACGAATTTGAATTGGGGAAATTACACTTATATTGAAAAATATATAATATTGTTTAATTACAATATTTTAATTGATACATAATATTATCTAATTGTTATCCTTTGCAGCAGGGATTGAAGTGATAGCTTATTGAAATAGCAACTGATTTTTTTGTTGTAGGTGGAGGCTGTCGAAGGAAGCCCCCACAATACTTACAAAAAACAGTTGGTATGAAATAACTATAAATGGAAAGCCCGGCATGCCCGCCGAAATATTTTAATGTAGGAGGGTTGGCTGCCCAAATAAAAGGGAAATATGTGTTATGCATAATTATACTAAATATTGCAATTATTAGTTTGTATTAACAGATGTGTGTTTAAAAATTATGTGAAAGAAATAGTGCTAATAATAATATCAAAGTAAATTCACCAATCATTTAATAATAGAAATTGCAAATGACAACAGGAATAATATTACAGATTCAGGAAGCTGCAAACCTAATTACAGGGACACCTAATGAAGGCGAAATAACACTTCCAATAATCGACCTTGTACTAAAAGGTGGATGGATAATGGGAATAATTGGTGTGTTATCGGTTATTGCGGTGTATATTTTTATTGAACGATTTTTTGTAATCGGTAGAGCAAAAAAAGAAGATAAGGGTTTTATGAACAATATACGTTCATATATTCAGGATGGTAAACTTGAATCGGCTCAGGCACTTTGCCTTACTAATAATTCGCCTATAGGAAGGATGATAAGTAAAGGATTGTCGAGAATTGGAAGGCCTTTGGGGGATATTAATGCAGCTATTGAAAATACAGGTAAACTTGAGGTAAGTAAGCTGGAAAAGAATATTGCAGGACTTGCCACTATTGCTGGGGCTGCACCTATGTTGGGATTTTTGGGTACGGTTATTGGAATGATTCGTGCATTTTACGACATGTCGATGGCGGGTAATAATATTAATATAGAACTATTATCGAGAGGTATTTATCAGGCCATGATTACTACTGTTGGAGGACTTGTGGTTGGAATTACTGCCTATATTCTTTATAATATACTGGTTTCTAGAATACAGTCGGTGGTTTATAAACTTGAGATAAGTGCTACTGAGTTTATGGATATGCTTCATGAACCTGCAAAATAAAACCCAAAACTGAACTCTAAACTCTAAACTCAAAACTCTAAACAGTATGGCAATACAAATGCGAAATAAACGTGATACTAACTTCAGTATGGCTTCCATGTCGGATATGGTGTTTCTGTTGTTGATATTTTTTATGCTCACTTCTACTTTGGTTGCTCCAAATGCAATAAAGCTTCTGCTACCAAATAGTCAAAGCAAAACAATGTCGAAACAAACTGTTACGGTTTATATCAATAAAGCTCGAAATATATATGTAGAAGACCATAAAGTTGATCCTGCAAACCTGGAAAATGTATTATTTGGCCTGATAAGAAATGAAGAGTCAGCATCAGTAGTATTACGTTCGGATAAATCAGCACCGGTACAGGATATTGTGGTTGTTATTGATGCTGTTAATGAGATTAATAATAAGAATAATACAACACATAAAGTAATATTGGCAACTAAGCCAAAAAGGTAACAAATATAGCAAAAGCACCAGCAGATATTGATGAAAGTTGATAAGGATAGAAGAAAAGGAATAATAGGAACAATAACAGTACATGTGTTATTACTGGTTTTTATATTGTTGGCAGCTTTGCGTACCCCATTGCCATTACCCGGAGAAGAAGGTGTTGAGGTTAATTTAGGATGGGATGACCGTGGATATGGTCAGGTTCAAAGTGATGCTCCACCTCCAAAGTCAGAGCCAGTACCAGTGCAGGAGAAAGTTGTTCAACCACCTGCTGAACCAGAACCACAGATTACTGAAGAAGAGATAATTACGCAGGATACTGAAGAAGCTCCAGTTATTGAGGAAGAAGTTATAGAAAAGGAGCCTGAGAAAAAACCTGAAGAGGAAATTGTTGAAGAAAAGGAAGCGAATCCTGAACCTGAAGAAATTATTGAAGATAAACCCGTTGAAGAAGTAGTTGATTCTGTGTTTGTTCAGGATGAACCTGTTGAAGATATTCCTGTTGAAGAGCCAAAGCCTGTTGTAAATAAAAGAGCACTATATACCGGAAGTTCATCTGATACACAAGGAACCAGCCAGGGAGTTACTGCTGGAGAAGGTGACCAGGGAAAACCACATGGTTATAAGGAAAGTGATGATTATAGCGGACAGGGTGGCTTAGGAAATGGAATTTCTTTTAGTCTGGGTGGAAGAGGCAGCTTATTTTTGGAGCAACCATCGGCAACGTTTAAAGAACAGGGAACGGTTGTAGTTAGCATCTGGGTAGTTAGTGATGGCACTGTGAAAAAAGCGCAGGTTAGTGCCAAGGGTACAAATGTTCTCGATCAGAACTTAAGAAAAATTGCTGTTGATGCTGCTTATAATTCCACATTTGCAAAAGATAACAATGCTGCCGAGCTACAACGCGGTACAATTACATACAACTTTATTTTGATGAAGTAATCTAATTCATCCTTCCAGAGTGCGTAGAACCTGGAAGAGTTGAATTAAAAGAATAGTCATACTCTTACAATAACGAGTTGCTGTACTCCGGAGCATAGCGAAGCCTGCCTGACGGCAATCAGGAATATCAATCCCGACCCGGCGGGTTTTTTTCAACTCAGCGGGTCTATGAGAAAAGTACCGACACTTCGCACTGCTACCAATGACAACTTTACGTAATAGGTTGTATATATAGCTTTATATACTTTTGCTTTTTTGGAATATCGAATATTGAATGTCAAATATCGAATGTTGAACTGGGTCTGCAATTTCATTCAACATTCAGTATTCATAATTCTTTATGCACTTCTTGAACCTCCCAAAAAAACATTATTAGGTCTTGTTAATATCCCCTTTCACCGAAAAAACTCCCCCACTCACCGAATTGTTATTTGACACCCTTGGTTTACACAATATATTTGCCAATGAAATTAATAACCGATAAGTATCGGTACAACTAACAAAAAATTATAAATCATGGAAACCACAGAAAGACTATACCGAGTAAAAACAAACAAGGTTATTGGAGGTGTAGCAAGCGGATTAGCTGAATATTTTGATATTGATGTTGTATTGGCTCGTGTTGTTTTTGTTCTACTAGCTCTTTTTGGAGGTAGTGGGGGAATAATCTATATTGTAATGTGGATAATAATTCCTGCACGTGAAACATACTCAAATAACAGTCAAAATCGTGAATTTGAAAGTAAAGGTAGCACAAATGAAAGCGATTTAGATAATACAGTTGATGAAGCCAGCAATGAAATTGTTGCAGATAAAAAGAAAAAGAAATCTAATTCAGGACTTGCAGTAGGGATCGTCTTGATTTTTATAGGACTATTATTTTTAGTAGATCGTTTAATGCCATGGTATAACATTACCGATTTTTGGCCTCTTCTACTAGTTATTGTGGGTGTGTTAATGATAAAACCTGATATTTTTAAACCAACTAAAAAACAGAGCAATGAAATTTAGAAACATTTTTTGGGGCATAATCCTAATTTTAATTGGGGTTCTATTTACACTAGAAAACTTAAATATTATCGATTTCGATTGGTATAACTTGTGGAGACTATGGCCGGTAGTGCTTATTTTATGGGGAGTTTCAATTCTTCCGGTAAAAAGTATATTTAGAATAATCCTGGTTCTTCTGGTACTTGCTTTTTCAATTCTTTACATGATGGACAGAACTGTTGAATGGTGTGACGAAGATTATGATATAAGCTATTATCAAGATGCAAAGCCGGCAAACCAAGAGTTTATCATTCCTTATGAGGATAGTGTGCAGGTTGCATCTCTGGATATGGAAATTGCGGCAAGCACTTTTGTTCTTCTTGATGAATCATTTGATCTTATTGACTTTCATAAGAGAGGCTCCGTAATAGACTATAAATATTCTGTTAAGCAAACTGATAATTCTGTTGATGTTGACATTTATATGGAAGACGAAATTGTGCTAAAATCTAAGACACACAATAGGGTTGATATGGCGTTAAATCCACAACCTGCTTGGGATCTGCATTTTGAAATTGGTGCTGCCGATGTTGATTTTGATTTTTCAGGATTAAAAATTAGTGATTTGACAATTGAAGGTGGAGCAGCTGCAATTGATATTAAGTTGGGTGACAAATATCCCGAAACAAAGGTGAACATTGAAACTGGAGCTTCCTCAATTAAGGTTAAAGTACCTGAAGCGTCGGGTTGTGATTTAAATATAACATCAGTAATGTCGGGTAAAAATATTTCAGGGTTTGAGAAGATTGATCATGGACATTATAGAACCGATAATTTTAATAGTGCTGAAAATAAGATTTATCTGGTTGTAGAAACTGCCGTTTCGAGTTACTCTATAGTTCGATACTAATATCACAGTAGTACAAAATCTGTACGATCAATTATATATTTATTTAAAAGCCTTTTCGTGTAAAACGAGAGGGCTTTTGTGTTTAACAGGTATTTGTTATGCGCAAAAAACACCTCTAAATGCAATGTTTATTATTCTTAAAAAATTATCTGTGAGCAATGTACTTTTTAGTTAATTTGCACGTTCCAAAATAATAGAATTTAATTTTATGAGAAATATATACATAACTATTGTTATTATGCTGACATTTATGTTTTTAGGGCATAATTTGATTGCTCAGCATGGTATTGTCAGGGGATTTATTTATGAAGAAGAAACAGGTGAGCCTGCCATTTACTGTAATGTTATATTAAAAGGGACTACTTACGGAGCTTCATCTGATGTAAATGGCTATTTTATAATCTCGAAAATCGCACCAGGTAATTATGATCTTGCAGTGACCTACCTTGGCTTTGATACTATTAGCGAGAAAGTAAAAATAATCTCTGATGGTATAATTGGTAAGAACTATTTTTTAAACAAATCATCGGTAAGGCTTGGGACAATAACCATTAGTGCTGAGCGTGCCGAAGCACGAACAGAAACCAGAACCTCAGTTGTTAAAATTACTCCAAAAGATATCAAGAAAATACCATCTGTTGGGGGGCAAGCTGATTTTGCTCAATATTTACAAGTTATACCAGGTGTTGTATTTACAGGAGATCAGGGTGGTCAGTTTTATATTAGGGGGGGCTCGCCTATTCAAAATAAGGTTATGCTTGATGGAATGACTGTATATAACCCGTTCCATTCTATTGGACTTTTTTCGGTTTTTGAAACCGATATAATACGAAGTGCGGATGTGTATACTGGAGGGTTTAATGCCGAATATGGAGGAAGGTTATCATCAGTAATGGATATAACAACAAAGGATGGTAATAAAAAGAGAATTTCAGGTGTTGTAGGAGCATCAACATTTGGTGCACGTGCTGTTATTGAGGGTCCTATTGTTAAGCAAGAATCTCCTGATAAAGGGAGTGCGTCATTTATTCTGTCATTTAAAAATTCATACCTGGCTGAAAGTTCTAAGGTTTTTTATGGCTATATTGATGAAGATGGTTTACCTTTTAATTTTGCCGATATTTATGGAAAAGTTTCAATAAATGCGGCAAATGGAAGTAAGGTTAGCTTTTTTGGATTTAATTTTACTGATAATGTAAAGAATTATAAAGCTATATCTGATTTTGGATGGAAGTCGTCAGGTGGAGGTGCTAATTTTGTAATCATTCCCGGAAGATCGCCTGTGCTGATTGATGGAATTATTGCATATTCACAATACAAATCAAATATTAATTCAACAACTTTAAACGAACGAAGCAGCTTTATTGGCGGATTTAATGCGGGATTTAATTTTACATATTTTCTTGGTAAAGATGAGTTGAAATTTGGTTTTGAACTTGAAGGGTATAGAACGGAATATACGTTCAATAACTTTATTGGAGCTGAAATTGAACAAATAGAGAATACAACTCAGCTAGGTTTATATGCTAAGTATAAGGCTGTATTTGGAAAGTTTATTGTTGAGCCCGGGTTGCGTTTAATGGTGTATGCCTCATTATCTGAAGTATCGCCTGAGCCACGGTTAGCGGTTAAATATAATGCTACTGACAGGTTGCGGTTTAAGTTTGCCGGTGGCATGTATTCACAAAATTTAATTGCTGCTTCTTCTGATCGTGATGTGGTTAACTTGTTTTATGGATTTTTATCCGGCCCCGAGAACTTACCTGCAAATTTTGATGGTAAACCGGTAAACAGCAAACTTCAAAAATCAAATCATCTAATCCTGGGAACAGAAATTGATGTCAGTAATAATATCTCATTGAATGTTGAAGGGTATTATAAAAACTTCCCACAATTAACCAATATTAATCGTTTTAAAATTTATACCGAGGAAAATGCTCCACCTGAAGCCTTAGATGTTCAAACTAAAGATTTTATTTTGGAGAAAGGTGATGCGTATGGTGTTGATGTTGTGTTTAAATATGATTATAAAAAAGCCTATTTGTGGTTGGTGTATTCACTGGGTTATGTTACCCGTGAGTATGAGGATGTAGACGGGCAAATGATACAATATACTCCCCATTTCGATCGCCGACATAATGTGAATGTTGTTTTTTCATATGTAACAGGACAAAAAAGAGAATGGGAGTTTGGATTAAGATGGAACCTGGGCACAGGATTCCCTTTTACACAAGTACAGGGCTTTTATGAGTATTTATCATTTCCAGGTGGTGTTAATTCTGAATATATTTCTGAAAATGGCCAACTTGGAATTATTTATGATGAACTTTACGGTGGTAGGTTGCCGATATATCACAGATTGGATATTGATGTGAAGAGAAATATTTATTTTAGTGCAAAGACAAAAATGGTAGTCGATTTAAGCGTTACTAATGTTTATAATCGTGAAAATATTTTTTATGTGGATATTGTTACAAATGAAATCGTTTACCAGCTACCATTTATGCCAAGCCTTGGATTGAGTCTTTATTTTTAAGAATCTGGAATCAGTATGCAGCAATCAATAGCTAGTATGGGTGTTGACCACAATCTTGATTATTAAAGATTTTGTCTGTTGCCTCTTTTATTCCCTACCACATTTTCCTGACTCTTGAAATAATTAAATATTATGAATGTAATCGTCAGAACCCTAATTTTGTTTGCTCTTTCTGTTAATCTAATTTCTTGCGAACAAGTTAAAACAAGTATAATGAAACAACCCCAAGCTAAAAAAATTATCAAGCATCTTACTAAGCATGGTAACAACCGTATTGATAACTATTATTGGCTTAATGATCGTGAAAACCCGAAAGTTATCGACTATCTTAACTCCGAAAATGCTTATACCAAGCATATTATGAAAGATACTGAGGTTTTGCAGGATGACATTTATAATGAAATTGTAGGACGAATAAAACAAACAGATGTTAGTGTACCTTATGATTATAATGGTTATTCATATTTCACAAAATTTGAAGAAGGGAAAGAGTACCCAAACTTTTGCCGTAAGAAATTAAATTCGGCTAGTGATGAAATAATATTCCTAGATGGAAATGAACTAGCCGAGGGTCATTCATATTTTCAAGTGGGTGATTGGGAATTTAGTCCTGATAATAAGATGCTTGCATACAGTACTGATACAGTTAGCAGGCGTAAATATAATATTTATTTTAAGGATGTAAACTCAGGGAAGCTATATGATGAAGTTATCTCAAACACAACAGGAAACATTGTTTGGGCAAATGATAACCAAATAGTTTTTTACGAAGTTAAAGACCATACTTTAAGGTCATACAGAATCTATAAACATAAAATTGGTACTAGCGTAGAGTTAGACATTCTGGTTTATGAAGAAGGGGATTCTACGTTTGATGTAGAAGTATATAAAACAAAGTCGCAGAAGTATATTGTGATTGCTTCTGAAAGTACTTTGTCAACAGAATGCCGGATACTTGATGCTGATAGCCCTGATGGACAATTTCGTATTTTTCAAAACCGGTTACCCAAAATGGAATATAGTATTGATCACCAGAATAACAGGTTTTTGGTGCATACAAATTATAAAGCGGTTAATTTTCGTTTGTTGGAAGTAGGAGAGGAAGATACAGATATTAGTAACTGGAAGGAAATCATACCTGTAAGGGAAGATGTTATGCTTGAAGAAGTTGATGTGTTTTCTGGCTTTTTTGTTGTTACTGAAAGAATGAATGGTTTACCCAAGTTTAGAGTATTCAACACTAAGGATAATACTGATCATTATTTAAATTTTGGTGAAGAAGATTATTATGTCGAATCAACTTCTAATCCTGAATTTTATTCTCAAAAACTCCGTTATAGATTCACTTCATTAAAAACACCTTTAACTGTTTTTGATTATGATATGATTGATCGTAAACAAGCAATGCTAAAACAGCAAGAGGTTGTAGGCGGTTATAGTCCTGATGATTACATAACGGAACGAAAATATGCTATAGCACGTGATGGAGTGAAAGTACCTATCTCAATAGTTTATAAAAAGGGATTTGAAATTAATGGTATGTCCCCATTAGTATTATACGGTTATGGATCCTA
This sequence comes from uncultured Lentimicrobiaceae bacterium, assembly GCA_964460905.1. GTDB lineage: Bacteria > Bacteroidota > Bacteroidia > Bacteroidales > F082. Next base: position 13,579 of record CAYWRM010000006.1, read on the forward strand.
TGGATATAGTATTGAGTCTGTTTTCAGATCATCGCGATTAAGCTTATTGGATAGAGGTTTTGCTTATGCCATTGCTCATATTCGCGGAGGTGAAGAGATGGGTAGGGAGTGGTATGAAAATGGAAAAATGCTTAATAAAAAGAATACTTTTTTTGATTTTATTGATTGCGGCGAATTTTTAATCTCAGAAAAATATACATCACCTAATCATATGTTTGCCCTTGGCGGAAGTGCGGGAGGATTACTGGTTGGCGCAGTAATTAATTATCGTCCTGATTTATTTAAAGGTGTAATAGCGGCAGTACCGTTTGTTGATGTTGTAACAACTATGTTGGACGAAAGTATCCCATTAACTACAGGAGAGTACGATGAATGGGGTAACCCAAATGAAAAAGAATATTACGATTATATGCTTTCGTATTCACCTTACGATCAGGTTGAAGAAAAGGATTATCCGGCATTACTTGTTACAACAGGCCTTCATGATAGTCAGGTACAATATTGGGAGCCTGCAAAGTGGGTCGCTAAATTGCGTAATATGAAAACCGACAATAATTTGTTATTACTAAAAACTAATATGGATTTCGGACATGGTGGAGCCTCTGGCCGTTTTGAGCAATATAAGGAAACTGCACTGGAATATGCTTTTATGCTGATGTTATTGAAGGAGTAGGCTAATCCGAGAATTAAATATATGAAAAAGCACGTATTAGTTTTGATTCTCTTGGCTGTAGGAATGGCACTCCAATCACAGGTGTTAATTTCTATTTTATTGGGCGATAAATTAAATTCTAAAGGACTTGAGTTTGGACTTGTAGGTGGTTTAAACTGGACAAATATTTCCGGGTTGGATACAAAAGACTATGCTCGTAAGTGGAATCTTGGTTTTTACTTCGATATCAGAATTAAAAACCAATGGTCTCTTTACACTGGAGTACTCGTTAAATCTAATTTTGGTGTTAATAATCTATCGGATAGTGATTTAATTTCCTTGGGTGCAACAAACTACAATAACCTTGATAGTAATATACTTGAAGGCAATTATAGCCAAAAGATTAGTTCATTCATGGTTCCAGTACTAATTAGGTATAAACTTAAAAACCATATTTATTTTGAATTAGGACCACAGTTCTCACTAATGTATAACTCATGGGTCGAATTTAAATCGGATGTTGAAGGGAGAGATGCGGTTATTAAGGAATATAACAGAGATAAAATTAACAAGATTGATGCTGGTTTGATGGTAGGAATGGGCTACACGCTTTTTAAAGGTACCGGATGGACTATTGGAGCAAAATATTATTATGGTTTTGTAAATGTTTTTAAAGATTTATCAAACACAAAAAATAGTTCAATTTATTTAAAATTAAATATTCCAATAGGAGCAGGTGAAGTAGCTAAACAAAAATCTGCAGAAAAGGCGGCTAAAAAGAAAGAAAATAAAGCTAATAGATAAACTAAGATTTTAATGCATCTCAAATGAAATAACTGGTGGCTGCCACGTAATAGGATCATTAAAAATTCCGTGTGAGGGACTAAGAATTTCCAACGATATTGGTATAACTTTTATTAACATATAGTTTTCTGATTTATTGGGATAAAAAGATTCCCATTCTTGTTTCCAATGATTTTCTTTCTCAGTTGAATCAACTATTAGCTGAGCAGTTCCTTCAATAACAACATATCCTTGTGTTTTATCATCAAAATAATAAAGCGTTACCCTAGAATCATTTTTAATTTGATCAACTTTTCTGCTGTTGGCATTGGTGCCAAACCAAACTGTAAAATTTTCTTCGGGTAGAAAAGGATCCATAGTTCTTGCTCTTGGGCTTCCATCTTTATCCAAAGTTATTAATGCGCAAGTGCCGGCTTCTGTCATTATTTCTTTGGCAGCATTTATAAGTTTACTGGTATCTGTTGAGTTATTGGATGCTGATTCCTGGCATATACCATGCTCCATTACTAACAGAAATACAAATAGTATTAAACAAATGGATTTTAATGTAGTTCTCATTTAAGATTTATATTGTTGTTTATTAAATAATTTTTAAATTTAAGAGTGCTATTTTTTTGGTTTATTATTTAAATAGAATGTAATTTCTCCACCTTGCATTATATTGCTGTGCTTAAGGGTATTTCCCGAAAATTCTGTTCCGTTTATTTCTATTTTATCAACATATATATTATCGGTTCCCTGATTTACTACATTGATTACAAGTGATTTTCCATTGTCAAGTTGTATAGTTGCTTTGTTTACCATAGGGCTACCTATGGCATATTCATCCGACCCCGGAGTTACCGGATAGAATCCTAGCGCACTAAAAATATACCAGGCACTCATTTGTCCGGCATCATCATTTCCGCATAAGCCATCTTCTTCATTACTATACATTGTGTTCATTATTATTCTAACCCGTTGTTGTGTCTTCCACGGGTGATTGGTCCAGTTATACAAGTAGGGTATATGATGGCCAGGTTCGTTACCATGTACATAATTTCCAATTATACCATCTCTTGTTATATCTTCATTTTTCTCAATTTGCTCATCTTCAATTGGAGTTGTAAAAATCCTGTCAAGATGGTTTGAGAATGAGTCTTTTCCTCCCATAATAGAAATCATATTGTCAATATTATGAGGTACATACAATCCATAATTCCAGGCATTGCCTTCAATAAATCCCTGTCCATGTGTATTTATAGGATCAAATTCATCGCGCCATGTGCCATTGGATAATTTTGGACGCATATAATTGATTTCAGGATCAAATACATTTAAATAATTGTTTGATCTTTCAATATAATCTTTGTAAACATCCTTTTCACCTGTTTTATGCGCTATTTGAGCAATACACCAATCATCATATGCATATTCCAGAGTCTTAGATACTGATGAAGAGCTCAAGTCTTCAGGTACATAGCCAAGCATAATATAACTTTCTAAACCATCATAATATGATAATGTAGAAGAATTTTCACATGCTTTCAAGGCTCTTTTCAAATCCACATCAGTTGTACCTTTTATTATTGCATCTGAAATTACAGAAACAGAATGATAACCAATCATACACCAATTTTCATTGGCATAATGACTCCATACAGGCAGCATGTTATGTACACTTTGGTCGTGATGTGCTAACATTGACTTGATCATATCATTATTTCGTTGGGGTTGAATGATATTGAACAAGGGATGCAATGCTCGGTAAGTATCCCAAAGTGAAAAAATAGTATAATTCGTAAAATTATCAGATCGATGAATATTCTGATCTAATCCCCGATATGAACCATCTACATCTTCATAAATTATTGGTGATAACATAGTGTGATACAGTGCACTATAGAAAGTAGTCTTTTCCTTTTCAGTTGGCGTTTCAACTATGATTTTTGATAACTCAGTATTCCATTTCTCCTGTGTTTCCTTTACTACCTGATTAAAATTCCAATGTGGGATTTCTGCATGTAAATTTTTCAAAGCTCCTTTTATGCTAACTGAAGAAAGTGCAAATTTTATTTTTATCTTTTCATCTTTTTCAGTATCAAAATCAAAGTATACACGAATATTCTTACCTGCCATTTCGGGGAAATTTTCATCTTCCTTAAACTTTCGGTAAAAGCCGTTGTAACTAACATCTTCATATCTTTTTTGACCGTAATTTTTGAAAGCTTTGTTGAATTGCATTGCAAAAAATACTTTTTTAGTTCTGGCCCAGCCATTGGTTTGTCGGTAACCAGTTACTAATGAATCGTTTTCCACCCGAATAAATGTCCAAATGTTTTTATCATTATGGTTGTAAATATTTGATATTAAGTCGAGTATAATATGCGAACTGTCAGATTTTGGGAATATGTATTGATGAAAACCAACTCTGTCAGAAGCTGTTAACTCAACATTTATTTTATAATCATCTAAATGTACTTTGTAATATCCAGGTTCGGCAGTTTCATTTTCATGGTTATATTGTGAATGATATCCACTTTGAGGAATATTTGCATCACCCGGTTCTAATTTCAAAGTTCCTGTTGTGGGCATTACTAGAAAGTCACCTAGGTCAGAATGTCCGGTTCCACTAAAGTGAGTGTGACTAAATCCAAAAATAGTATTGTCATCGTATTGATAACCCGAGCAATACTTGTATGTATCCTTGTTGTATATACCATCTTTAAACATGGCTTGTTGGTTAGTTTCCGGACTAAGTTGTACCATTCCAAAAGGAGTGGTTGCACCGGGGTATGTGTGCCCCATGTTTTTGGTTCCAATAAAAGGATTTACGTATTCGATTAAATTTACTGTTTTGGTTTTTCTTTTTGCTTTTTCCCCTGAAGTTGAATACTCACAGGAGTTAAAAAAGACTAGTATAATTAATATTGTGATTAGATTTTTCATGTGATAAACTACTTATACTTATTTTGTTTCATCATTCCCTCAATATCGTCAAATTCAATTGGAATATCTTCCATCAAATCAATTGGAGAATCATCTGTAATAAGGATGTCGTTTTCAATTCTAATTCCAATATTTTCTTCACGGATATACAATCCGGGTTCACAGGTTAGTACCATTCCCGGCTTAAATATCTCATCCTTGCTACCAACATCATGAACATCAAGTCCTAGAAAATGAGTGGTACCATGCATGAAATACTTTTTGAAGAATGGGTTTCCTTTATCCTGATTAACTACATCATCTTCAGTAAATAATCCCAGACTGATCATTTCCTTTTCCATCATCTTACTGACCTTATCATTAATAATGTTGATTGTATTACCGGGTACATACAACTTTTTTGCTTGTTTAAAAACACTAAGAACAGCATTATAACATTCTTTTTGCCTGATTGTGAATTTGCCGTTTACCGGAATTGTGCGGCTCATATCAGCAGAATAATTAGCATATTCAGCTCCAAAATCAAATAACAATAATTCTCCATCATTACATTTCTTGTCATTTTCGATGTAATGTAATACACATGCATTACTACCCGAAGCAATTATTGGGGCGTAGCTATGTCCGTTAGCTTTGTTAATTGTGAATTCATGCTCGATTTCAGCCTGTATTTCAAATTCAAAAATTTTGGGTTTAGTTGTGGCCAATACTCTTCGAAATGCTTTGTTGGTAATATTACAAGCTTCCTGTAGAAGGGCAATCTCTTCATCAGACTTTATTAATCGTAGCTGAGTTAACAGAGGTGCCGATCTGTGGTAACTATGTAATGGAAATCTGGATTTAAGTTCATTACCAAGGCGGTGGTTACGTTCTTCTACTTCGGAGAAGAACTTTGGGTATTCATTTCGGTTTAAAAAAATATTATTTGTAGTTGAGATAACCTCATTGAGGTTAACATCAAAATCATTAAGCCAGCAAATGTTTTCTATTCCCGATATCTCCTTTGCTTCTTCTTTGCTGTATTTATGACCTTCCCAAACATCAATTTGTTCATTAGTTTTTATTAAAAATAATACTTCTCTTAAATTCTTGTTTTTGTTGTTTGGAGATATTAGTAATATACTTTTTTCCTGATTAATACCTGTTAAGTAGAAAAAGTCGGATTGCTGCCTGAAAGGAAAATATTGATCACCATTTCGGGGTTGCTGGTCGTTTGAATAAAAAATTGCTACAGAATTATCAGGTAATAATTCTATAAAGTGTTCTCTGTTTTTTATAAAAAGTCTGTTGTTAATAGATAGGTATCTCATCTGTAATTGTGTTTCACTATTTATAAGCAAATATAATATAAACAACCTTCCAGAGTGCGTAGCTCCTAGAAGAGTTGTTTTTACTAGTAAAATTTATACTACTTTTGAGATCAAACTATCAACTATGATTTTCATAACACGCAGGGAGCGATTTAATGCTGCTCATCGTCTTTTTAGAGATGATTTCACTGATAAGCAAAATATGGATGTGTTTGGAAAATGCTCAAATCCGAACTGGCATGGACATAATTATGAATTGTTTATTACAGTAAGGGGTGATATAAATGAGCAAACAGGCTTTCTGGTTAATCTAAAATTACTTAGTGATATTATCCGTAAACATGTAATTAGTAAACTTGATCATAAAAATATAAATATTGAAGTTGATTTTATGCAAGGGAAGTTGGCTTCAACGGAAAATTTGGCAGTTGGGATTTGGAATGAGCTAAATTGGCATATTAGCAACATAGGTGTTGAACTTCATTGTGTTAAGGTCACAGAGTCGGAAAATAATTATGTTGAGTACTTTGGCAAATAGGAAGCTTAGGTACTAAATGTCAATATTTCGTGTTGGCACTTTTTTTGACTATTAATCAATTGAAAATTAGAAAAAATGGAAAAACCTAAAGAAATTATAGGGTACGAAAAAATAGAAAAGTTTAACCCTGAAAATCTTAAGAAATTACAACATCATTATAAAGAAATTTTAAATTTAATCGGTGAAGATGTTAATAGAGAAGGATTATTGCAAACACCATACAGGGTTGCAAAATCAATTCAATTTTTAACACAGGGATATGATCATAATCCGGAAGAGATACTACTGTCTGCAAAATTTAAAGAAGATTATCGACAAATGGTAATAGTTAAGGATATTGAAATTTTCTCGATGTGTGAGCATCATATGATTCCTTTTATCGGCAAGGCTCATGTGGCCTATATTCCAAATGGATATATCACCGGTTTAAGTAAAATAGCCCGAGTTGTTGAAGCATTTTCAAGAAGGTTGCAAGTACAGGAGCGTCTCACTACGCAGATAAAAGAATCTATACAAAAGACATTAAATCCTTTAGGGGTAGCTGTAGTAATTGAAGCCAGGCATTTGTGCATGGCAATGCGCGGTGTACAAAAACAACATTCGGTAACAACAACATCTGACTTTACAGGAGCCTTTGAGAGAGCAGAAACACGTGCTGAATTTATAAGTCTTATTTCTTCTAAGCTTTCTTAAGTGAATAAAGAGTGAATAAGCAAATGATTGAATCGAATATGAATTTGCTCACTCAATCATTTTTTTCCATATCATAAAATATTCAATAAATGTAATCGTTATTGAAATAGAAATTAATTAAATATGAATTATACAAATAATCAAATAAATTATGTAGCAGGGAAAGAAACAATCCCGGTTGCTAAAACATTTCTTTCAGGAGTGTTTATGTGGATGGGTTTAGCATTGTCAATTACAGCTTTGGTTTCATGGTTTTTTGCATCAAACCAATCCTTAATGAACATCCTTTTCGATTCTCAAACCGGAAGTATGAATATTGCAGGCTGGATTGTAATGCTTGCCCCATTAGGGTTAGTACTACTGATGTCGATGGGTTTTCAAAAGCTTAGCGCATCAACACTTGTTTTAATTTTTGTGGCTTATTCTGCATTGATGGGAGCAAGCCTTAGCTTTATCTTTTTAATCTATACTTTACCATCCATTGCAAAAACATTTGTGATAACTGCAGCGATGTTTGGATTTATGGGAGTGCTTGGCTATACTACAAAAACGGATTTAACTAAGTTTGGAAGCATTATGATGATGGGGCTCGTGGGCTTAATAATTGCTTCGGTAGTAAATATGTTTATGCATAGCCAAACTATGGAATATATTATTAGTTTTATTGGAGTACTTGTGTTTACAGGGTTAACAGCATATGATGTTCAAAAACTAAAGCGAATTGGTACAAGTATATCACAAGGTACTGAAACAGCCCGTAAGTTAACAATTATGGGTGCTCTAACACTTTATTTAGATTTTATAAATTTATTTCTTTTTTTGTTGCGCTTTTTTGGTAACAGAAGATAAAAGTACATTATTAACCAAATATATATAATATGAACGCATATGTTTTTCCCGGACAGGGAGCTCAATATGTAGGTATGGGCAAAGATCTTTTTGAAGGATCATCCAAAGCCAAAGAATTGTTTAAAAAAGCAAACAGTATTCTCAAGTTTAGTATAACTGATATCATGTTTGATGGAACTGAGGAAGAACTTAAGCAAACCAATGTAACACAACCTGCTATTTTTATTCATTCAGTAATTCTTGCTAAAATGATGGGTGATAGTTTTAAACCGGATATGGTTGCCGGACATTCACTTGGTGAATTCTCAGCACTTGTTGCCAACGGAACCATTACGTTTGAAGATGGATTAAAGCTTGTTGTAAAGCGTGCTGATGCTATGCAAAAAGCATGTGAAATTGAACCATCAACAATGGCTGCCATAATTGGTTTAGATGATAACATTGTTGAAAGTATTTGTGATAGTATAGATGATGTTGTTGTGCCGGCAAATTATAATAGCCCGGGGCAATTAGTTATTTCAGGATCATTAGATGGCATTAATCAGGCAATTGAAAAGTGTAATGAGGCCGGAGCTAAAAGAGCATTACTGCTAAAAGTGGGTGGAGCATTTCATTCGCCTTTAATGGAACCTGCCAGAGTTGAGCTTGCCGCTGCCATTAATTCCGTAAAATTTAGTCAGGGAATATGTCCAATATACCAAAATGTTACAGGTCAGTCGGTTAATGATGCTGAAATTATTAAAAAGAACCTTGTTGCTCAGTTAACATCACCAGTGCGTTGGACTAAAATAATGCAGAATATGATTGCCGATGGTGCTAACAATATTACTGAAGTAGGCCCGGGAAAAGTTCTACAGGGTTTATTTAAAAAAATCGACAGAAAGATTCAAACGCAAAGTGCTTCTATTTAATGATTTAATGAGTGAATGATATAATGGTGTAATGTGGTTAATTGGGGAATTGTCCTTGGTCAGTTTAATTATTCACTCATTTCAGTATTTAATCATTTCAGCATTTAATCATTCATTAAGATGTAGCTTTGTCTTCATTGTTTGAATGACTTTTCAGCTCTTCTCTTAGCATATTAAGTGCAGCAATTGCTGACTTTCTGATATTTCTTCCTCGGTGTTCACCAAAATGGAATAGTTTAGATTTTACTCCATCAGGAGTCGCTAGTGCAATCCAAACTGTTCCTACGGGTTTGTCTTCACTACCTCCATCGGGGCCGGCTATTCCGGATGTTGCAAGACAGTAATCCGTACTTAGATGTTTTCTGCATCCCGATGCCATTTGTTCTATAACTTCCCTACTTACAGCACCTTCCTGGTCAAGAATAACAGGGTTAACATCAAGTTGGGTTTCTTTAATCTTATTTGAATACGAAATAACTGAACCATTGTAATATTCAGAACTACCTGCAATACTTGTGATTAAGTGAGCAATATATCCTCCTGTGCAGCTTTCAGCTGTAGATAAAGTAAGCCCAGATGATAAAAGTTGTTTACCCACAACCTCTTCAAGGGAAATATCGTCGTAACCAAAAATGATTTCAGGAATAATTGTGGTTAATTTTCTACAATGTTTTTTTACTTCGTCTTCCAGCTTTTTTTTATGTTTCCCAGATGCAGATAGTCGCAATCGTACAATACCTGGTTGAGGTAAATATGCAAGTTTAATATACTCAGGTAGTTTATTTGCCCAGTCATCAATTATTTCTGCCAGCATCGATTCACCGATACCGGTAGTCATAATAGTTTTGTGAAAAATAAAATTCAATTTATATTTTGATTGTAAGCGAGGTATTACCTGGTCAACAACTAAACTTTTCATTTCAAATGGAACACCGGGCATTGAAACAAGAACCAGGTTACCTTTTTCAAACCACATTCCGGGTGCAGTACCGTGTGCGTTAAACAAAGGGGTGCAGGATTCAGGTATTTCAGCCTGCTTTTTGTTTACTTCAGTAACTTTAAAGTTACGAGCAGCAAAAATAGTTTTAATCTGTTCAAAAGTCGGATCGTGAAAAACCATCTTTGAATTAAAATAATCTGCAAGCACCTGTTTTGTAATATCATCTTTTGTCGGTCCAAGTCCGCCTGTTAAGAGTATTATTTCAGCTCTTTTTTCAGCTTGCTTAATAGCCTCTTTTATATCATCGCCGGAATCGCTAACTGTTGTTATTCTTATGACATTTATACCATTCTTGTTGAGCTCTCCTGCCATCCATGAGGCATTAGTGTTTGTTACCTGACCAATTAAAAGTTCATCACCAATGCTGATTAATTCTGCGTTAACATCTTTCATATATTTGCAAAATTAATTATTTCTTTTTACTGAAAATATATGAACAGAATAAAAAAATCGGAGTTGGTATTAAATAGCGATGGATCAATTTATCACCTTAATTTATGTCCGGGGGATGTAGCTAAAACGATTATGCTTGTTGGTGATCCGGGAAGGGTGAGTTTGATTGCCGGTTTTTTTGATACTATAGAATTAAAAAAACAAAATAGGGAGATTAATACAGTTACCGGAACATACAAAGGTAAGAGACTGTCGGTTATGTCAACAGGTATGGGCCCCGATAATATTGAAATAGTTATAAATGAGCTTGATGCGCTGTTTAATATTGATTTGAAAACGAGGTATGAGAAAAGTGAAAAAACTGTTTTGAATCTTATTAGAATTGGAACTTCAGGAGCTCTTCAACCTGAAATCCCGGTTGTTGATTCGTATGTAGTTTCTGAATGGGGACTTGGCCTTGACGGACTGGCTTATTTCTATGAAAAAGGTTCTGAAGTTATTGACAATAAGCTTACTGATGGTTTTATTGAGGAGCTTAGCTGGGATACTAATCTTCCTAAACCATATGGAATTAAAGCATCTGAATATCTTCTTGAAAAAATTGGGCATGGATGGCGAAAAGGAATAACCTTGACTGCACCGGGGTTTTACGCACCTCAGGGACGTGAGCTAAGGCTTAAAGTGAAGGATAACACTATAATTGAAAGGGCACGTAAGTATAAACATGAAGGTGTAAAAGTTACAAATTTTGAGATGGAGACTTCTGCATTATATGTACTTTCGGCAATGCTGGGGCATAATGCATTAACGGTTTGTGATATTATTGCCAACAGAATTAATGATGACTTTAATCCTGATTACAAATTAAGCATGAAGCACCTTATTGGTGAGATTATTGACCGTATAGCAAGTTTGTAATCTCTTATACAAAATATCACAACACCCGGATATTCAATTATCTATTACCATACATTTCATCATAGTATTTCTGATAGTTACCTGAAGTAACATTATCTAACCACTTTTGGTTATTTAAATACCAGTCAATAGTAAGGTTTATTCCTTCTTCAAATTGTAATGAAGGTTTCCATCCCAATTCATTTTGAAGTTTGGTTGAATCAATTGCATAACGAAGATCATGGCCTGCTCTGTCGGTTACATAAGTTATGAGTTTTGCAGATGTTCCGGGCTCACGGCCAAGTTTTTCATCCATAACTTTACAGAATAGTTTAATCAAATCAATATTTGTCCATTCGTTATGTCCGCCAATGTTAAAAGTTTCACCATCAGCACCATTATGGTAGATAACGTCAATAGCTTGTGCATGGTCGATAACGTAAAGCCAGTCGCGGACATTTTCGCCTTTTCCATAAACAGGTAAAGGTTTGTTGTTTCGTATATTATTTAAGAATAATGGAATCAGCTTCTCTGGGAATTGGTTTGGACCATAGTTATTTGAACAGTTTGAAATAATTATGGGTAGTCCGTATGTATCATTATAGGCTCTTACGAGATGATCGGAGCTGGCTTTTGAGGCAGAGTAGGGGCTGTGAGGATCGTATGGAGTATCTTCATAAAAGAAACCTTCATCACCCAGCGAACCATAAACCTCATCAGTAGAAACATGGTAGAAGCGTTTGCCTTCATAATTTCTATCCCAAATATGGCGCGCTGCATTTAACAAATTAACAGTTCCTACTATGTTCGACATAATAAACTCCATTGGGTTTTCGATGGATCTGTCAACATGCGATTCGGCAGCAAGGTGGATAACTCCATCGAACTGATATTTTTTAAAGAGATTCATGATAAAATCACCATCCACTATATCACCAAGAATAAATTTATAATTTGGCTTTTTATCAATGTCTTTCAAGTTCTCCAGATTGCCTGCGTATGTGAGCTTGTCAAGATTATAGATTTGGTAATCAGGATATTTGTTAACAAATAATCTTGCTACATGTGATCCAATGAATCCGGCAGCACCAGTGATGAGTATCTTTTTCATATATCTTTTTTTTATGATCGAGTTTACTAATTTTCATTTTTTCTTAAAGCTTGTTCCCATTTCCATGCACTTAGGGTCATTTCGTCAATTCCTTTTTCGGCTTTCCATCCAAGTTCTTGATTTGAATAATCAGGGTTGGCCCAAACTTGTGTAATATCACCTTCACGACGGTCAACAATTTTATAATTAAGTTTTAATCCTGTAACTTTTTCAAATGATTTGATTACTTCCAACACGGAATAACCATTTCCTGTACCAAGGTTAAAAATTTCAAAATCATTTTTCATTTTATTATTAATCATCCTGTCAACAGCTATAACATGTGCTTTGGCAAGATCAACAACATGAATATAATCTCTTATGGCTGTTCCATCAGGAGTATCATATGTATCTCCAAAAACACTAAGTTGCTCACGTATGCCAATTGCAGTTTGTGTAATAAAGGGAACCAGGTTGTTTGGAATGCCAATGGGTAATTCTCCAATTATTGCTGTTTCGTGAGCCCCAATCGGGTTGAAATAGCGTAGTGCAATTGCGTTAAGATCAGTAGCGGTAATGGTATCCCTGATTATTTCTTCAGAGATTTGTTTTGTGTTTCCATATGGTGACTCTGCCACCATAATTGGTGCATTTTCAGATACTGGAAGCTCCTCTGGTTGACCATAAACCGTGCATGATGAGGAGAATACGATATTTTGTACACCATTATCTTTCATGCCTTGAAGTATGTTAACCAATGAAGCTAAATTATTGTGATAATACAAAAGTGGTTCCTTAACAGATTCACCAACAGCTTTAAAAGCAGCAAAATGAATTACCCCGGCAATATCATTATGACGTTTAAAAAAGTCTAATGTAAGCTCTCTATCCGTTAGGTCAAAAATTTCAAGTTTAGGTTTAATACCTGAAATCAAGGTAATTTTATCTGCTATTTCAGCACTTGAATTACTGAGGTTATCAACAATTATTACTTCATGTCCTTTATTTTGGAGTTCTACAACTGTATGAGAACCAATAAATCCGGTACCACCGGTGACTAATATTTTCATTATAAACAGGTTTTATATGGGGCAATAAAAATATAGAAAAAATATCAATTACTTAATTTTGTTAACTTTATTGCTCACTAGTTGATATTTTTCTTTGCTTTCAGGACAAGTGGCATTTCCTTTATCGTCAAAATTAAGCCTATGACCATATTCACTCATCCAGCCAATATGGCGTGCAGGATTGCCAACTACCAAGGCGTATGGAAGAACTTCTTTAGTAACAACTGCACCAGCACCGATAAAAGCATATTCTCCAATATCATAGCCACAAATAATAGTTGCATTGGCACCAATGCTTGCTCCTTTTTTTACTAAAGTACGGGTATATTGTCCTCGGCGATTTACGTTACTACGCGGATTTGTAACATTAGTAAATACCATTGAAGGACCTAGAAAAACATCATCCTCACAAGTTACACCAGTGTAAATTGACACATTATTTTGAACTTTTACATTTTTGCCAAGAACTACATCTGGCGATATAACAACATTTTGTCCGATATTGCAATTTTCACCAATTTTACAACCAGTCATTATGTGAGAAAAATGCCAAATTTTAGTTCCCGAAGCAACGTCGCATCCTTCGTCAACAATTGCCGTATCATGAGCAAAATAATTATCTTCCATATTAATCTTATTTGTTAATAAATTCAAGCAATGCACTAGTTATCTCTTCCTGAATTTCAGGTGTTAGCTCTGTATGAATAGGCAATGAGATTACTGATTTGCTCAGCATTTCCGTTACAGGGAAATCACCTTCTTTGTATCTAGGGTCAAGATATGCTTTTTGCATATGTAATGGAACAGGGTAGTAAACTGCAGAGGCAATTCCTTTGTCCATAAGATGTTTCATAAGGCCTTCCCTGTCAACATCAATTAGTACCAATGTGTATTGATGGAAAACATGAGTTGTAAAATCAGCTGTTATGGGTGTTTTGATTTTCGGATTATTGGCAAATGCGTTATTATAATATGCAGCAGCTTCCTGTCGTGCATTTGAATATTCATTTAAATATTTTAGCTTAACATTAAGAACCGCGGCCTGAATACTATCCAAGCGTGAGTTTACACCTATTTCATCATGATAATATCTTACCGTCATGCCATGATTAACTACAACTCTCATTTTCTCGGCAAGATCATCATTATTTGTGAAAATTGCACCACCATCACCAAACGCGCCTAAATTCTTAGAAGGAAAAAAGGATGTACAACCAATGTCGCCAAATGTGCCAATCTTCTTTGTGTTACCACTTTCGGGACATGTAAAGTCAGCACCTATTGCCTGGGCAGTATCTTCAACAATGTAAAGGTTGTGTTTTTCTGCAATTTTAAGTAGTGCATGTATATTTGCACTTTGTCCGAATAAGTGAACCGGTATAATAGCTTTTGTTTTAGGAGTAATTGCACGCTCAACAGCTTCAGGGTCTATGTTGTATGTGTCTGGTAAAACATCAACTAAAACAGGTGTTAAATTAAGTAATGCAATAACTTCTGCTGTAGCAATAAAAGTGAAAGAAGTTGTAATAACTTCATCACCAGGTTTCAGATCAAGAGCCATTAATGCAACTTGAAGTGCATCCGTACCATTTGCACACGGTATTACATGTTTTACTCCCAGATACTCTTTAAAATTCTTTTGAAAATCGCGAACAGCAGAGCCATTAATAAATGATGCCTCATTCATTACTTCCAAAACGGCAGTGTCTATTTCTTCTTTTATTTTTTTGTACTGACCCACAAGGTCGACCATATTATGTTTAATCATATTTTATTATGTTAATGTTTTAACAATAGCATGCAAAGATAGTTAAGTTGCAAGTTATAAGTATTAGGTTTTTGGTTAAAGTTGAAAAAATAGTAATTATTTTTAGATTCCCTGTTGCCATTTTTAACTAATTTTGTTTTTGAAAAGGGTCAAAAGTAACATTATTTAGCTATTACAAATTCTAAACCTTAAACGTTTAATGCTAAACCCGAAACAAGTAAATTAACAAAAATGATATTTGGAATAGGTACTGACATTATCGAAGTTAATCGCATGGAAAAGCATCTTGAAAAAAATGATGCTTTAATGAAAAAATTATATACCGAAGCTGAACAAAAATACTGTAACAAAGGTAAGGTGACTAAATATCAGTGTTTTGCTGCACGTTTTGCTGCCAAAGAAGCTTTCTTTAAGGCGCTCGGAACAGGATATCGTTATGGGATGGCTTTTCATGAAATTGAAATTCTAAATGATGAACTTGGAAAACCATATATTAATCCACACGGTAAGGTTAAGGAATATTTGGAAGAGCATAAGATTAAAAGTATACATCTTTCAATCTCTCATGTGAAAGAAATGGCGAATGCTTTTGTTGTTCTGGAGGTTTGAGTTCCGCTAGTTATTCCGTTATTACAATTGCGAAATTATAATCAATAAGTTCTCTTTTATAACCACCTGTACTACTTGCAAACATAGAACTTTCATAAACAAGACCTACATTTTTTGAATAAGCTGAATGGCTGTTAAATTCCCATTGGAAGTTTTCTTTTTTTCTAAAGAATGAAAGTCTATTATCTAAACAGCTAAACTCGCCCAATGGAAGTTCAAAAATAATAGATTCTTGATGCATTTTATTGTACCAATGATATAATGTATCGTTATTTGAAATCACATATTCCTCATAAAAGACAGTTGTGAAATCTTTATTGGAGAATAAAATTCTACCCTTACAGTCAACAATATAATCTAGTGAATCACGAACAAACTTAGTTTCAAACCCAATTAAATTTCTTCCTTCAATTTTGAAATATTGCGATTCATTAATAACAGTATCTTTTGTAACGAAATTAGTGTCAATGCTCATGGATTGGCAATCTGTCCATGTTGAGTCGCACGAAGATCTTTCATAAACCCAATAATTACCTACATTCAATGGAAAATAATCCAGTACAGATTCTTGGGGAATAGGTTCGATGTTATTATCATCTCTTTTGCATGCCGAAAATGCAATAATGGAAATAAATGCTAAAATAATTATACGTTTCAAAATATTATGGTTTAAGAAAATAAAAAAATGAAAAGTATATTTTTAATTATAAACGGGGTGTTTTTAAAAAAACGCGATGAAACATTAGTTATTATGATCAAGCAAAAAGAAATTTGCATTCTTTTCAAGGCTTTTCTTAACAGACATAAACTCAAGACCTAATTCTTTAACAATTTTATTATTAGAATAATTATAGTTCTGACAAGCAGTATGTGCTGTTTCTTTTGTTATTGTAGGCTTTCTACCTGTTATCAAGCTGGCAATCCATAATACTCTCCACACAATTCCACTTAAAAACTTCGTAGCTTTATATTTTGGAGGAGTCGTATTTAATGCATTGGCCATCCAGGTGAAAAACTGTTTGTAATTTATGTTTTCTGAGTTAATGACAAATCTGTTACCTGATATTTCACTATTCATAAGTAATATCATGGCCTTAACAACATCTTCAACGTCAACAAAGCCATTGGAGCCAATAGAGTAAAACTTAAGACCATTGTACATTGTTGTAAAAAGCTTTGAACTTCCTGAATTCCAGTCGCCGGGACCAAGTATAATGGATGGATTGATAATTACTGCATTTAAACCTTCTGCAATACCCCTCCATATTTCCATTTCAGCATGGTATTTACTGGTTGAATAAACTGAAGTTTTTTTTGAATTCCAATGTGTTTCTTCAGTAACAATGTCGGTTTCGTCAGCCCGACCCAAAGCACCAATTGAGCTAACATGCACCAACTTATTAATCTTTTTTTCTAATGCTGCATTTACAATATTAGCAGTTCCAGTTATATTAGTTTTTATAAGATTTTCTTTATCAGAAGACTGAAAAGATACCGAGGCTGCACAATGGTAAACATGTGTCACTCCTTCCATTGCATCTAAAACAGAACTGTAGTCTAATATATCACCATCAATCCACCTAATCCTTTTAAAAAGATTATCAGCATTATCTGAATAATATGAAAATATTTTTTTTATTTTGAAAATATCAGAAGTTGATCGTTTTAAAGCCATCGGTATTTCACCAGATAGTACTAAACTATATAGCAGATGTGATCCAACTAACCCTGTACCGCCTGTTACTAATATCATATATTTGATTATTTAAGAATACAAAGGTAAGAAGGAAATAGTTATTAAGTTTCAGGTTTCAAGTTTAATGTTTCAGTTTGAATTAAAAAAATCCACAATATTATCTTGTTATGTTTTATTATACTTTTGCTAAATGTTGTTTGATGAAATACAATACTCAGAGCCTCTTTTTAGGCCACCAAGTGAAGCCAGGTCTTTAATATTGCAGCCAACAATTGGTTGTTCATGGAATCGTTGTGCCTTTTGCGAGATGTACACTTCAAAAAAGTTTAGTGTAAGGCGAGAAGAGGATCTCTTTCGTGAGATTGATGCTATGTCATCATATTCATCACAAATACGAAAAGTGTTTTTAGCCGATGGTAATGCTATGGTATTATCGTACAGCAAGTTGATGAGAATACTTGATAAACTTAACAAAACATTTCCAAATCTAAAACGAATTTCGGCATACGCACTTCCCAAAGATATTAATTCAAAGACTGAAAAAGAGTTAACTTCAATAGTTAATTCAGGACTCAAATTGCTCTATACCGGTGTAGAAACAGGTGACGATGAATTGTTGAAGATAATAAACAAGGGAGAAACAGCACATTCTACTGCTGAAGCTTTGGTTAAAGCCCGAAATTCGGGATTTAAACTTTCTGTAATGATATTAAACGGGTTAGGTGGAAATAAATTTACAAAACAACATGCTATAAATTCAGCAAAAGTGGTTAACGAAATTCAACCAGAATATCTTTCAACTCTTGTTTTGAGTTTTCCCTATGGAATTGATCATTATAAAAGCAGATTTTCGGATGATTTTATTGAAATGAATAAAATTGAATTAATCTCTGAAATGGGTAATTTTATTAACAAGCTTGAATTAGGAAATACAATATTCCGAAGTGACCATGCGTCTAACTACTTAGTGCTTAAAGGTGTTTTGAATCGTGATAAAATAAAACTTCTCTCAGGTATTAGCACGGTCATAAATAATCCTGACCAAGCGGGGTTAAGACCTGAATGGATGAGGGGGTTGTAGCTGTTAGGAAATAGGAATCAGGATATATAAAAATTCAATATTGAGTCTAAAGTTCAACTATCCTATCCTTGTAACTAAAACCGGATCTTTTTTATGAATCCCAAGTAATGAGGCTGCTTTACTTTTATTGATAGCAATTTCAAGTAAGCCATTGCTGGTAAATAATGCAACAATTTCACCAGGGCGCACATCACCATAAGACTCATGTATTTTACTGGCTTTATATTTTTGTGATCTGAATGATATCTCAAATTTTGAACCTGAAACAAATTTCTTAAAATCGGTTTTTGTGATATTAGTTATCAGGTTATGATAATTGTCAATATGAATTACCATTCCTATTAATGAGTCTTCATTTATTGGTGGGTTGAACAGTATCTTTTTTACAAGCTCCTTTCGTATTGGTCCCAGTTCTTCAAGTTTACCTCCTTGTGCTATATGTGCTGCTGCTTTCGCAAATCTGTCACGACTTGAAAAAGTATGAATCGATGATTCAAGTGGTATATTTAATTCGACAATATATTCAGGATCATTATCGAATATTAGCGAGAAAATTCCATCATCAGTGCCAATAAAGTAATGCTTGTTGTAGTAGGCTACAATATGAGCATCATTAATTGATTCTTCTGTATTTATACCAACAATGTGTATAGTACCGTCAGGGAAATTACTGTAAGCATTTTTTAGTATATAAGCAGCTTCTGCATAATCAAACGGTTGAACTTGATGCGTAATATCAACAATAACAGCTTTAGGATGAAATTTAAATATCATTCCTTTTACTGCGGCCACATAAAAGTCGGTTAATCCCCAATCGCTAATTAATGTTATTATTCGCATTTACACCTCAAATATTGGTATCTGTTATATTTTTTTTTACTGACAAAAAGGTATTGCTAGTATTTTATCCGAATGATCAAAATTATAAAAATTGCCTCTTGGTATAGACTATTTTTTTAATATTTTTGAAAGATATAATAATAGTTTATGCTAATCTGTTAAGTCTATGAGCGAAAGGGTAATACATCTTGATTTGGGTAGTCCGCTTGAATTTTATGGTCCCGGTGATATTCATCTGAACACAATTAAGTCATTATTTCCAAAGTTAAAAATTATTGTACGCGGAGATTTGATTAAATTAATTGGTACCAATGATGAAATAAATCTATTTGAAAAGCGGTTGGATTTGCTTTTGGTTCAGTTTGATAAATTTGGAAAGATAAATGAAGATATTGTAACCAAGGTTATGGGCGAAGAACAGAACTCACATAAACTTATGGGTGAAAAGGAATCGGATGTTCTTGTTTTTGGGAAACATGGTAAACTAATTAAAGCTCTTACAATCAATCAGAAACGAATGGTTGAAAGTAGTGAAAAAAACGATTTGATGTTTGCAATTGGCCCTGCAGGTACCGGCAAAACATATACTGCAGTTGCCCTGGCAGTTAGAGCATTGAAAGATAAACAAGTAAAAAAAATTATACTGGCACGACCTGCAATAGAGGCTGGAGAAAGTCTCGGTTTTTTACCTGGAGATATGAAAGAAAAACTTGATCCCTATCTTCAACCCCTGTATGATGCCTTAAGGGATATGTTACCAACACAAAAATTTTTATCATACCTGGAGGATGATACCATTGAAGTGGCACCTTTGGCATTTATGCGTGGACGAACCCTTAACAATGCTTTTGCTATATTGGATGAGGCTCAAAATGCTTCTGAAAGCCAACTCAAGATGTTTTTGACCAGAATGGGCAAATCATCAAAGTTTATTGTTACTGGAGATATCACTCAAATTGATTTACCAAAACAAAAACAATCGGGATTACTCCAAGCTCAAAAAATACTAAAGAATATTAAAGGCGTTGATTTTGTTTATTTGGATAGTAGTGATGTAGTAAGGCACAAACTCGTTACAAGAATAATTGAAGCATATGGTAAAACTGATGATAAAACTTAGAGCGTAATGCAATCATAATTTACATGAAATGAGCATAAACTTTTTTAAGCATACCATACAGAAAATGATTAAAATAAGTTTATGCGAAAGCGAAGCGGTTGCAGATGTGCATAAATTTTTAATTAATTTAAATTCAGACAATTAATAAATTTTAAACAGATGAAAATAATTATTTAAACCATTATTAGTTATATATTATAAGTGATATATTTGCTAGAAACCAATAACTAATAATAAATAACATCATAAGGAATGAAAGAAGCAATAACAAATACCGATTTTAATTTCCCGAATCAGAAAAAAGTATATCACGGAAAAGTGCGTGATGTTTATAATATTGGCGAAAAATTATTGGTGATGGTTGCCAGTGATAGAATATCTGCATTTGATGTAGTTCTGCCTGAGGGTATTCCGTATAAAGGACAGGTACTTAACCAGATAGCGTCAAAATTTCTGGATGCTACCACTGATATTGTACCGAATTGGAAACTGGCAACTCCTGACCCAATGGTGACAGTAGGGCATTATTGCAATCCTTTTCCGGTGGAGATGATAATTAGAGGATACTTAACTGGTAGTTCGTGGAGGACATATAAAACAGGGGCAAGAGAAATTTGTGGAGTATCTGTACCTGATGGGCTTAAAGAACACGAATGTTTTATTGAACCAATTGTTACTCCAACAACCAAAGCTGACAAAGGTCATGACGAGGATATATCGAAGGAAGAAATTATAGCGCAGGGTTTGGTTTCGGCTGACGATTATGCAAAACTTGAAGATTATACAAGAAAACTATTTAAAAGAGGAACCGAAATAGCAGCTGAAAAAGGATTAATACTTGTTGATACTAAGTATGAATTCGGCAAGGTTGAAGATCAAATATATTTAATAGATGAAATACACACACCTGATTCATCACGATATTTTTATGCTGATAAATATCAGGAACGTTTTGACAAAGGAGAACAGCAAAAACAGCTTTCAAAAGAGTTTGTACGTGAATGGTTAATGGATAATGGTTTTCAAGGCTTAGAAGGCCAAGAGATTCCAATAATGACAGAAGAAATTGTTACAGGAATATCCAATAGGTATATTGAGCTTTATGAGCAAGTAACCGGTGACAAATTTGAAATAAGTCCATCTGAAAATGTATTAGAAAGAATTGAAAGTAATATTAATGAATTTTTAAAATCTAAGCAATAAAAAGAGCCTGTAACTACTGTTGATAATTTCTTTATTAAAAACCATAATCTTTAATTAGACACATCATTTTTTTTCTAAATTTACAAGCTTGGCAGTATTATGTTTAATAAAATGTAACTTTATGATAAGGTTTATAATTAAATATCGGTTTCTTATTGTGATTTTATTCATGCTTGGAGCATATAATCAGGTGCTTAGCCAAACTAATTGCGAAGAACAGAATGAGGCCGATTTAGTTAATTTTTCATCATTGAGCCCAGTACAATCAGAAATCAATGATCTTAAAGGATGGGCAAAGCAGGATAATGGTAATTGGTTCTCTGCCCCAAACCGAATCCCATTTACTGATGAACGAACAAATAAAAGTACACGTGGTGAGCGAAAACTAGGTCAAGATAACATTATCTCATTACAATTGCGTAAGGTAATGATAGAGAATAAACAATATAATGTAATTGTTAAAAAATATTATGATGGTGAGTACGAGTTTCCCGTTCTACTTGAAAATTGGACAGGGTTTAAATCTCTTGATTTTTATGTTTTCCCCAGTTATAAGCTTGAAGAAATATTACCCGACGAGATACCATTCAACAAACAATATGCTGTAAATTTAAATTTGTATGCACGAGGTACTGTCCGAGATTATGAAAAAAAGGTTGAAGATGATGAAATTGTACGTGCAATTCAGAGAGTCGAGCGAGGCGAAATTGTAAACGACTGGAATATTATTTTTGCAGTTTTTCCCATTAAAAATGGTGATCAGGAAGTTATAAGATTTAAGCTTATTAAATCGTTCAACAAGAATTATCTTTCCAGCTTTTATACCGCACCTTCAAACTGGGAGAAGAATTTTGAAATGACATTTTACGAAACAAAATTTTTTAGGTTCAAATCGTTTATTAGAGATGCTCAAGAGTACATATTAGATGTTACTGAGAATGTTGATAACCTTACTGCCAGCAGTTCGTACGAAAATAATTATAACTGGGGAATATTAAAATATCAGATGGGAGATTGGCCAAATGCAATTGATTATTTTAGCAAAGCTATAGCTGATAAACCGGATACACAGGATTTTCTTATTTATTCATTTAGAGGTAATGCTCGTAGTAAAATGCATAAGTATAATGATGCCATTGATGATTTTGATAAGGCGCTGGATATCAAACCTACAGATATAATGGAATATTCAAACTGGGTTAAAAATTATTTTAATCGTGGTGTTGCAAAATATTACCTAAACGATTTGGAAGGTGCCTGTAAAGATTGGAATAAGTCGCTTGAACTTGGTTTTGGCCAGGCTCATGATTTTATAATGGATTATTGTGAATAAATAGATAAGGTGCTTACCGATGCCCGATAGAAGTTTTATTAAAATATTCTTTACTTTTCTTTTTGTTGTTCTTATTATGAACAGCAATGGGCAAACAACAAATAAATCTAACAACGGTTTTACCGATGATCTGCAAATAAATTTCAATCTTGGATTTACGGAGTTTTATGGTGATGCCAGCAATAATGGCTATTTTAAAAAGTTTTCGGGAGAAATAGCATTTTCTTCAGGAATTACTGTAAGGAAATATTTAAGTCCTGTATTTGGGGTGGGAGTAAACCTCTGGTATTCGGGGCTCAAAAGTCATAAGGATAGAAGGGCAACAGGTGATACAGCCAATTTTTTATTAACAGGGAAATATTTTGATGGTAATTTAAACCTTCTTATTGATTTTAGCAACTTGTTTTGGGGACCTAGTTCGCGTAAGCTATCAGTTTATGGAACATTGGGATTGGGATACGCCTCATGGAATAGCCAGTTAGCAGATTCAATAACAGGCATAATATTAAATAGTGGCGATGCCCTTGGTGATAATTCCTATAAGAAAGGTGGATTTGTTTTTCCCATAGGGCTGGGTGTAAATTATATGTTAAGCAATACATGGGCCTTAAATTTTGAAATGAATTTGAGAACTGTGTTAAACGATGATGTTGACGTTTGGCGTGATGGATTTAAGTATGATCAGCCATTGTATACTTCTATCGGAGTTTCGTATTTTATTAATAGGAAAGCAAAGTCAAAACCAAAAACGGTAAGGGTTAAGTCTCAACAAGATAAAAAAACTGCTCCAAAAGAGGTGCCCCTTAGCGAAATACCTTTCTATGATTACCGTGTGGGATCTGATAGCCAAAAAAAATCAGGAAATGCTGATCCCGATGTTATAACTATTAAGGCACCCGTTGATAAAAAAACAGATGTAAGTCCTGATATTACATACCGTGTGCAAGTACTTGCTAAGCGTGATAAACTACCCTCCTTCAATTATATTAGAGAAAAATTAAATATTGTTGGTGATATTTATGAGAACTATCAGGATGGTATTTATCGATATTCAACCGGAAGCTTTAACACTTATCAGGAAGCAGTTCGGCACAATTATCTAATGAAGGATAAAGGTGTAGTTGATGCATTTGTTGTTGCGTACAAAAATGATATTAGAATACACATCACAGTTAATATGAAAAGCAATTAAGGGATCAATACAAAAGATTGGGGATTTGTATATTAACTTTCTCATCTACTATCATAACCAACTTATAAGATACACCTGTTCCCATATCTAAAAAATGAGCCTTACCATCAACTCCTACCTTTGCCCATTCAACTGGTTTCCATTCATCTTCATTAAAAACAGCAAGATATACAAATTGCAAAGTATCAGAGCAGTCAACGGTTATATCCGAAGTTTTTAAGTATTCATTCGTAACATCTAAATAATTATAGTTTCCCAAGAAAGGAGGAGTATGTATACTTTTATCTTTAATAGAAAACAGGCTTTTCGGATTATCAGCATATGATCGGCGATAAACCTTGGCAACTTTCCCTTGTGGATAAGGAGTTTTAATATCATCAGAGTTTGTAAGAACCAGTTTAGAATTATCAGGAAGAATAACTGTTGTGGAATAGAAGCCTAATGTTGAATCAGCAAAAAATGGAGTGTAATCAAGGGCTGCTGCAATACCCAAACTTCGTAGAGCTTTAACTTTGTATGTGTTGATATCAAGAAGGTTACCTTTCCCGGTTTCTTCACATTGGGCAATATTTTTTGTGTTGGGATTAACGGCATATCTTTCATCGTACGTAATTTGACTATTAATATGTTTATTCAAAACTGTGGCAGTTTCAATAATATTAGAGCCTGTTAAATGACTATATTTTTTATGAAAGTACTTTGTAAATGGTTCAACTTCCTCATTTGCTACACGATAAGGAAGAATATATTCAAGGAATACATTGAAATCATAATTGCTTTCCCAAGTGCCGTTTTGCCATGTGGAATATGAATTATTAATATGTTCGATTAAAAATCCAGAGTTTATTGTATCAATATCCAACCAAATTGAATCGGTTTTGTAGATAAGTTTACCGAATTCCACTTCCATTGATTCCTTGTACTTTTGAATCGAGGAATAATTGGGAAAACTTTCAATATCGATATCTAGTATATTTTCAGATGAATCACTAAGAGACATTATGAAACTATAATTATTTTCCAGATTTTGTATAAGAAAATATGCTGATTTAAGCTTAAGAGAATCCTCGGGATTCTGAAATGCAAGTATTACCTTTAGTAGATCAGTTTTACGTAGGTCTGAATTATTCAAGGTGCTAAGAACTTCTTTAGGAATACCCGGCTTTTTCGACTTAAGGCAACTACTACTTATTGTTGCAATAAGCAAAATCAAGGTAAAAAGAATATATTTCCGTACAGGCAAAGCCAAATATTGTAGGTGGACTTTATTTTACTGAAAAACAGGGAAATTGTTTCATTTACTCTAGTTGAATTCAAAAATAGTTGACAACTATTCTAAATTTCCTTAATAGATTTCACAGGTAGCCATCCAACGCTTCCATTCTGAATTTTTATTTCAACCCAGTTATCTATTTTGTCAATTATTTTCACTTTTGTGCCTTCGTGAATAACAAAAAGGTCAACGGCATTTTGAGTAGGCGAGCTTTTAACTGTTATTGATGATGTAAAAACAATAGCCTCATTTTGCTCGATATTATAATAATATTTTTGTGATGCTAAAGCAGATGAAATAATGGTTACTATTAGGAACAACGTCCCAACATAAAACGACAGTTTTCGATTACTGCGCTTTTTTGAGATAATAAATAAACCAATTGTTATAATAAGAAAAGCAAAGGATATTAATGAAAAAATGGCCCATGCATCAGCACCCAGTGCATTGTAAAAGAAATTCCACCACTTTTGATAGAAAAGCTCCGGTACTTTCTCAATTTTGTCAACAATCATGCTGTTTGCAATGCTTAAATTATACTGAACATCCTCATCAATTGGTAATAGTTTTTTAGCTTTTTCATAATAAAGTATTGCTGAAGCAATATCATTATTCTTAAAATAAGCATTACCCATATTATAATACAACTTCCCTGATTCAACACGTGTGCTAAGCACCTGGTTATATGTGCTTAATGCAGAATCGTAAAGGCCATTATTATAAGCATTATTTGCTGTAACTATCAATGAATCGGGGACAATAGCAAACATGTTTACAGTTATAATCTGTAAACAAACTATGAAAATATACTTTAGAATTTTAATCATATCAATTCTTGATTCTTACATCCTGTTTCTTGCATCCTTCTACTTCAACGCTTTTTCGGCTTGTAAAATTGCTGTTACCGATTCATTATAAATTGTTTCCATCTTACCACTTGAATCACCGGGCGCAAATCTGGCAAATTCAATATTATTTAGAGTAACAACAAAACTTTCAATTACAATATCTTCAACAGCTTTATTTTTAAGGGCATCTACTACTGTTTCAATTGACAGTTCTGATTGTTGTAAGCTAAACTTGTCAGCGATATATCCCCAAAGAGCTTGTGCAATTTCATCATAATAGGCTTTCTCGTCGCCTGCATCTTTATACTTACCAGCCAATTTAAGCCGAGTTTTAGCAATTTTATTTGCCTTTCTGTTCTTCATTAATCCCACATCCGATTTTAGCTTAACAAAACGAGAAATTACAATTATTATAATAATAATAATGATAATTGGAAGTATGAGCAAAATGAAAAAAGTATTTGATAAAAACAAAAATTTTCCTTGCTGTTTAAAGCTAAAAGGAAGCGTTTTTATATGGTGAATATCTTTCCCGATAAACCTTATATCTTCCTGTGCTGAGGAGCTATATGAGATACCTTTTGATGATGACATCTCCCCTTTATCAACATGAATTTTATAGTCTTCGGAAGAAATATTGTAATACCGTTTATCTGTTGGATTAAAATAGCTGAATGTTATGGGTTTTATCTCAAAATCGCCCCCATTACGTGGAATTGATAGATATTCAAATTTCTTTTTCCCTGAAATACCCGTACTACTTGTTTTAATGTCACTCGTGATTTTAGGGTCAAAGCTTTCAAAATCAGAGGGAAAAATAACCTTTGGAAGCTCAATTAATTCCAAATTACCTTTTCCTGATATTGTATAAGTAAGGGTAAGGGCATCATTTGCAGTTAAATTTGTTCTGTCAATACGGCTGCTTAATCTAAAATTACCAACAGCACCGCTAAAACCCTCAGGTTTACCCTGCTGTGGAAGTGGTGCTACGTTTACAGTTATTGGTTTTGATTTTAGAATAGTAACTACATTCTTAACATTCCTGTTAAAAAATGGGTCATTAAAAAATTCATCAAAAGGATCACCGCGTCTTCGTTTACTTTGAACTCTTAACTGTACAGTGCATTCCATTTCAGCAGGTTCAATTATGAGTTTGCCGGTTTTTTGTGGGAAAATAGCGAATTTGCTAATTTCTGCTACAATATATTCCTCTCCATTTATTATTTCTGTTTTTTGTTGATATTGTCGATTATCATCCATCAGGCTTTTCGACCAAAAGCCTTGAAAGGATGATAGTTTTTTTACCATGAGGTTTGAAATAGGTACCTTTGTGTAAATCTTGTAAGTAAGTATAACCTGTTGCCCAATAGTTGGTTTTGTGTTACTAATATATGCTCTTATATAAACATCTTCATCCTGTAATATACCTTCCTGTGCAGGTTGCTTAGTTTTATTTTGAGTGACATTTCTCTGCTGAGATGCGGTTCCTTTTACAATCTTTATCTTTAAACTATTAGACTTAACTTTTGTTCTGTCAACAGTTGCCGTAGCCGGACTAATTACAACATGACCCTCCTTAGTTGCCTGAACAATATAAGTATACGTCTTGGTATAGTTCTGAGTCATTTTTCCATTTATATACTGAATGCTTGAATTACTGGAAGTGCTTGGGCCTGACAGCACTTGTAAGATCCCAAAATTAGGTGAACGAAAGTTGTCAGCATCCTGATTTATTTCATACACTACACGAAATCGCTCACCAACTTTAACATTTTGTTTGGCAGTGCCAACAAAGCGCACTTCACCATCGGCATGGCCAATTAGTCCAGAGGTTATTATTAACGATAATATTAAAATTCGTTTAATCATACTTATATTTCAAAGCTTCAATACTCTAACAAAAAATATTCCATCTTAGTATCTATAACACTTCTAATTATATTTTTATTGGTAATATACCAACTAGTCCAGTTTTAGTTACATTAACTTTACCAGTCAATATCACTTTTCTTACCTTTTATAGCCTCTGCTTTTTGCTTTTGCAATTTCTGCAAAGTCTTTTTTTCATCATTATTCAAGGCATCAAGCATTCGCTGGGCATCTTGTTTAGATATTTTTTGAGGTTCCTGCTTTTGCTGATCCTTTTTTTGATCTCCATTATTCTGATCCTTCTTTTCCTGATCTTTTTTATCCTGGTCTTTATTTTCTTTATCCTGATCCTTTTTGTTTTGATCTTTTTTTTCTTGATCTTTCTTATCCTGGTCTTTCTTATCTTGATCCTTTTTATCTTGATCTTTTTTATCCTGGTCTTGGTTTTGATCTTGATTTTGTTGCTGCTCTTTTAATTTCTTCCTGGCATATTCAAGATTATATTTTGCGTCAGGATCATTGGGGTTCAAACGTAAAGAATTTTTATATGCGTCAATACTTTCCTGGAATTTATTTTCCTTCATATAAGTATTTCCAAGATTATAGTATGCCGATGCTTTTTCCTCAGGACTTGTTATGCGCTCTGTAACCTCGGTAAACAGCTTATTCGACTCTTCGTAGTTCTCTTGCTCGTACATGGCATCGCCAAGATTAAAAGTCCCTTTTGTATATCCCGGTTTTTCCATTAATGCCTTACGATATTCTTTTTCGGCTTCAGAGAAGTTTCCTTCTTCGTATTCAGTATTGCCTTGCCGTATTCGCTTTTTTTCTTTTTGAGAATAAGCTGAAGTAGCACTCAGGATAAAAACCAGAAATATTATAATAATTCGCATATCTACATTCTTATTTTCCAAAAAAATCAAACTTCTTAGCCCATCTTGTTTTTCTGTCGGCAACCAACAACTCAACTATCAATAGAAATATGGCTAACCCCATAAATATCTGAAAGCGATCTTCATAATCAGTAAATTGCCTTGTTTCAATCTCCTTTTTGTCGATTGCATTAATGTCATCAAAAATACGTTTTAACCCTGAGCTGGCATTGTTAGCCCTTGCGTAAGCACCTCCTCCGGCTGCCGCTATTTGCCTAAGCATATCTTCGTTAAGCTTAGTAACAACAGTAGTATTTTTTTTGTCTTTCTTAAATCCGGTTTGAACCCCGTATTTGTTATATAGTGGTATAGGAGCTCCTTCGGGTAATCCCATTCCAATGGTAAAAACATTAATGCCTAGCTCATTTGCCATCGTGGCAGCTTCTATTGCATCGTCTTCATGATTTTCTCCGTCGGTAATAACAATAATTGCTTTGTTATGATCAGTTTCTCCAAAGCTGAGCGTTGCCAATTCAATAGCTTCTCCAATAGCAGTTCCCTGCGTTGGGACAATTTTAGTATCAACAGCAGACAAAAAGAGCTTTGCAGCTGAATAATCGGTAGTTAATGGTAATTGCTTATAAGCATTTCCTGCGAAAATTATTATTCCAACTCTGTCGCCTTGTAGCTTGTCAATCAATGTTGATATTGCAAGTTTGGATCTTTCCAACCTGTTAGGCTTAATATCTT
This sequence comes from uncultured Lentimicrobiaceae bacterium, assembly GCA_964460905.1. GTDB lineage: Bacteria > Bacteroidota > Bacteroidia > Bacteroidales > F082. The sequence continues at coordinate 43,168 of CAYWRM010000006.1, forward strand.
CTGCTAACATTGAAGTAGATACGTCAAGTACCAAATACAGGTCGATACCTTCTCGTTTTATATTTTCAAGCTTCGATCCAATTTGGGGGTCAGCAATACCAATAATTATAAATGTAACTGCTAATAATATCAATAAGAATTTAAGCAAAGGTTTTGACGAAGAAACTTCAGGCATGAGGTTCATAATTACTTTTTCATCACCAAATCTCCTTTTTGCTTTTTTGAGCCACATACTATAAAGCCAGTATAAAATGGCAAAAACAAAAATAAGTGCCAAGAGAAAGAAATATTCTGTATGTGCAAATTTTAGCATTTGTTGTTAAGTTATCAAGTTGTCGTTGTTATCGTAGTTTTCAAATTTCAATTTAATTATGGAAATTTTCGGAATACCAGATATCTTAAAATAATTTCCAATGAAAAAAGTGCTAAAGCTATCAAAGCAAACGGCAAGAAGGCTTCATGTTTTTTTCTGAATTCCTGAACATCAATCTTTGATTTTTCAAGGGAGTCAATTTCTTTATAGATTTCTTTAAGTTTTTTGTTATTGTCAGCTCTAAAATATCTTCCTCCTGTCGTACCTGCAATCTCTTGAAGAAGCTCTTCATCAATTTGAACTTCCATTTGCTGCATTTGAATACCATATGGAGTTTGAACAGGATAAGGCGCAGTTCCCATTGACCCTATTCCAATGGTATAAACTCTAATTCCAAACATGTGTGCCATTTCTGCTGCCGACATCGGGTCGACTGATCCTGAATTGTTAACTCCATCAGTAATAAGAATAATAACTTTAGAAATGGCATCCGAATCTTTTAATCTACTCACGGAAGTTGCTAATCCATCTCCAATTGCTGTTCCATCTTCTATCATACCACTCTGTACCTCTTCAAAAATATTTGAAATCATAGTGTGGTCAGTAGTAAGTGGTACCTGGGTAAAAGCTTCTCCGCTAAAGATAACCAGGCTAACCCTATCGTTAGGCCTTCGTGAAATAAATTCATCCGCAACATCCTTGGCTGCTTCCAATCTGTCAGGATCAAAATCCCGAGCTAACATACTTCCCGAAACATCAATTGTCATTACAATATCTATACCTTCAATATGTACATTTTGCTTTGTAGATACTGATTGTGGACGAGCAAGCGCAACAATGAGGAGGGCAATGGCTAATATTCTAAAAACAAACAAGCTATGAATTAGCCATGTTCTGGGGCTAAGAGTTATTCCTCCAAATGCTTCTACTCCCGAAAACCTTAGTTCGGCATTACTTGAACTATTTTTAAACCAATACCAAACAATCAACAATGGAATTACCAATAGTATGTATAAATATTCTGGGTTTGCCCAATTATCTATATTCAGCATTTATAGGCTATCTTTAGTGTTAGTATTGTCATTTTCTTCAATATGTGTATGCTCAGCTACTTTTTTTGTTTCATTAACAAAATCGGTAGAATGCGTTAGCCCCAAATCATTTTCCAAGGATGTGGGAACTGCTTTCGCAAACTTAACCAAATCCGATAAGTTAAGCACACTCTCCATCTTAGACATAGCATCTTTATTTATATCAAGCTCATGTAATTTGGAAATAATCTCATAGCTGGTCATCTCCGGGGCATCAAAATCATATCTGTTTACCATGTATTCTCTAACGATATCGGTAAGCTTGGAGTAGTATTTTTTAAGATGACCGGTTTGCCAAACTTTAGCTAATCGTAACTCTTCAAGCTTGTTAATTGCCACCACATGAGCTGGCAAAACCGGCTTGGGCTTTCTTTTAAAAATCGGTTGACGTTTTTTTCTCTTTACAATGTAGTAGATTATTAGTGCTATAAATAATATGGCAGCAATGCCGGTAAGTATCCACGGTAGCAATTCCTTAAAAGTATATGGCTCACTTATTGGGCCTGCCAAAGGTTTAAATGCTTGTGTTGTATCTACTTCAGGAACATATACTTGTAAAAAAAGCATGCCTGTTGATGTTGTATAGATATTACTATCTCTAACGTGCCTAAACTTAAAATTAGTGGGAGGTATTTCGAAATAACCTGAATCAAACGAAGTGATAACAAACTGCTGTTTCATTGAAATGCCAACATCTGTATAAGCTGTATCCAGTTTTCCTGAACTAATAATTTCAATATTCGAAGTAATGGTATCAATCAACAACGGCCACTCTACAATTATACTTTCAGGAACTGTTATTCCAATCTCATAATTTACCTGATCACCAATCATAATCGCATTCGAGTCGAGTGATGACCATGCTTCAGTTTGCTGTGCAGTTATTACACTACCAAACAAAAGAGCTAAAATTAATAACAATATTTTATTTTGACTTTTCATTTTATTCATAATTATCAATAATAAATTATCAATAATAAATTCTTCTACTTTCTCGCCTCGCGTTTCTTAAACAAATTCATCAGAGGTTTAACATAATCTTTACCTGTATATACTTTTACCATATCAACCCCAAAACGAGCAAACATATTATCCAAGTATGATGACTTTGAAGCAATTTGGCGGGCATAATGTTTTCTAACTTTGGAGCTGGACGTATCAATCCACATTGTCTTGCCAGTTTCTGCATCTAACATCCTCACCATTCCAACATTCGGAATTTCTTTTTCACGTTCATCGTTAACCCTGATTGCTATAAGGTCGTGTTTATAATTAGCTATCTGAATTGCTTTATCAAAGCCTTCATCCATAAAGTCGGAAATAAGAAATACTGTAGATTTCTTTTTAATGGCATTAGTAAGATAACGTAAGGCTTCTGCGATATTTGTGCCCTTATTTTCAGCTTTAAAATCAATTAACTCTCTTATTATTCTTAATATATGAGACGATCCTTTTTTGGGTGGAATAAATTTTTCGATTTTATCGCTAAAAAATATTACGCCCACTTTATCATTATTCTGAATTGCAGAAAATGAAAGAACAGCTGCTATTTCGGTTACTACATCCTGCTTAAGTTGATTTTGGGTCCCAAAATTATTTGACCCGGAAACATCGATGACTAATATTACTGTTAATTCGCGCTCTTCTTCAAATATTTTTACAAAAGGATGATTAAATCTGGCTGTAACGTTCCAGTCGATACTTCTGATATCATCACCAAACTGATATTCTCTAACCTCGCTGAAAGCCATTCCTCTTCCCTTGAATACACTATGGTATTCACCTGAAAATATCTGATTTGACAATCCCCTTGTCTTTATTTCAATTTTCCTTACTTTTTTAAAGATTTCCTGTGCGTTCATGTCTTTTTATAATCAGTATTCAGTTAACAGTCGGCAGTCTACAGTTAACAGTCAGCAGTCTACAGTCGGCATTCAACAGTCTACAGTACATAGTCTGGTACGTGAAGACTGCTGACTTCAGACTTCTTTTTCTTAACTAAATTTTTCAGGGTTTATTAACATATAATTTAAAAGTTTTCCAATTTCACTTGATTTATTATTATAGTCATCAAATAGTTCTTTTGAAACATAATTGCATGACAGAGCAAAATCTAACCACACTTGAGTTTCAGTATTCTCCATATCAGCATCTGAGATTTTACTTATAAAATGTGCCGGATATCTTCTCTTTCGATAGCCTTCTCCTATGTTGGAGCAAACTGACCTTGAAGAATTCCTAATTTGAGAACTTAATCCATATTTTTCTTCAGAAGGAAATGATTTAATGAGTTCAAAAATTTCCATCGCCAAAGAGAAACCTTTTTGATAAACCAATAAACTTCTAAATCCTGATGCCATCCTTATTTTAATTTATGTTTAAATAATCTATACAAGCTAAAATTATATAATTTCATTAATCAATCGCCAACTGCCGACTGCCGACTATTGACTGCCGACTGCCAACTGCCAACTGTAGACTACCATCTACCTAAGGTACTTCAACGGAGTTAAGTATTTCGTTAATTATATCTTCGCTGGTAATATTTTCTGCTTCAGCTTCGTAAGTTAACCCGATTCTATGGCGCATAACATCATGGGCTACTGCACGAATATCTTCTGGAATAACATACCCTCGTTTGCGTAAAAAAGCAAGAGCTTTTGAGGCCAGAGCCAGGTTAATACTTGCCCTTGGAGAAGCTCCGTATTGAATCATGTTCGTGAAGTTACTTAGTCGGTAATCAGCGGGATACCTAGAGGCAAAAACAATATCGGTGATGTAGTTTTCAATTTTTTCATCAAGATATATTTCACGAACAAGCTCTCTTGCGCTGAGTATATCAGCAGTTTTAAGTATTGTATTAGTTTTCGATTGCGTGTTTGTAATATTTTGACGCAGAATTAGTTTTTCTTCTTCCTTTTTGGGATAGTTGATTACAACTTTTAGCATAAAACGGTCAACTTGTGCCTCTGGCAAAGGGTATGTTCCTTCTTGTTCAATTGGATTTTGAGTGGCCATAACCAAAAATGGTTCTTCAAGTTTATACGTAGTATCCCCAATTGTTACTTGTCGTTCCTGCATTGCTTCGAGCAAAGCACTTTGTACCTTGGCTGGTGATCTGTTAATTTCATCAGCAAGAATAAAATTAGCAAATATGGGACCCTTTCTTATCATAAACTCTTCCTTTTTTTGACTATAGATCATTGTTCCTATTAAGTCGGCAGGAAGTAAATCAGGTGTAAATTGTATACGACTGAATTTTGCATCGATAATATTGGCAAGAGAGTTAATTGCTAAGGTTTTTGCTAATCCGGGCACACCTTCCAATAGTATATGTCCGTTTGCAAGTAAGCCAATCATTAACCTCTCGGTCATATGTTTTTGTCCGATAATCACCTTGTTCATTTCCAAGTGTATCAAGTCGGTAAATTGGCTTTCACGTTGGATTTTTTCGTTTAGTTCCTTAATATTTGTTTCTACCATTTTTAAATGATTATTTGTACGGTACAAAAATATTAAATTGATCTTTTGGATCGTGTTAATAATTGTTAAAGGACATATGACTTGACACTAGTTTTGCGGCAGGGATTGAAGTGATAGCTTGTTGAAGTGGCAGCTGATATTTTTGTTGGCTGGCAGCGGCTGACGCAGGAAGCCCATGTACAGTTTACAAAAATACAGCTGGCATGAAATAACTATAAACGTAAAGCCCGGCTGCCGCCAAAAATAAAAATAAAAAAAAGTAACCTTGATTATAAATAAGTACTATCGGAAAGCAGCCATTAGTAACTCCAGATCCTGCGCGGGAATTCCGAACATACTGCCAATATAATTATTAGTGAGAGTTCCATTATATATGTAAACCCCTTTTCGGAAACCAATATCCTGTTTAAGCATTCGTTCGATGCCTCCATATTCAGAAATACGCATAAGCATTGGCGTAAGGATATTACTCAAAGATGAAGATGCCGTATTAGGCACACAGGATGCAATATTTGGAACGCAATAATGTGTTACCCCGTGTGTTGTGTAAACAGGATTATCGTGAGATGTTACTTTGGAAGTTTCGAAACACCCACCCTGATCAATACTTACATCTATAATTATTGAACCTGATTGCATGTTACGTACCATTTCTTCACTTATGAGACATGGTGATACACCGTTTGATGTAAATTTGGCAGAAATAACGACGTCGGCCTGTTTTAATGCAGTTTTTAAGGAATTTGATTGTAGTGTTGCTGTTGGTATACTATATCTCAGTTTGTTTTGAATACTGCGTAATTTGTAAACAGAATTATCAAATATTTTTACAGAAGCACCCATGCCAAGGGCTGTACGTGCAGCATACTCGGCAACGGTTCCAGCTCCAATTATAACTACTTCTGCAGGACTGACTCCCGGAAATCCACCCAGCAGCTTACCTTTACCGGATTCGATGTTCATAAGCTGTTGCGATGCAATTAGCACTGCAGTATTTCCAACTATTTCGCTCATTGATTTCATAACCGGTAATGAACCCGATTTGTCTTGAATATATTCGTAGGCAATTGCAATTGATTTTTGCGACATTAGCCTATTGAAGAAACCTTTTTTGGAGTTTGGCAAGAATAATGAAGAAAACAGGACTTTGTATTTTCCCATCATCTCAAGTTCATGCTCAGTGGGAGGCGCTACTTTTAATATAATATCACTTTGGTATGCTTCCTGGTAAGTGCTTACAATATTTGCGCCGGCACTTGCATATTGCTCATTACTAAAGTTTGCCCCTTCTCCGGCCCCATCTTCTACAAGTACTTTTTGACCGCTATCAACAAGTTGTTGAACGGCTTCAGGTACAAGAGAAATTCGGTTTTCATTATCAGATGATTCTTTAGGCAGACCAATAACGATCTTACTTTTTTGCGGAACAGATTCCAACATCTCTTCCTGAGGCATCAGTTGATCAATATTGGTTAATTTAAGGAAACCTTTACTCTCGTCGTTCATTATTTTTTGAATAACTAATTATCCGTTTACCACCATCTTCTTCTTCAATTGATATGTATACGTATAAATCGGGTAAAAGTTCCAATACTAGTTCGGGCCATTCAATAAAACAATAATTATCACTATAAAAATATTCTTCGTAACCAATATCGAAAACCTCTTCAATTTTCTTAATTCTATAAAAATCAAAGTGGTAAACAGGTTGGTTGTTTTCATTACTATATTCATTTACCAATGAAAAAGTAGGACTTGTTACTATTTCTTCAACACCTAACTCTTCACAAAATGCTTTTATGAGCGTTGTTTTTCCTGCGCCCATCTTACCATTAAAAGCAAAAATATTTTGATCAGACATATGGGTAAGAATGGAATGTGCAACATTTCTTAGTTCACTGATGTTTGAAACTGAAATGGTATTCATTATTTTGATGTAAGAGTAATTATAGGTATTAATATTTCTTCCATTGAGATTCCACCATGCTGGAAAGTGTTTCGGTAGTAATTTGCGTAGTAATTATATTTGTTTGGATATACAAAGAAGTCGGTTCCTCTGGTAAAAACCCACCTGCTACTTATATTATATTTTGGTAGATAATAATCTTCAGGTTCTGCAATCTCAAATACTTCTTTCGCTTTGTAATTAAGACTTCTGCCATATTTGTACCTCAGGTTAGTATTTACGCTTTTATCGCCTACAATCTTAACGGGATCGGTTACTTTTACCGAACCATGATCGGTAGTGATAAGTATTGTTACATCTTTATTGGAAAGATATTTTATAATATCAAATAGCGATGAGTGTTCAAACCACGATAACATTAATGATCTGTATGCAGCCTCATCATCAGCTAGTTCGCGTATAATTTCCATTTCTGTCCTGGCATGCGACAGCATATCTACAAAATTGTAAACTATAACATTGAAGTCTGTGGTCATTAAGTTTGATATATTCTCATATAATTTACGACCTGCATTTAGGTTTAATATTTTATTATATGATAAGGATGTTTTTCTTCCATAACGCTTAAACTGCTCTTTTAACAATTCAAATTCATATTTATTTTTTGTTCCTTCTTCGTGTTCATCAACCCAATATTGTCTGTAGTGTTTTCTTATTTCATTTGGCATAAGCCCTGAAAAAATTGCATTACGTGCATATTGTGTAGTTGTGGGCAATATGCTATAGAAAATACTATCATCTTCAACTCGATAGTAATGCTCAATTAACGGTTGAATTGTTTTCCACTGATCATATCGCAGATTATCGATAAGCAACATAAATACTTTCTTTCCTTTATCAAGTAACGGAAAAGCTGTTTCTTTAATTAAAGTATGCGAAAGTAATGGCTTATCATCAGAATCGCCATCCAACCAATCTTTGTAGTTGTTTTCGTAATGCCTTGCAAAAGAGTTGTTTGCCTCTTGTTTTTGCATATTCAACACTTCTACAATTCCTTTATCATCACTTTTTTCAAGATCACTTTCATATCTAATAAGATCTTTATAAACATCAATCCACTCATTTGAATTGAGCCTGTCGCTAATTCGCATACCAAGTTCACGAAATTGTTGCTGATAAGTCATGGTAGCTTTTTCGCCTGCTAGTTTCCTGTTTTCCAGATTTCGCTTAAGCGATAATAAAATTTGACTTGGTTTTACCGGTTTTATAAGATAGTCAGCAATATTTGATCCTATTGCATCTTCCATTATCGATTCTTCTTCACTTTTTGTAATCATAACAACCGGAATATTTGCCGAGTGTTTTTTTATTTTCTCGAGAGCTTCAATTCCACTAATTCCCGGCATCTGTTCATCTAAAAATATAATGTCATAATGATTTTCCATAACCATTTCAACAGCTTCATCACCACTTACAACTGCATCAACTATGTATCCTTTACCTTCAAGATACATAATATGCGGTTTCAACATCTCTATCTCATCATCAGCCCATAATATTCTTATACTACCCATATCCCTGTTATTATTTTAAATCAGTTAATTTTGTATTTTGTTTTCTATATTCTATAATGAAAAACTGCAGTGTTTATTGTGCTGGCAAAAACTACTTATTACAAAATTAACTTATTTTATGAGAGATATGAAGATGAATAAGCGAAAAATATTTAACGATCCTGTATATGGTTTTGTGACTGTGCCAGATGAATTAATTTTTGATTTGATTGAGCACCAGTGTTTTCAGCGATTAAGAAGGGTAAAACAATTGGGATTGACCCATCTTGTTTATCCCGGGGCTTTGCATACTCGATTTCAGCATTCACTAGGAGCAATGCATCTTATGACTAGGGCAATAAGTGAGCTCAGGTTTAAGGGGCATAATATTACGGAAGAAGAAGCTCTTGGTGTAAATATTGCAATGTTATTGCATGATATAGGTCATGGCCCTTATTCACATGCACTTGAACACTCAATTGTTGATGGTATAAGCCACGAAGAGATATCAAGAATATTCATGAATCAGCTTAATGAAAAATTTCAGGGGAAGCTTGATATTGCTATTAGCATATTTAACGGTGATTATAAAAAGAAGTTTTTGCACAAATTAGTTTCCGGACAATTTGATATGGACAGACTTGACTATCTGAAACGCGATAGCTTTTTTACAGGAGTATCAGAAGGTATTGTAAACTATGAACGATTACTATCTATGCTTAATGTAGTTGATGATGATATAGCTATTGAAGCAAAAGGAATATATTCGGTTGAAAAATTTATAACTGCACGCCGATTAATGTACTGGCAGGTTTATTTGCACAAAACAGTACTTGCTGCTGAATATACAATCATGAATATTCTGCGTAGAGCTAAGCAATTACGTTTACAGGGGATAGAACTGTTCGCAACCCCGGCTTTCGACTTTTTTTTAAGAAATAAAATAACACTTGACGAGTTTGAAAATAATGATGAAGTAATAGAAAATTTCTCAAAACTTGATGATTACGATATTTTTACTTCTTTGAAAGTCTGGGCATTACATTCAGATCCTATACTCTCATCTCTTAGCTCTAGTATTGTAAATAGAAAACTACCCAGAATTGAGCTTCAGAATGAACCATTTGACGATGATTACATTATAAGTATTCGAAAGCAAACTATGGATAAACTAAAATTGAATGAAGATGAAGTTGATTATTTTGTAATATCTGATAAAACATCAAACTATACATATAAAATTGGTAGTGACAAAATCGGGATTCTATACAAATCAGGAAAGGTTGTTGATATTGCAGAAGCTTCCGACCAGTTAAATATTAAATTATTATCGAAACCTACTACCAAGTATTTTTTATGTTATCCGAAGAAGGTTACAGTAGAACCTTGAAATAATGGACACTCCTTGAATATCGAATGTCGAACACTGAATTTTGAATGTTGAAATTGAATTATGATTTTTAAAAAAAATAGGGGGTCACCATTTATGTTAGACAACCCCCTGTGAACCAAAAATCCTACCTTTTGGTGTAAATCCCATATCTTTCAATATGGCTATTTCATTAATTTTCTACTTCTAGATTTCCATTTATTGCGAGTCAAGTTCTAGTAATTTTTTAACTTGTTTTTTCAATTGTTCCATTTCATGTTTTAAAGTTTCTAGCTCGGTGACTTTCATTTCTAATTCATCATTCTCTTTTTTAAGTTCTTGCACTGCTTTTACTAGCGGCACCACGAATACAGCATATTCCAGGCTGTAGTAATTTTCTTCCCCTTTTGGTATAGTAACGCCACTAAAATCATACCCTACATCATTTGCTGCTTGTTCAACTTCCTGTGCCAAGAATCCGCTTTGCACTATTTTTTCAATATCATATTTTTCCGGGTAATCACTCGAATCAACAACACCTATTAATTTATCCATTTTATCTTTATCAAAATTATAAGTAACCGGACGCAACTTTAAAATAAAATCTAATCCTACTACCTCTTCTTTAATATTATTTTTCATTCTTGCATCAGAGGTATTGTTCCATAATGAATGTCCACCTATCCATGTAACTGAAGTATTACCCAATATAATACGATTACTCGTTGAAATTTGTGCTCCATTACCAATAGCTGTAGTATTATCAGAATTATTCAATGTACTTCCTGTATTATAGCCAATTGCTGTATTATAATCTCCTGAGGAATTATTAACTGAAGCTTCAAATCCAAATGCTGTATTATAATTACCGGATGTATTAGCATATAAAGCATGATATCCACTTCCCGTGTTATGATGTCCCCCAGTAGTTGAGTAAAGTGCTTTATCTCCAACTGCTGTATTATATTGACCAGTATTGGCAGATGCTGTTGTACTGCCTCTCAATGCTTCACAACCTACTGCTGTATTATAAGTAGTTTGCCCCCCTGAGCTTCTATCATCAGCATAGTACATTGCATAATAGCCGATAGCTGTACTACGGCTATTTGCATTATTGCTAGATAAAGCATTACTTCCAAGTGCAGTATTAAAAACGCCTACTGTATTAGAATAAAGTGAGTGATATCCATGAGCAGTATTTTTACCACCTTCGGTGTTAAAATGAAGAGAACTAGAACCCGTTGCAGTGTTATAATCACCACCTACATTTGAATAAAGTGCTTGATCACCAATTGCTGTATTATGTATCCCGGTATTCGCAGATGCTGTTGTACTACCTTTTAAAGCTTCATATCCCACTGCGGTATTATAAGTCGATCTGGCAGAAGAGGTTCTGCTATCGGCATAATACATTGACAGGTAACCTATAGCTGTGCTGCGCTTATTTACATAGTTACTATATAGAGCTCGATAACCAATAGCAGTATTATTACCTCCGGTTGAATTATTAAACAGAGACTCAGAACCAATGGCAGTATTGCTATTCCCCGTTGAAAACTTAAGTGTCTGGTAACCTAGGGATGTATTGTCGTTTCCAGAAACATTATTAAGAAGGGCATAGTAGCCACTGGCTGTGTTTCTGCTTCCTGAAGTATTTGAGTATAGTGAGTATCCTCCTGTAGCAGTATTGGTTAATCCTCCATCGTTTAATGCAAGTGCATTTATACCAATTGCGGTATTATTATTTGCACCATTATCATTTGCTCCGGCTCCAGAACCAAGAAAAACACTACTACCATCTGTTATTGCATCACTTAGATCATTAATCTGAGTTGCACCATCTTCAGCACTCCAACTTAAAACACCACTACCATTTGTTTTTAATACCTGCCCATTAGTACCATCTGTCGTTGGGAAAGTAAAGGCAGAATTAATATTTAATGATCCATTTATTCTTAGAAGATCAGAATCAAAATCCCCATAAATTAAAGGAGAAGCAGTATTTGAATTATCAATATAAAGTTTATTTGAAGTTTCTTCATTATAACCAGCTTGAAAACCTATAAATACACAATCTGATTTATCATGTAAAGATAATCCATGCCCAGCTTGATATCCTATTATCACGTTTCTACTACCTTCTTCATTATATCGATTAGCATGAGTTCCAATACCAACATTATGGTGACCAGTAGAATTCTTCTCCATTGATCTTTGACCAACAGCAGTATTAACGCTACCTTCATTATTTACTAATGCCTCATATCCGATGGCCACATTTTGCTCCCCAATATTACTTGAGTTTAACGTATTAATACCAATACCAACATTATAGCCATAATTAATATTTGATATTCCTGAGCCACTACCAAGATAAACACTGTAGCTATCAGCTATTCCATCTGTGAGATCATTAATTGAAGTAGATCCTGCCTTTAATAAGGTCCAGGTACTACCTGTATAATAATAAAATCCGGTCGTTCCATCAGTTTGGTAGATTAATAAACCTGTTGCGGTAGGAGAGATGTTACCTTTATCGGATTCTGTCATGCGTGGAATCAGAAGTCCTTTTGAGGTTGAAGTAATTTCCAGCATTGCCGAACTATTGGGTTCTGCACCATTAGTATTGATTGCAACCTGAGAGTAGAGATTACTCCCAATTATACAAATAACTATAACTAGTAGACATGTTAGTTTTTTCATAGGAATATTGGTTAGTTTAGATTTATGTGCGTCACATATAACTTAATCACAGGCGTTTAGCAAGTAATTAAATTGTTATTTATTAACAATTTTTACAAAATATACTCTTGAATATGTTAGAAAGTGGAAAGGATGAAGTAGATGCCAGAAATTTGAGAATAGAGTCTTAGTGAATAAAAAAGAGGGATGTCGCTTATTTCGGACACCCCCCCTTGAGACCAAAAATCCTACCTTTTGGTGTATATTCCATATCTTTCAATATGGCTATTTCATTAATTTTCTACTTCTAAATTTCCATTTATTTCTATTGTTGCATTACCTTCAAGTGTTAGGCTGTAGCATTTGGCATTTGTGCCCAGTGATATTACAGGGCTTATTCCTACCGAAGGAATTGTTACTTCGTAGGATGCATTGGGTACAATACCATTAGACCAGTTGGAAGCATCAGTCCAATCTGCATTAGTGCCATTCCATGATGTGCTGGCAGGTTGTATATTTAGTGTGTAGTCTTCTACTTCGCCCCAATATGATGTATTACAAGGGATGCACGAAGTGCCATCATGATTATTCCGAACCCTCACTCTGGTACTCCCAACCTCTGCATTAATTGGCACTTGGATGGTTTCTATTTCGGTAGAACTAGAAACACTAATACAAACTGGATTCTCATCAGCATCATCAAAATCACCATCGCGATTCCAATCTATTAGTACACTGAAATTATCATTTGAGTAAGCATAGCCAAATGTTACAGAAATATTGTAAGGTTGTCCTACAGTAACATCTGTGCTCTGTGATGTGTAATCAGTATAACCATCATTTCCAGTATTAAGATTATTAATCGAACCGAACTCAACGTCCTTAATATAAACAGTTCCGGTACCACTAGCATTACAATAAATACCGGGAGCATCTTCTACTACGATGTATCCTGTTTTTGTTTCAGTATCACTTACGCTTGCATTTGATGCAACTAATGTAACCTCATAAGTTCCAGTGGCATCAAACTCAACTTGTGGATTTTGCGAAATTGAAGAAGTGTTATTTTTATATCTCACCGTCGTTGGTGTAAAACTCCATTGCCAAGCAGTTGGACTATAACTTGAAATGTCAGTAAAACTAACCACATGATTAATAGCCGGATTTAGATTATCTGCATAGAAATTGGCAAATAAAGAACAACTACCGGTAACCGTTAAAGTATTCACATATGGATAATTATTATGTTTAGAAATAGTTAAAACGACACTGGATCCCGATGATGTAATTGAATATAGAACAGATCCATTTCCTGAGCCATCCAAAACTGTTTCGCCAATTAATTCATTATTAAAAACCAAAGTAGCTATTGCTCCGGGAGTTGACTCCGATATAGAGAATGAGCTTCCTTCACACTCAATTGTAGGCGAATGTGTAGCAGTAATAACGTTGCTATTAGGATCAGATGTCCATATTCTCATTGCAGGATCACCAAACCAATGGAAAATCTCATATTGATAATTGTTAGAGGTAGAAGAACCATTCCAATTGAGCTCCATAGCAAATAAACCCTGGTTCATAACATCACCCATTGTATAAATATCATTACCTGTGCCAATAGTATAATTATTTCCAGTACCTCCTGTACCAAAATCTGGATAAAGTCCTGGATCTGCCCAAATAGCGTCAATCATCCCTTCTGATAATGCATCATTAAATCCGCTGTAACTGTAATAGGCTGCTGCGACTACACCTACTGCCCCTTTATTTTCCATTCTAAGAAATTTCTCAGCAAAACAATTACTTAATTGAAATTCACCAGTATGACAATTCATACTAAACACAACAGGCAACTCATTACCATTTGAAAGAGCATCCATTGATGAAGTTGTGTAATAAGGATGTGCCCATCCGTGCCCACCAACATAACCATGATCACGGTGAAAAACAAGAAATTTTCCTGCATTTATTGCTGATGTAATATCTGACGGGCTACCTGCCCAATTATACGCTGTAGTTCTTAATTCGGCTGGTATCAACTGCCCATCAGAAAAATAGCCATTATTATACCTTAGTGTTGTAACATCAGCAGTAGTGCTTGTATAATACACTCTTTCAGACGTGTAAGATTGCTCATCAATTAAATAATCTCTGATATCTTCACTGGTTTGACAAAAACGCCTATCTGCATAACCATTATTATCATCTGTATCCTGATATTGGGCACAACTCAACATATTGCTATAAAATGAGGCTGCGGATGGTGGTGTTTTTTCATATGCAATAATTTTATCCACTATAATACCTGCTTCTAAGGCAGATGAAACAGATATTCTTCCATGTGCCATATCCGGATGCCAATCACCATTACCATCCATACATGCAAAATATAGATCGGTTGCAAAATTATCACCATTGGAAGGATCCTGATGAATCTCTCCAGGTACGGCATATGATCCTGTGTGGTCTCCAATAATCAAAAAATAATCGGGTTTTGGTGTCCAATTGTCATATCTGGTTTGTATTTCAGTTTTTACCTGATTAGCTGTCCAACTTGATTGAGAAACTACTTCAACGGAATAACCTAATTGCCGCTTCCAATCTGCAATTTCATTTGCCTCAGTTAAATACTCGGAATGTGTAATAATTATATAATTCTTATCTCCATACCTGTTTTTTGTATTCGATACTAGTCGATCCATAGGTATTCCATTAGGAATACTTTCAGAGTTTATAATGCTAAGCTTAAGTAAGTTTGTATAATTTAAAGAGTTTTCTTGGCCAATATAGTCAAACGTTTCAAATCCACCAGTGTATTCTATTCTGTAATTAATTTTAGTGTAAACTCTAACAACCCCGGTAACTGGATTAAATTGTACAGGTCTAATTTGTACTTTTGCCAAAGGAGTGCCCCGACTTAAACCAACATTTGTAATCTCAACAATTTTTTCCGGAAAAAAATTATCTGAATTATAAATTGTCATGTCTTTTTCAAAAACAGGTTCTCCTTCTCCTTCAGTATCCCTAGCAGGTTTAAGTGCCGGATGTATCATAAAACCCGGATATTCAAAATAGCTTGATTTGAGAATTACGATAGTGCCAACTGAATTTTTTGGCATTGCAATAATTTCATTGTGAGCTGGTAACGCAGGTGCACCAACTTGCCCCATTTTAGCAAAGCCATCAATATGAAGAAAATTATACAATTCACCATCAATATAAACTTCCGAGATTGCAGCTGCGGAAAAATTATAAGTCACTTCACTAAATTGAGAGTATCCATTTTCAAATGATCGTTTAGGCGTAGTACTTCCTCTTAAATTTTCCTGAATACCATCTGTAAAAGATAAATGCTGACTAAAAATAGGTGTAACAATGCAGAAAAGGCAAATAATTGTAAATAAATGCTTTCTCATTATTTTGGATTTTTGTTTACAATTAGGTAAAAATGATTTCTCTTCAAAGAATAGCAAATATAAGTATTTCTACTTTCATTCTCAATAATAAAATTTTATTAAACCATAAATTTATTGACCGTAGGTATGGTTTCCAAACTTTATTTGTAAATATTCTGTGAAAAAGAAGTTATTATATGCATAGCTTTTTTTAGTTTTACCAACGCAGTTAGTACAATTTTATAATACAGAGTAAAATATGGAAGAGTTTGTTTTTAAATATGAGATGGAAGTACGGGACTACGAGTGTGATTTGCAAGGTGTTGTTAATAATTCAGTTTATCAAAATTACCTCGAGCACACGCGCCATAAGTATATTAAATCAATTGGGTTAGATTTTTCAAAATTAAGCCAAAAAGGCGTAAATTTAATGGTAAAAAGAGTTGAAATAGATTATCAGTTTCCGCTAAAAAGTGGTGACAAATTTATTTCGGCACTTCGTATGGAAAGAATTTCCCCATTACGATTTGGCTTCGTTCAACGTATTTATCGTCAGCCCGACAACAAGTTAATAATAAAGGCTCTGGTTATTGGAACTGCTGTAAATGAAAGAGGCCGACCAGAATTACCCAAAGAGTTAATTAGGGTTTGGGGAATTGAATAGTTTTCTGCTTTTTAATAATATTAAGAACAACAAAAAATAAGGTTGTCCAAAAATTTAATAATGTCTGTTATTCTGAGTGATAACGAAGAATCTAATATGTTGTTTAATTGTCCTATAGAGATTCTTCACTATCGTTCAGAATGACAAAAAACTAACTTATTGGACAGCCTTTTTATTTTATACATTCCCCTGAAAAACTAGGCTACTCCACATTTTCCTTCGCCACATTTGCCTTCACCACATTTACTTGCAGGTGCTGCTTCTTTTTCGCCTTCTTTTTCTGTTTTTACAGGTGTTTTCTTTTTAGCTTCTTTTTTTTCAGCTCCACCACATTTTCCTTCACCACATTTGTTGTCTTCACCACCAACAACAATTGCAATTACACTAATAGCTACATTATCGGTTAATGAAATAGTTGCATCATTACTAAATGTAATAATTTGGTTTGCTTGAATGTTTAGTGAAGAAAAGGTTACAAATAACCCAGCCAATACTGCTATGGTTAATACACTTAAATTTTTTACTTTTTTTGTCATGATTTTAAATTTTAATTTGTTTATAATTTTTAATATTAAAGTGTTTGAATACTTTGTCGGAAACAAATTAAAATCCTTACAAAAAAAAGTGAAATAATATTTTTAAGAAAAGTGTAAATCCTTGTATTAGCTATTAACCTCAGTTCGATGTAAGCTTTGCACACAGCATCAGAGAGTTTTGCCCTATTTGATCTCAAATTTCTGAAGGACTATCTGGATAATTCAAAGGGATTTGAGGAAGAATAGGGTAAAACTATCGATGTCCTTTTGGAAAAGTCACAATCACAACATCTTTGAACTGAAAAACCCTTGGTATAGATTACTATAACTGCATATTTTTCAGCCCAAATCTGTTATAATTGTGACTTTCTGTGTTGCAAATCTTACGCCGAGCTGAGGTTATCAATTTTAGATTTAATAAAATCATAAAACAGCCTTACTCCGATTCCCGTACCACCTATTGGGCGATAGCTGTTAGCTTTACTCAAAAATGCTGGAGCAGCAATATCAAGGTGTATGTATGGGTAATCGGTAAAATGCTCAAGAAACTTAGCAGCAGTAATTGCTCCGGCATCAATACCTCCAATATTCTTCATATCAGCTATTTCCGACTTTAGCTGTTCAGCATATTCTTCATACATTGGAAATTCAACAATTCTCTCATGAACAAAATCACCGGAAACTTTAAGTTTATCAAATTCACTATCAGAATTAACTTTCATGCCCACCATTGCCTGAGGGCCAATTGCCCTTGCAGCAGCACCTGTAAGTGTAGCAATGTCTATTACTAATTCAGGATCATATTTCTTTGCATAAGTAAGAGCATCAGCAAGAATCATGCGACCCTCTGCATCAGTATTTAATACTTCAACTGTAGAACCATCATACATTGTAACCACATCACCGGGAGTATAAGCATTACCATCAGGACGGTTATCCGTTGCCGGAATTAACCCAATAACATGCACAGGCAATTTTGCTTTTGCTATAGCATACATAGCACCTATAACTGCTGCCGCTCCGGCCATATCGCATTTCATAGTATCCATGGCATTTGATGGTTTAAGGCTTAATCCACCGGTATCGTACACAACCCCTTTGCCAACAAAAACATATGGTTTCGTATTTATACTTTTTTTTGGTTTCCATTCAAAAATTGTAAATGTAGGTGGGTCAATACTTCCGCGATTTACGGCAAGCAATCCTCCCATTTTTAAGCTCTCAATCTTCTTTTTATTAAATACTTCAACTTTTGCCCCAGAAGTTTTACCTAGTGACTTTGCCTCTTCAGCTAACTGAACTGCAGTCATATACGAATCGGGTTCGTTTACATAATCCCTTGCATAACAAACAGCTTCAGCTAATATTTTAAACTGATTAATATCCTGTTTTGTTATTTCTGATGAATTAATTTCAATTTTGTTAAGGCTGTTTGGCTTATTTTTGTCACCGGTTTTATATTTTAAAAATTGGTAATTCCCAAGCACCACCCCTTCACAAAAGGCTAATGTTTCTTCTTTTGAGCTGTTTACTGAAACAACAACAACTTTCTCAGTTTTTGCTTTATTTAATAAACTAAGAGTTGTGTGCCCATTTTTTCTCATCACCTCGAGCCGATCAAAATCCGCGCCTTTTGTTTCACTATAAACTACATAGTTCCTACTCTTATATTTGTTTATTTCAATTATTTCATTTTTTGCGTTGTGTTCCTTTTTAATATATTCCAATTCAAGGTCACTTAACTTTAAATCAATAAGATCTGAATCAGTTTTTATGAGAAAGATAGTATCAGCAGTATTGGACCTTTTTAGAAATTTTTGTATTACGGTATTCATAATTTTAATTTTTTGAGGATTGCAAATATACAAACATTGTAATTATAAGAAATTGAGCTTTACTTATATAATTTGACAATGGAGATTAAGATGATATAAATTTATCCGGCAACTATATATTCCTTCACTTTATTTATCACTAATTGAGTAGCTCCGGCATTTTCATAAACATATTGTTTAGCAATAGATGCACTAACTTCATAGGCTGAGGGATCTAATAATAATTTCTCGCATACCCTAAAACAATCCTCAGAATTAGTAATGGGAAATCCACCTCCATTATCTCTCAACTCAATAGCTTCGCGGAAGCGTTTATAATTGGGGCCAAACAAAACCGGAATACCATAGGTTGAAGCTTCAAGTAAGTTATGAATGCCAACACCAAAACCTCCTCCAATATAAGCAATATTAGCATAACGATACAACTGCGAAAGCATTCCAATACTGTCGATAATTATTACCTTACTTTTGATCAGATTTGAAGATGTTGCTTTTGAATATAATATGGGGTTATATTCTTCAAATTGTTTTTGGATTTCAGAGATATGTTCTGTATTTATTAGGTGTGGAGCAATCACCAGTTTAATTTCTAATTTGGAATTAAGGATTAGATCATGTAGTATCTTTTCATCAGGGTGCCATGTGCTTCCTGCTACTAACAAAGCAGATTCCCCTTTGAAGCTCTCAATAACCGGAAAAGAAACATCCTCATCAGGTAATTGAAGAACTCTGTCAAACCGCGTATCGCCACTAACACCTGCATGATAAATTCCAATACTATCAAGTAAATCGATGGACTCATTATTTTGAACAAACAAATATGTAATTTTATTTAACAGGCTAGCATACCATGCTCCCCAAGGCTTAAAAAATAGCTGCGACTTTCTGAAAATTACAGATATAAAAATCAAAGGAATCTTCTGACGATAAAGTTCATCTATATAATTGTACCAAAATTCATATTTAACAAAAATTACAATCTTTGGGTTTACAATCTTTACAAATTGCCGAGCATTTTTCCGGGTATCAATTGGTAAATAATAAACATAATCGGCATATTTATAATTTTTCCGCACCTCATATCCTGAAGGAGAAAAGAAAGTAAGTAGTATCTTATAATCAGGATATGTGCTTCGAAGAATTTCAATAACCGGCCTTCCTTGTTCAAATTCGCCAAGACTTGCACAATGCACCCAAATAATTTGTTTGTTGGATAAATTATCGGCAGTAATTCGCGAGAGTATATTTTTTCTCCCATCAACCCATTGGAGTGCTTTACCATTAAAAAATGAAGCAATCCTAATTGAGATTGAATATAGAAAAATGAAGATGTTATATATTAGTTTCATTTAAATAGGAATCAAATTCCTTCTCTAATTAGTGTCTCTTAGAAAACGCCAAATACCTCGTTATTCTTGTTTTGAAAACGGTCATTTACTAAGGTAAACTCCCTGATTTTCAAAACTTCGAAAGCCTTGTCTTTGACGTTTTCTAAGAAGCCACATAAAAAGTGTAGAGTTTTCTTAGAGGCATTAATTAAATAACAAAACATAAGCACCAAAATACAATAAATCACAATATTCAATTTGATAATTATTTGAGTTTATAAATAAGCACATTTAGTTGTAGTAGAACTTATTGGGTGCTCTTTTATAAATCGGCAACATCCACCCAACCTTTATACCAATAAAATAATCAAAATAACTATTATTATCTTTTTGCATTGTGCTAAAATCCCAATCGCGAAGACTATGCGTAAATGCTTGATGAAACTCAAAACCGCCATAAAAGTTTGTATATCTTGAGTTTCCCATAAAGTACCATCCAATGAATTGATTTAACGACAACCCACCTGTTAACATATCATAACCTTTGGCATAATCATCAGAAATTTGAGCTGCTGTTCTGTGCTGATTATCAATTTTCATTCGATGCAGCAGATATCCAAAGCCAGCTGTAACCATCAACCCCGAATTTTGATTTGGATTTAGAACAGGGAATATTTTGCCAATACTAAAATTAAAATTATAACCCCTTTCATATAATGCATATAACGCATAAGTACCATTTCCGTCAATGATAAACCCATCTTCGGTTGTAACCATCCACAGTATTGAGTCCGCATTTTTTATATCATTTCCAAAAATAAAATTGCCATCAAACGAAAAAATGAGATTCTTAGATGTTTTATATTTTAATCCAATACCAATTGTTGAATTATCGCCATATCGATTAGATATATCTCCTCCTGAAAATTGATAAGAATATGAAACAAATGGAACAAATGCAGCTACTACTGAATCTTTAACATTTACTTGCGCATTAGATGCAACTACAATGGAAGAAACCAGCAAAAAAAGCAATACTCTTTTAAACATATAATCTGAGTTTTCGATTTGAAGCAAAGATATGGGAATTATTTGTTTTTAAGTTTTGGGTTCTGGATTATTAAAAAAACCAGAATTAAAAACCTTATATAACCCCAAGCTCCTTACCTACTTTAGTAAAAGCTGCAATAGCTTTATCAAGATGTTTTTGTTCATGCCCTGCAGAAAGTTGAACTCTAATACGAGCCTGATCCTTAGGAACTACAGGGAAATAAAATCCTATAACATATATGCCTTCCTTAAGAAGTTTAGCAGCCATATCCTGTGATAATTTTGCATCATAGAGCATTACAGCACAAATTGCCGATTGAGTAGGCTTTATATCAAAACCTGCATCGATCATCTTCTTTACAAAATAGTCAGTATTTGCATGAAGTTTGTCTTGCAGCTCATTGGTTTCGTTCATCATATCATACATTCGAATTCCTGCATTAACAACCAATGGAGGTAATGAATTAGAAAACAAATATGGACGTGAGCGCTGGCGTAACAATTCAATAATTTCTTTTTTACCAGTTGTAAAACCACCAACTGCACCACCGAAGGCTTTGCCCAAAGTCCCGGTTATAATATCGAGCTTTCCCATGATGTTAAAGTGCTCACTAACTCCTCTGCCTGTTTTTCCTACTACACCTGCTGAGTGGCATTCATCAACCATTACCATGGCATCGTATTTTTCGGCAAGTTCAACCATTTTGTCAACGGGGGCAGTATTTCCATCCATTGAAAACACACCGTCAGTAACAATAACTCTGAATCGCTGATCTTGAGCCTGTTTTAATACTTCCTCCAATTCAGCCATATCCGCATTGGCGTAACGATATCTTTTTGCCTTACATAATCTTACTCCATCAATTATAGAAGCATGATTCAGGCTATCGCTGATAATCGCATCTTCATCAGTAAACAAAGGCTCAAAAAGGCCACCATTTGCATCAAAAGCAGCTGCATAAAGAATAGTGTCTTCAGTATGGAAAAACTCTGCAATTTTTCTCTCCAATGTTTTGTGAAGATCTGTTGTTCCGCAAATAAATCTAACTGATGACATTCCGTATCCATGACTGTCTAAACCATTTTTGGCAGCTTTTATTAATTCGGGATGATTTGAAAGGCCTAGATAATTATTGGCACAGAAATTAAGCACTTTTTGCCCTGATTCAAGTTGAATTTCAGCAGCTTGCGGGCTTGCAATTATTCTTTCTTCTTTATATAATCCGGCCTCGCGAATGTCATTAATTTCTTTAGTGAGATGATCTTTAATTTTTCCGTACATGATATTATTTTCTAATGGATTTTATGTTTGCAAATTAATGCTCAAAAGTAGTAATTTCTATTTACTGGTTTATTCTAATCTTCATTATTCATAAAATCTCTTGCAAAGGCGCTAAGTTGCAAAGAACAAGTAAATTAAAAGCTAATTCCGAAAAAACTCAATTTTACTTCTCCAAACAAATTCATTCATCAAATTTACTCATATCCAATTTTTTGCGTCTCTGCGTCTTTGCGTGATGTATTTTTAAGGTTAATTGACCAAAATAAATCCAATTATTAAATTTAAAAACTATATTTATCTTTTTCCGACATTTGCATAAACTTTTTAAATGAAAATTGCAGCATTAGTTTCAGGTGGAGTTGACAGCTCGGTTACTATTCCATTATTAAAAAAGCAGGGTTTTGATCCTCATATTTTCTACATAAAAATAGGGATGGAAGATCAGGCAGCATTTATGGATTGCCCATCTGAAGAAGATATTGAGATAACCACCTGGATTGCAAAAAAGTATAATTGCAAATTCGATATCGTAGATTTACAAAAAGAATATTGGTCATCAGTTGTTAAATATACTATCGATACAGTAAAAAAGGGTCTTACTCCCAATCCTGATATAATGTGTAATCTACTTATTAAGTTTGGTGCATTTAATGAAAGGTACGGGCATGAATTTGATAAAATTGTAACAGGACATTATGCCACAAACTACGAAACTGATGAAGGAGTGTTTTTAAGTACTGCCGTGGATAAAGCAAAAGATCAAACATATTTTCTAGGACAAATAACTTACGATCAACTAAAAAAAACAATGTTCCCCATTGGTAATTTGTCAAAATCAAAAGTAAGAGAAATTGCTGCTGAAATGAAGTTGCCAAGTGCCGGAAGGCCAGATAGTCAGGGGATATGTTTTTTGGGAAAGATCAATTACAATGATTTTATCAAAGTGCAGGTAGGTGAAATGCCTGGTGAGATTAGAGAACTTGAAACAGACAAGCTAATGGGTGAACACAAAGGTTTCTGGTTTCATACTATCGGACAAAGGAGAGGGCTGAAATTAAGTGGTGGGCCATGGTTTGTGGTTAAAAAAGATATTATTAAGAATGTCGTTTATATCTCAAAAGGTTACGATCCTATAGCGCGTTATAGCGATCAGATTATTATCAATGATATTCATTTTCTTAATCCTGTTCATAATTATGATAATCTTGAAAGAATAAAATTTAAAATCAGGCATCAGCCGGAATTTAATTCAGGTAGTATTGTGAGTGATAATGGTATCCTAAAAATAATTTCTGATGTAAAGATTTCAGGTGTTGCACCTGGACAGTTTGCAGTTATTTATGATTTTGAGGAGAAAACCTGTTTGGGGAGTGCGGTAATTTCTGAGAATGGTGACTAACTTTTAAAATAATTTTCAATGATTAAACAAAAAGAAATAACTCTAGACCCTATGTCAAAAGGGTTTCATAATATAGATAATATTATTATGCGAACATTTGACAATCTACCAGATATAGGGATGGTTAATATTTTTGTAAAGCATACTTCGGCAGCACTTATGATAAATGAAAATGCTGATCCTGATGTGCAGGTTGATATGAAAACACTTCTAAACAAAATTGCACCCGAAGGCGATCCACATTATGTTCATACAATGGAAGGTATCGATGATATGCCGGCTCATTTCAAGTCAACTGTATTTGGTCAATCTATAACAGTACCAATTACTAACGGAAGGCTGAATCTGGGTATATGGCAAAGTCTGTTTTTTTGTGAATTTAGAAATCATGGAGGAAGTAGGAGAATTGTACTTACGCTATACTGTTAATGTTTGCAAAAAAGTTTGCTAACAAATTTATCATGGAATATTAATTAGTATTTCGCATTAATGTACACAACTACAAGGTTTGCGCTAGCAGTTTATAGGGATCAATTATGATTTTAATTTAATTGAATATTCAAAAATATGAACTATTGGTCTAAGCATAATTTGTATGTTTGCCGGCTGAAATAAATTTACATTACCATAATCCCATTGAACATAACACTATGAATATAAAACCTGATTTTATTTTTGAGACAAGCTGGGAAATTTGTAACAAAATTGGCGGCATTTACACTGTAATTTCTACAAAAGCTAAGAGCATTGTTGAAGAATATAAAGATAACTACATACTTATTGGTCCTGATGTTTGGAAAGAAACTACAGATAACCCTGATTTTGTTGAAGATGCCTCACTTTTTGAAGAATGGAAAGAAATTGCATGGAAAGAAGGGCTTAAAGTGCGTACCGGAAGATGGAATATTGAAGGGAAACCTTTAGTAATTCTTGTTGATTTCACCCCATTTTTTTCTCATAAAGATGAAATTTTTGTCCATTTCTGGGAAACATATAAGCTTGATTCACTTCATGGTGAATGGGATTATATTGAATCAACTATATTTGGATATGCTGCCGGAAAAGTAGTTGAGAGCTTCCAGAATTTTTATTTGCCACAACCCAACAATGTTGTTGCTCATTTTCATGAATGGATGACAGGAGCTGGAGTTTTGTATCTTAAAAACAAGGCTCCTCAAATAAGCACGGCGTTTACAACTCATGCAACAGTCCTTGGCAGATCAATTGCTGGAAATGGACTTCCTCTTTACGAAAATATTGAGCAATATCAAACAGATCGTATTGCACATGATTTTAATATAACCAGTAAACATTCTCTTGAATCACTTTCTGCACTGGAAGCAGATGTTTTTACAACTGTGAGCCAAATTACTGCTAAAGAGTGTAAACAGTTTTTTGGAATAGAACCACACATTATTACAACAAACGGATTTGAGGAAGATTTTGTTCCCAAAGGAAAACTGTTTCAGAAAAAAAGAATAGTTGCACGTCAGAAAGCGCTACAGATTGCATCGGAGCATACCGGGACAAAATATCCTGATGATACAATACTACTTATCACAAGCGGCCGGTATGAATATATAAATAAGGGAATTGATTTGTTTATCAAATCATTAACAAATATTCAGAA
This sequence comes from uncultured Lentimicrobiaceae bacterium, assembly GCA_964460905.1. Lineage (GTDB taxonomy): Bacteria > Bacteroidota > Bacteroidia > Bacteroidales > F082. The sequence continues at coordinate 68,684 of CAYWRM010000006.1, forward strand.
AAATAACCATACATCCAAAAATATAGTTGCATTCATTACTGTCCCTGGCGGACATCATAAACCTATCGAACCAGAAGATGGTAGTTACGGTGGTGTAAATAAATTTTTAACTCATCATCTTCACGATACGGATAATGATCCAATTCTAAATGAGATTAAAAATCAAGGCTTTACAAATAATTCTGATGAAAAAGTACATATAATATTTGCTCCGGTTTATTTAGATGGAAATGACGGCGTAATTGACTTATCTTATTATGATTTCTTAATTGGTTTTGACCTTTCTGTATTCCCTTCTTATTATGAACCGTGGGGGTACACACCTTTGGAAAGTGTTGCATTTAGAATCCCAACAATTACAACAAATTATGCAGGATTTGGCGATTGGGTAAGAAATAATTTCAAATTGCCAAAGAACTCAGTAAGTGTTATTGAACGACATGAAGGGAAAGGAAAGAGAGCTACCAAGGAAATTCAAAAAATTATAACAGATTTTACTAAACTACCTGATCATATTGATATCAGAAAAGAAACTGGCAAGGTTTTGAAAAAAGCACTCTGGAAACAAATGGCCGATAACTATTTCAGTGCATGGATGCTAGCAGTAAAAAAATCAGAAAATAGAAAAATTGATATTCCCACAAAAAAATATACTGAAACTCTAAAAGTTAATGCTTTTGTAAATTCAGAAAAACCTGAATGGAAAAAAATATTAGTTCAAAATAATCTGCCCAAATCATTAGCACCACTAAAAGAGTTAGTTTATAATTTATGGTGGTCGTGGAATTATGAAGCAACAAATATGTTTGCTGAAATTGATAAGTTTAAATGGAAAGCCTTTGGGTATAATCCTGTTAGACTAGTTGAGTCACTTTCAAAAGAAGATATTGACAGATTGCAGAACGATCAAAAATTTATTGAAAAACTAACTAAAGTATATTCCAATTTCAAAAATTACATGGCTTCAGCTGATGATAAGCCTAATGAAATGGTAGCTTATTTTAGCATGGAATATGGTTTGCATAATAGTTTGAAGATATTTTCAGGAGGGCTTGGAATATTAGCTGGTGATTATTTAAAGCAAGCAAGCGATTCAAATAAAAATATGATTGCTGTTGGTTTACTATATCGGTATGGCTATTTTAAGCAAGAACTATCAATATTTGGAGACCAACAAGCAAGGTACAAAGCACAAAAGTTTACTCAACTGCCAATAATTCCTGTAAGGAAATCATCAGGAGATTGGGTAACAGTGCGAGTGGCATTTCCGGGAAGAACAATAACGGCAAAAGTTTGGCAGGTTAATGTAGGAAGAATTCCTTTATATCTTCTTGATACTGATATTGATTTAAATAGCACTGAGGATAGAGCAATTACTGCCCAACTATATGGTGGCGATAACGAACATCGACTGAAACAAGAAATACTACTTGGGATTGGAGGAATAAGAGTAATTAATAGCATTAATTTAGTACCTACCATATATCATAGTAATGAAGGGCACTCAGCATTTAGTGGGTTGGAACGCATTAAGAATATGATGGAAAATCAGGATGTTGATTTCCAGGTGGCTCGTGAGTTAGTTCGTGCCAATACATTATTTACAACACACACACCTGTACCTGCCGGTCATGATGCTTTTGAGGAGCATTTGATCAGAGCTTATTTAAATCACTATTGTGATATTTTTCAGATTAATTGGGAGCAGTTTATGGCAATGGGAAGGCATAAAATTTCAAATACCAAAGAAAAGTTTTCAATGAGCTTATTAGCAACAGGACTTTCACAAGAAGTAAATGGAGTAAGTAAAATCCATGGACGTGTATCACGTGAAATGTTTACAAGCTTGTATCCAGGCTATTTTCCAGATGAACTCCATATTGGTTATGTTACAAATGGCGTACATTATTTTACATGGACGGATGAGCAGTGGCAAAAGCTATATAAAAATACTTTTGACAGCGATTTTGAGAGTAATCAATCTGATCCAAAAGCATGGCAAAATATACTAGCTGTACCTGATGATCTTATTTGGAAAACTCGTCTTTCGCTAAAAACCCGGTTGGTTGAGGCTATTAAGGAGAAATTAAAAAAGGATCTAACAAAAAGACAAGAGTCACCTTCAGTTATATTGGGTTCTATTGCGTGCATAAGTGAAGAAACTCTTATTGTTGGTTTTGCCCGACGATTTGCAACTTACAAACGTGCTCACTTGATATTTACAGATATTGAGAGGCTTTCGAAGATTGTAAATAATAAGGAAAAACCGGTTATTTTCATTTTCTCAGGTAAGGCTCACCCAAGTGATAAGGCTGGTCAGGGTCTTATAAAACGTATTGTTGAAATCAGTAAAATGAAAGAATTTATTGGAAAGATTCTTTTCCTTGAAAATTACGATATGATCTCTGGAAAACTACTTACAAGTAGTGTAGATATTTGGTTGAATACTCCAACTCGCCCACTCGAAGCTTCCGGAACCAGTGGTGAAAAAGCAATTATGAATGGTGTAGCAAATTTTAGCGTATTAGATGGATGGTGGGCTGAAGGTTATAAACCAGAAGCAGGATGGGCGATTGAAGAATCAAAAACTTTTGCTAACCAACAATTTCAAGATGAGCTTGATGCCCAAATAATTTATAACACATTTGAAAATGAAATTGTTAAAAATTATTATGATAAAAATAGCAATGGAGTTTCCAAAAAATGGGTATCATATGTTAAAAATACAATTGCAGAAGTGGCACCTAACTTCACTATGCAAAGGATGTTGGAAGATTATTACAATAAATATTACTCTGGTTTATTTAAAAGAAGAAATGAGCTTTATGCAGATAAGTTCTCACCTGCAAAGGCATTAGTGTCATGGAAAAATAAGGTGAGTAAAGAGTGGGAAAATATTTCGTTAGATTCATTGATTGTACCTGATGCTAATAATAAACCATTGGAGTTTGGGAAGCATTTTACAGCAGAAATTACACTTAATATTCCTGGTCTTGATCCAACTGATATTGGTGCTGAGATAGTTATGGGTAATAAATCAAATGGTGATGTGAAGAAAATAACCTTTCAAAGCGAGTTAAAACTTATCACTTCTGAAGTTGGTAAAGCAAAGTTCAAGTGTGAATTTCCATTGGAACATACCGGAGTTTACGATTATGCATTTAGGATATTCCCAAAGAACACTCTACTGAGATACAGGATGGATTTCCCATTGATAAAATGGATATAATTAGGTGTGAACTTAGCATAAGTTAAAGGGTTATTTCAAATATGGAAAGTCTCTATTAAAAATATAGTAGCTTAATTTTTAGCCAATTTCTCTAATCATTAAAAAGTAACACTTAGTTTTTTTGTATTTTAGTGGTTTTTACTCTTATTTATTTACTTGAAGATATTTGTTAATCGAATATGCAATCTGTAAAACCCTCGCATCATTCTGTATTTGTATTTATTGCCTCAATAATGTTTTGCTGTTCAAGCCTTTCGTTGTTTGGAGATGAAAGTTATATTGTGAATAACGATAGCCTTTACAATATATATACTAGTTCTAAGAATGATTCTGTTCAAATAGCCGTGCTTGTTAAACTTGCAACAAATTTGGAGACAAATTCAATTTTGCAATACAAAAACAAAACTGTAAATGATTATCTTCAGCTGGCAAATCTAAAATTAACTGATTCTGTATCGATAGATGATTTAGCTTTTAAAATTGATATGATTGGTGTTGACTTTAGGAATAATGGTAATTATGTTTCAGCACTAAAGTTCCATAACTGGGCCAAAGATATTGTAAATCGAATAGATAACAAAGACTTAAAATCGTTCATATTTAATAATATAGGTGTAGTTTACCGAAGGCTCGATGACTATCAGTTAGCGCTAACAAATCATATAGCAGCTCTTAAATTTGCCGAAGAAACACGGAATATTAAAAGCCAGGCTGTTGCAATTAACAGTATAGGCAATATTCAAATGATGATTGGAAATTTAGATGAATCTTTAGAATATTTCAAGCAAAGTTTGATAATAGAACAAAAACTAAGTAATTTGTTGGGAATAGCCATTAACCTTAACAATATTGGTAATGTTTACTGTGAAAAACAAGAGCACGCCAAAGCTCTTGAATATTACTTTCTTTCTTTGGATGTAAATAAAGAAATTAACTCAGAAAAAGGAGTTGCTATTTGTTATAACGACATTGGAAATGTTTATGAGGTTAGTGGTGAACCTGAAAAAGCACTAGAGTATTATTTAGATGCATTTATAATTAATTATGGGCTAAATAACAAACATAGTTTGGCAAATTCATACCTTCAGGTGGGGGAAATATATGCCAACCTCAAGCAATATGATAAAGCTCTTGAATACTTGAGGCCAGGTCTGAAAATATCAACTGAAATTGGGGCAAAGGCATTTATTATGAACACATATTCTGCTCTTTATAGTATTATGATTGCTAGGAAAAAATATGAAGATGCTTTTAATTATTTGCAATTGTCAAGCCTTTACCATGACTCTATAATTAATATTGATGTAAGAAAAGATATTGCCAGACTTCAAATCAAATTTGAAAGCGAACGGAAAGAGAATCGCATTGCATTACTGGAACAAAATGCAGAAATATCTATCTTAGAAATTAATCGACAAAAAGTCATAAGTCTACTAATCTTAAGCGCATTTATCATTGCACTGGGATTTGTTATTTTTCTGTCATATTACTTATTCAATAAAAATAAAACTAATAAATTACTAATTGAGCGTAATAGATTAATTGAAAAAACAAAAACCGAACTGGATAATTATTCGAAACAGTTACTTAAAGCCAAACAAAAAGCTGAGCATAACGATCGAACAAAAGGAGAGTTTCTGGCAAACATGAGTCATGAAATAAGAACACCACTAAATTCAGTTATTGGGTTTGCTGAACTTTTGAGTAACTCTGTTTCAGATCCACAACAGCTTAATCACCTAAAAATTATTAAATCGAGTGGCAGAACACTGCTTACATTAATTAATGATTTACTCGATCTCAGTAAAATAGAGGCAGGCAAATTTGAAATTGATTATGAAAATATAATTATTGGAGACATTTTTGAAGACATAAGTCAAATATTTTTACACCGTACACTTGAGAAAAATATTAGTTTGGTAACTAATATTTCGCAGGAGCTACCTGAGACCATTTATTTTAGCGGTTTGCGGTTACGTCAAATATTATTTAACCTGGTGGGTAATGCCATAAAATTCACTAGTAAGGGGAGTATAACAATAACAGTTAATGTTAAGAATGTTGATTTAAGTAACAAAATAAATTTATATATAACAATTGAAGATACAGGGATTGGGATACATGAACATGAACTTCAGAAAATATTTGAACCGTTTAGCCAATCAGAAGAGAACAAGACAACGCAAGGTACAGGTCTCGGACTCACAATTACAAAAAGACTTGTGGAGATGATGAATGGAAGTATTGATATTGATAGCAAAGAAGGAATTGGTACAAAATTTTCAATTTTCTTTCCTGATATTAGTATTGGTGAGGGTTCTGTTACTGATAATATTAAATTATCTCCAGTTGTTAAAAGAAATAAGTATGTAAACATATTATTTTTCACGAATAGAATTTCGGATTGTGAACTGCAAAACATAGATGGTGTTGACATATTTGAAGGAGATGTAATCACAGACCTTGAAAAGGTAAAATCAGTTATTGAAAATAAGAATTTAATTGTAATTTGTGGTTTTTCAACTGAGGAATCAAAAAATATTCTTGATGTTTTTCTTCTGTCAGAAGCAGCACATAAATTAAATTTCATTGTTATAAGTAAAAGTGGTTCTGATATTTTTGAGAGTTATTCGAATGTATTGTGGCTAAAAAATTCCACTTCAAACAAAGAGTTTATAAATATATTAAACACAACCATTAATAAAATTGCTTTTGAAGAAAAGTCCAACTACTATTTTCATGATATAACTCGTTATAATGAAAATAGTGAATTTAAGGAAGGTTTTGATATAGTTTATGATAAATATTTTATACCGGCTTTTCAATCAAAATTGTCAGGTAACATTACAGACTTTCTAAAATCACTTAAACATTTTGCCAATAAATATCAAAGTGTTGGGTTAAAGAAATATTGTTTAGATATGGACAATGAGCTTGTAAATTTTAATATTGAAGAAATTGACAAGCTTCTCAACCTGTTTAATAAAAGCTACACGTTAAGTATCAAGTAGTCTTAAAATGAAAGGAAAACATAAACGATATAAAATAGTTGATACAATTTATTTATCAAATTCAATTAAGAGTTTTGTTCTTGTTATTTCAATGACTTTTGCTATTGTATCAATTTCATTATCGCAATCTGTTTCTGAAAATGATAGCTTACAGAATTTGTTTTCAAATGATACAATATTCACGCCTGAAGAAAGGCTGAAGCTTGCTCTAAGTTTAATTGATGCGTTTTCTAATTCAAATCCTAAAAAAACTGATAATTATATTTTTTCTGCGATAAAATTGGCTGAACAATTACACGATACTGCTAATATTATACCGTTATTAATGAATTATGCTGGCAGCAAGAATGAACAATGTGAATATCAGGATTGTGACAATGCCTACCAACAAGCAAAAGAGATAATCCAAAAATCGGGTTCTCAAAAAGCAAAAGCGAATATATACTACTTACTTGGAAATAATTACTACGATTGGAGTAAATATAACGAGTCGCGTCATTACTATAATATGGCTATTAGCGAATATACTATTTTAAAAAATAAGAGTGGTATTGCAAGTACATTAATCGGACTTTCTGGAATTGCCTCAGATTTTAGCGATTATGAAGTTGCAATAGGACATATGCAACGTGCACGAGAAATTTATATTGAGATAAACGACCCAAAAGGCTTGGCGAAGACAACTTTAGGGCTTGGAGTTATCTTAGAAAACTGGGGCAAAATTGATAGAGCTTTGAAATACTACAAACAAGCATATAAACATTCAAAAGAAGAAAAGGACATAGCTCAACAAATAAACTTGTTACTACATATTGGGGATATTTTTCTAAAGCAGGAAGAATTCATAAAAGCGCTTGATTATTACAATCAGGCAATAAATATGGAGCATGAATTTCCAAATAAAAAATTACTTTCAATTTGTTATAGCAACTTAGGTGAGGTATATTTTGCGATGAAAGAATATGACAAAGCTCTAACTTTTCAAAAAAGCGCTCTAAAATTAAAATATGAAGTTGGAGATAAAAAACGAATAGCTATTTCATTACTTAATCTTGGGAAAATATACTTTGCAATTGATGAAAATGATTTAGCAGAAGAGAATATACTTGAGTGCATCCAAGTATCTAATGAGATAAGTTTAAAGGAAGTAGAAATTGATGCCCTCCTTATGCTTTCTCTAATAAATGAAGATAGACTTAATTATAGTAAATCGTATGAGTATTTAAAAAAATATATTAGCCTAAAGGATGAAGTCTTTGATTTGAAAAGCCATGAAATGATTAATGATCTTTCAGTAAAATATGAATCAGAAAGAATTGAAAAGGAAAATGAAATATTAAAACAAAAAGATGCTATTTCGACACTAGAGCTTGAAAGGGAAATAGACTCTAAGTATTTTGCAATAATATTTTTAGTATTCATAATAATTATTGCACTTACAATAATATTTTTTATTAATTTCAGAACCAGACAAAGTAAAAGAAACTATGCTGTTTTAGCAAAAAAAAACAAGGAAATTACTAAGCAAAAGGAAGAGCTTGGTGAACTAAACAAAGAGCTTATATATAGTAGAGAACAGTACAGAAGCATTGTAGAAAATGCTACTATTGGTATGTATCAAACACTACTTAATGGAAAAGTATTGTTTGCCAACAAAACCCTTGTTAATATGCTAGGATATAATGAATTATCTGATCTGGATAGCATGAATCTAAACGAAGAAAACCAAAATAGATCAATATTTATTAATTTACTTAATAAACATAATATAATATCCGGTCGTGAAGATATATGGAAACGGCGCGATGGAAGTAGTATGTATGTAAATGAGAGCGCCTGGGTAGTAAAAAATACTAATGGTAATATTTTGCATATTGAAGGAGTTGTAGAAGATATTTCAATACGAAAGGAAGTTGAACTGGCACTGTTAAAATCGCAAGAAGAGCTAAAAAATATAAATAAGATTCTTGAAGAAAAAAATAAGGGATTTGAGATAGCTAAGAATGAAGCTATTGCTGCCAATGAAATTAAGAGTCAGTTTATTGCTAATATTAGCCATGAAATCAGAACACCTATGAATTCAATAATCGGGTTTTCTGAGCTTCTATCAAATATAGTAACTGACAAGCTTCAGCTATCTCATATTAATGCAATTAAATCAAGTAGTAAAAGTCTTCTTATGCTAATAAATGATGTGCTTGATATGTCAAAAATTCAAGCTGGTGAAATAAATATTATTTATGAAGCAATGTCAGTTATTGATTTAGTAAACGATATTGAACAAGCATTTAATCCACAATTAATTAATAAAAAATTAAATTTTATATCTAAAATTGACGATGAAGTTCCGAAGAATGTTTTCCTTGATAATGTTCGAATTCGACAAGTATTATATAACCTGATAGATAATTCAATAAAATTTACCGATGATGGTAGTATTACTATAGAAATAACAAGCAAAAAAAACAGAAAGGATATAGTTGATTTATTTATTGCAATAACTGATACAGGGATTGGAATATCAAAATCTGAACAAGAAACAGTTTTTGAAGCATTTAAGCAAAGCCTGAAAAAAGGTGAAAAATCATATGGTGGTACGGGTTTGGGATTAAGTATTTCAAAAAGACTTGTAGAAGCAATGGGAGGTGAAATAAAACTTTACAGTAAGTTAGGAAAAGGAAGTAAGTTTTCTATCCAGTTTAAGGATATTAATGTTGCATCAAGCCATATGAATGTTTCTAAAAAAAATATTCCAGCGATTGAAAATGTTATTTTAAACAGGCTTTCTGAGTCAAAAACTACAGTAAGTGGTAATGTTGTTAAACTAGATGATGACATTAAAATTGAAATAATTAATGAGTTTAAACAAACATGGGAATTGTTGAACAATACACACGTTATTGATGATATCGTACTATTTGCTGAAGATTTGCATTCATTTGCAAATAGAAAAAAGAATCCTTCATTAATTAAATATTGCGAAGCCTTATTGTTTTCATTACGAAATTTTGATATTGATAATATTGTTATTCTGATGTCAGACTTTGGACTTATGCTTAAGCTAGATAAAAATGATCAGAAAAAAATAGACTCATGAAAGATACCCCCGAAAAAATATTGATTGTTGATGATGTTTCAAAAAATATTCAAATACTTGGAAACATTCTTTCACAAGAACAATTTCAAATAGCTTATGCACAGGATGGCCAACAAGCTTTAGATATATGTAAAGTTCAGGATTTCGATCTTATATTGCTTGATATAATGATGCCCAAAATGGATGGTTATGAAGTATGTGAGAAACTTAAGAAAAATCCTGCTACAAGTGAAATACCAATTATATTTTTAACAGCAAGAGCTGATATGGATAGTATAATTAAGGGATTTGAATTAGGTGGACAAGATTATATTACAAAACCTTTTAATGCATCTGAGCTACTGGCGCGGGTAAACAATCACTTAACAATTAAGCGGCAACGTGAACGATTAAAATTAATGAATAATCACTTGGAAGAACTTGTTAAAGACCGAACACTGGAATTAGAAACAGCAAACCATCAACTTAATGTTCTCGACCAGGCAAAAAGCAACTTCCTGTCATTAATCAGCCATGAAATTCGTACTCCTCTAAATGGGGTTATTGGTCTTACTGAATTGTTAGATCAAACAAATATCGATGATGATCAAAAGGAATACATAAGCTACTTAAAAGAAGTTTCTTCTCGCCTCGTAAAATTTAGTGATACGGCCATATTAATTACAACATTAAAAATAAACAAAAACCTTCCTGAGATATTACCTGTATCAGTTAATCTGCTCGTTAATGATTCAATAGCCGAGTTTAAGGTTTGCAATAATAATTCTTCAATGCAAATTATAAATAATCTGCCAGTAGAAACATTATTAATTAAAGCTGATTCAGATTTGATTAGGATGTGCTTTAATATAATTATTGATAATTCTGCAAAATTTGCAGGCAATGATCCAAAAATTGAAATATCTGGAATAACTAATGAAGGAATTACTACTCTTACATTTCGAGATAATGGTCCCGGATTTTCTGACAATGCATTAAGTAACTTATTTGAGCTTTTTTCTGCTGGAGACATTATGCATTCAGAAGGGACAGGGTTAGGTCTGGCTACTGCTAAATTAATATTGGATGCACATGAGGGGAGCATTAGTGTTAAAAATACTGAAGATCATGGAGCAGAAGTTACAATAAAGATTAAAGGTTACTAATTAGTAGTAATTAGCTATGAGTATTGAAGATAAAGCTATTTACCCCTGCCTTGAAGTACTATTAGAACAGTGTATATAAGTATTTTAAAATCCATTGCGATCGACATGTTCTCAAGGTATAATATATCATAACGTAGCCTATCGACCATTTCATCCACATTTGATGCGTAACCAAATTTTACTTGCCCCCAGGAAGTGATACCCGGCTTTATTTTCATAAGTAATCGATAAGGAGGTGCTTTCTTTACAATTTTATCAATATAATACTGTCTCTCAGGGCGTGGACCAACAAGTGACATATCTCCTTTAAGGACTGTATAAAACTGAGGAATTTCATCAAGTCTGACTTTACGAAGAAATTTACCAAATTTAGTTATCCGCGGATCCTCATCAGAGCTTAATTGAGGGCCTTTACTTTCAGCATCGTTATACATCGATCTGAATTTGTGCATCATAAATGGTTTACCTCTTCTGCCAATACGCTCCTGCGAAAATAATATTGGTCCACTGGAAGACATTTTTACTCCAATTGCTGTGAAAATATATATTGGAAGTAATATTATCATTGCAAATATTGAAACAAAAACATCAATAAGTCTTTTAATTGATTGCTGCCATGCAGGCATCAAATCAGGAGAAATCTCAATAAGAGGAGTATGGAATATCCCTGATACTTTTACAGAACCAAAAATTATATCCTGCATTAATGGGATTACTTTAATTAACACATTTGTAGTTTCGAGTTCGGTTATTATTCTTTCAACTGTATCAATTTCCGATCGTTCTATTGCTATTATTACTTCTTCAATTTTATAGTCTATAATAATACTGTTTAAATCTTTGTATGCTCCAAGATGAGGTAAATACTGTTCTATTTTAAAAAATCTAAAATCATGAACATTTACAAAACCAACAAATTTATTACCAGATGAAATCTCCTGACTTGTTATGTCGTTATAAACTTTTACAGCATTTCCATTGCTTCCAACTATAACTGTATTGAAACCAATTTTTCCTGAATGAATACGTCTTACAGTAACCGTTGTTATCAATAACCTGAAACTATATGTAAAAATAAATTGGAATAGAAAAAGAGATATAAACGACTGATAATATGATCTATAAGTCAATATTATATCATCAAGTATTAATAAAAAGAAAATTACAGTAACACCAATTAATGCAATAAAGAAAGTCTGTCCTAATTCTTTTAGTCGGGCTTTACGGTAGATTCTGCGATATGATCCAATAAGCATATATAATGCCAGCCAAAAGATCGGAACAATAATAATTCCAAGCCATAATTTTCCATCATCTAGTATGGTGTCAAGATGCGAAAACACAGTAGTGTCTTCCGAATATTTACGGTAAATATAAAACAGACTCCAGGCAATTAGTGCAGCAAGCCAGTCGAAAAACACATATTTTGTAACTTGTAATCTTCTATTCACAATGTCTTATCTATATACAATTTTAATGTTATCAATTAATATATGAGCATCTGATAATTCACTTTCCAATCCTGCTCTAAAGATTATTTTATAATCAATAGCCTGAGGATATAATGAAAGATTGGATCCTAAATTTATATAAATTTTCTTCCATTCATCAGAATGATTTAATATTAGCAAGTCTTTTTCAATTATATCGTAAGTGTCTCGTATTAGTACTCCAAGTGTAAGATAGTTGTTAGTTTTAAAATTCATCTCTAACATAATAACAGTTCCCGGAGTTTGCATCTCAAAACTGTTATGCGAAGTTCCTCCATATTCATCTTTGTCAGATAATAAATCAATTACACCTGAGTATCTGGAATTAGAGCTTAAAAATGCATCAGGATTATTTTCGGGTTGTGTCCGTATAATTGCAGTATCACTCCACGAAGCACTCTCAATAGATATTTCAGGTTGTTCAAAATCTTCCAACCATCCAAATATAACATCAGGGTAGTATGATGTTGTAAGTTCACCTAATGCCTGAACCGTACCCGGAATAAAATCAAATTCCTCAAAAATAATAGGCTTGTAGTATGGATAAGGAACCCTTGTGCTTGATATCCCGTTTAGCTTTATTCCTGGTCTTATCTCAAGTTTATGTTTACCCTCTGCAATAATGGGGAGTGTCGCAGGTAACGAATCGCTTTCAGGAAACTCAAATACTCCTATTAAACCATCATCAACGTAAACCCATATATCTACAATATCGGCTGAATTTGTACCTTCTTCAGGATAATATGTGTCAAGATTTATTCCGTCAACACTAATGTAGGCAGGCACAGTTTGACTGCTATCAAACTTATAACATCCTGTAGCAGCAACAAGGCTAACAAAAAGTAAAATGAATTTAAAATTGTATAGTTTTGACCCTAATCTCAACTCTATGTTTTTATAAACTTAATAACGAATAACTGAAAGTGTTATTGCTATTAAGATATTTTTTTTAGGAATTAGTTGCTGATTCTTTTATTTTATCAATAATTAAATGAGCTACGTTAAGTGCATTATAGCCATCTTCAATAGTAACTGTTGGGGAAGTATTATTTATTATTGAATTTTTGAAACTTTTTAATTCTTCAACAATTGCATTAATATTCTCAATTTTTGGTTTGTCAAAATAAATTCTACGCTTCTTTCTGTCTGGACCAAGGTCGATAACCATTGCCATGGGATCTTTAGGCTCACCTACTAGTTCTTCCATTTGAATTATTTCAGCAACTTTATCTAGAAAGTCAACCGTAATGTATGCATCACGTTGGAAGAACCTTGTTTTCCTCATGTTTTTCATAGATATCCTACTAGAAGTAAGATTAGCAACTGCTCCATTTTCAAACTCGATACGTGCATTTGCAATATCAGGAGTATCACTAACAACATTTACTCCGCTTGCTTGAATATTTTTTACTTTGGAACCAACAGCCTTCAATATAATATCGATATCGTGAATCATCAAATCTAATACTACGGGCACATCAGTGCCTCTTGGGTTAAATTGAGCTAAACGATGGCATTCTATAAACATTGGATTATTAATAGCATGCCGAGCAGCAATAAAAGCAGGGTTAAACCTTTCTACATGACCTACTTGAACCTTTACTTTAACCTTGTTGGCAAGCTCAATTAAAATACGAGCTTCTTCCGGTGTAGTTACTATTGGTTTCTCTATAAAAACATGTTTTAACCCTTCAATAGCTAATTTTGCACAATCGAAGTGGGATATAGTAGGTGTAACAATATCAACTACATCAACAGCATTAATCAAATCAGATACATTATCAAAGCCCTTTATATCAAATTCTTGCTCAATATTTTTATTTTGTGATGAATCAGTATCATAGAACCCTATAAGCTCATATCCGTTAATTTCTTTTATGCACCTTAAGTGAATTTTCCCTAAGTGGCCAACTCCTAATACTCCAATTTTTAACATGTTTGAAAAATTTTGACAAAAGTAATCCTTTCTTGCAGTCAATATTCCTATTTTAGCACAAAAATATATCAATTAAAAGATTGGGGAAATGAAGTAGTGGAGTAGTGGAATGATGGAGTTGTGGAGTAATGGAAAAAGGGATAACCAATACTCCATTACTCCATGTCTCCAATTGTTACACTGCTCTTATAATTATAAAATATGTTACTAATTAGTATCCAATTAAATAATATATAATAGTTGTAATGTTTTGACAAATAATAGAATATTATACTTTGAGCGCCTTTGTGATATACTTTGAGCGTCTTTGTGGTAAAATTTTAACCACGAAGTATCACCAAGTAATGCTCCAAGGTAACACAAAGGGAAAAATATAATTGTTAACTGACTGACTTTCACAAACAATTACCACACTGATTAGTTACTAAAATATATAGTCAAATTTTTTTAAACAATAAAGATTCTATGGTTGACTCATACCGTCATAAAGGAATGCGAAAAAAACTTGTTGATAGCATAAGGCGTAAAGGCATTGTTGATGAGAATGTGTTAAATGCGATTAACAAAATACCCAGGCATCTATTTTTGGATTCATCTTTTCTGGAGTTTGCTTATGATGACAAGCCTTTTCCAATAGGTTCAGGGCAGACAATATCTCAACCCTATACAGTTGCATTTCAAACCGAAATACTTGATGTATCCTCAGGTCATAAGGTTCTTGAGGTTGGATCTGGGTCGGGATATCAGGCATGTGTATTGGAGGAAATAGGAGCTAAAGTCTTTAGTATTGAACGTCAACGAAAATTATATCATAGAACGAAAGAATTTATAGGTAAATTAGGATATAAAATAAAGTTCTTTTATGGAGATGGTTATAAAGGCATTCCTGCTTTTGGCCCCTTTGACAGAATACTAATTACTGCTGCCGCACCTGAAATTCCTGCTGAATTGTTACAGCAACTAAAACCCGGTGGCAAACTTGTTATTCCTCTTGGAGGCGGAGATGTTCAAACAATGATTAGATTGACAAAGACGCCTGATAATAAAATAATTAGAGAGAATTTTGGAGCTTTTAGGTTTGTTCCTTTGTTGAAAAACAAGGCTGATGACTGATTCAAATTTCGTATTTTTGCAAGTGCATAACTTTTCAAAATCAAAATTATGAAAAAACAATTACTCTTAATAAGTCTGATACTTATTAGTATATCACTACTAAGCCAAAACAAATATTTTTCGGTTAATCTGAATATAAAGCAAGATAATAGTAATATAATGCCAATCAGAGTATTGCAGGATAACGGAACAAATGGTATTGTTATAGAATATAATTTTCCGGGAATATCTTCGTCAAATGTTTTTGCAAGTGAAGGCCAATATCAATTTATTCATATTGGTGGCTTTGGTAAGATGCATGAAGTTGGTAAGCCGGGTTTGCCGGCGCATAGTGATTTTGTTGCAGTTCCGAATAATGCTACGGCATTTTTGAGAGTAATTGATGTTGAGTATGTTAAATTTGAAAATTTCAATATACACCCTGCACTTAAACCTGCTACTGATACCTATGGTGATCCTGAACCTGAATTTGAAATTGATTCTGTTCTTTATAATACAAATGCATTCTATCCCAAGAACAATATCGAAATTGCGGAAATACTTAATTACCGTGGAAATACTTTCGTTAGAGTAAGATTATGTCCGGTTCAACATAATCCTGTATCAGGAAAAATCAGAGTGATTTCAAAGATTACTTACGAAGTTTATTTTTCAACAAGTCCTTCATTTTTTGAGGATAAGACATTATCAGAAAACCTGTTAAACATATTTCCTAATTTCATACTAAATGCCACAAGTGTTAAACAAGAAATAGAGCAAAACCTTATAAATAACGAATCTAAAGCTAAGAGTGATGATAGAAGTGATATTATATTAATTACTAATTCAGAATTTGATGAAGCTGCATCAGCTCTTGCTCTTTGGAGAAGGCAATTGGGCTATTCTGTCGAAATTGTTTCACAACCGGAATGGACTTCACAGGAAGTAGAGGAAGCAATTCATTCACGATATGCAATCTGGAATCCGGCTCCTGAATTTTTTGTAATTATTGGTGATCATGAGGATGTGCCAGGTGTTGTTTTGCTGGCTCCAGATGATAACGAGTATGCTTCTGACTTATACTACGCTTGTATGGATGGTGCAGGCGACTATATACCCGATATGGCTCATGGTAGAATATCTGTATCTGACAATGAAGAGGCAGTTCGTGTTGTTGAAAAAATTATCCAGTACGAAAAAAATCCGGTTGATGATCTATCATTTTATCAAAATGGACTCAATTGTGCCATGTTTCAAGATGATGAAAACAATGGGTATGCGTCACGTCGATTTACACATACTTGTGAGAACATCAGAGACTATGTTATTTTGCAAGGATATAATTCCAATAGGGTTTATAGCAGTGAATCAAACATATCACCCACAAACTATAATCCGGGATATTATTCAAACGGAGAAGCAATACCCGAAGAATTATTGCGGTCAAATGGTTTTGAGTGGAACGGGAGTACGCAGGATATTATTAATAATATTGATGAAGGCAAGTTCTATGTATTTCACCGCGATCATGGTTATAGTGGAGGAAGTGGATGGGCTTCACCATATTTTACAACATCGTCAATGAGCAACTTAAATAATGGTAATAAATTGCCGGTTGTATTCTCAATAAACTGTCATACTGGTGAGTTTAAACTCAATGAATGTTTTGCTGAGAGATTTTTAAGACTAGAAAATGGTGGTGCAGTAGGTGTTTTTGCTGCAGCGTTTTACAGCTATTCAGGGTATAATGATGGCATATCTCTTGGCTTTATTGATGCAATATGGTCTAACCCCGGAATTATTCCTGTTTTTGGAGAAGGTGGTATTCCAAACCCAAATCTAACTTCTCATTCCGATATAACTACCATGGGCAATGTGCTAAATCAAGGTCTTATAAGAATGATGGAAACCTGGGATGGAAGTAATGGTGGAAACAGATACACACATGAGTTGTTTCATTATTTTGGAGATCCTGCTATGAAGTTATTTACAATGTTCCCAATGCAAATTACAGCTGAAAATACTGATACTATTTTTCTGGAGGAAACAACAGTTATTGACATATCTAATTGCTCAATTGAGGATGGGTTAGCCACATTGGTAATAAATAATGAACTTATAAGCAGTACTTACCTTGAAAATGGGTTGGGGCAGCTTGAATATAATAATGAATTGGCCGACTTTGCAATTCTTACAATATCGAAACATAATTATTCACCATATATCGATACAATATTTGTTGCAGGCGTACCAATCCCTGAATTTTCTGTTTTTCCAACTATAACATGTGATGGTGATGTGTATTTTTATGATCGCTCAATAATTAATCCCACTAGTTGGTTTTGGCAGTTTGGAGATGTCGGAACATCTAACGACCGAAATCCAATATACAACTACGAACAAAGTGGTGTATATGATGTAACACTAGTTGTTACTAATAGTT
This sequence comes from uncultured Lentimicrobiaceae bacterium, assembly GCA_964460905.1. Lineage (GTDB taxonomy): Bacteria > Bacteroidota > Bacteroidia > Bacteroidales > F082. The sequence goes on from CAYWRM010000006.1 coordinate 86,127, forward strand.
TTGGAACAAATTCAATAACTAAAAGCAATTTAGTAACAATAGACAGACCTGATAGTCCTGAAACTATATCAGGCATAGGATGTGAAAACAACTCTGTAACATTATCTGCTACAGGAGATGGTGAGTTATTTTGGTATGAATCGTTAATAAGTAACGAGATTATCAATGAAGGTGAAAGTTTTAGTACTCCTGAGTTAGATGAAACAACTACGTATTACGTTGAGAATGTATTAGCAGAGACTGTAATAACCGGTAAAACTGATACTATTGGTGAAAGCTCATATAAATCAGTTTCGGGATTAGTATTTGATGTCTATGTGCCATTAAAATTAATTGCAGTAACTGTTTACACAAAAGAAGAAGGAGAAAGGGAGATTGTTTTATTTGATAGTTATTTTAACGAGATAACATCAACATTAATATATCTTGAAGAAGGAGAGAATAGGTTGGAATTGAATTATAATATTCCTGAAGGAGAGGGTTATAAGCTATTTGGATTTACAGATTGTGAGTTGCTTTACAACACAAGTAACTTATCTTTCCCCTATGAAATTGATAATGTAATGTCAATTACAGGAAGCAGCTTCATACCCGACCCAACTTCAAAGTATTTTTTCTTTTATAATTGGGAAGTTGAAGCTCTTATTTGCAAAAGTACTAGGGTAGATGTTACAGCTGAAATTCGTCAACCAGTAGTCTCAGATTTTCAGTACGAACAAAATAATTCTGTTGTAACGTATAATAACACTTCAATAAATGCTAATTTATATTTTTGGGATTTTGGAGATGGAAGCACTTCTGAAGAAGAAAATCCTACTCATAATTACACTGCTATTGGAAACTATGTAACAACGCTTATTGCAGAAAATGAATGTAGTTCTGACACATCTTTCATTGAAATTATATATCCGAATAGTGTTAATGAAATTGAAGGTTTATATGGAATAACTATTTTTCCTAATCCTGCAGATAAAGAAGTGACAATAAATTTTAATGCGACTGAGGTGATTAATCTGGAAATACAGCTAAGTGATATTTCAGGATACAACATATTGCTGGAAAAGAAAATTGTAAAACTGGGAAAGAATACTTTGAAACTTCAGATACAAGATATTAATCCCGGGGTTTATATTGTTCAATTTAGATCTGAAACAGGAAACCTTTTTCAGAAGCTAATTATTAAATAGTACCTGAGTATAAAAGTATGGATGATGGTATAAAAAATCCTGTAAACTAATAGCTTACAGGATTTTTTTGTCGGAGTGACAAGACTTGAACTTGCGACCTCTTGACCCCCAGTGTTTCGGTGGATTGCTTAAATAGCGTGGTAATCAATAAGATAAGGAAGGTGTAAAATCGCAAAAGTGCGCATTTTACAGCATTTTGGCACCTAAAAAGGACACTCCAGTATGATTGAAAGATTAATATGAGTTATTGGTAATTTTGTCAATATTGACAATAATGTTTTTGAAGTAAATTTATGCTCATCACTACAAATTCAACACAATATTGAAAAAAGATGGGAGTGTGGCGCAGTTCGTGTATCTATTTATAAAAGACGGATAAACAGACTAATAAATATTTATAATTAAAACATAATATACTACCTTAAAACATTTGTATTTGTTTTGTCACTCTATTTCTTTTTTATCAATGTCTTTCATTAATATGTCTTTTGAGGGTTAGTAAAATGTTTTACAAATGTTAGAATATGGAGTTGGCATTTCAAAATTCTTCGGCAAGTCACTAAAAAATGAGCTCTTGACTGCCAGTTATTCATTGGCAGGGTGGAAAAGTGCCATGTGGTACACTACCCACTTTTATAATAAGTGAAAAAGAGGATTCAATACTTTGGTAAATTATAACATCAATCAAAAGGTATAAAATTTTTTTTAGGAAAAATGAATAAGTGATAAAAATAATATATATCTTTGACGCCAATGTCAAACACTAACGTTAAATTTTATGACTACAACTAATATAGGCTTTACAGAAATTGAAACAAAAATATTTGAAGCAGCCAATAACGTATTTCTCAAGTATGGTATTGATTCAGCTACAATGGGTCAAATTGCTGATGAGACTGGAATTAGTCGGACATCCTTAAATTACTATTTTAGGAGTAAAAATCAACTAGTTGATAAAGTTCATAACAATTTGAAAAACAAAATAACACCAGCTATATCCTCTCTTCTAAACGATGAGAATATGCCCTTGATTGAAAAGATTGAATTGTTTGTTGATGAATATATAGATCTCATTATAAAAAACCCATTGGTCCCTTCATTTATTGCATGGGAATTAACTCGTGAGCCAATTTGGATCATTCAAGGTTTAAAAACCAATAATTTAAATTTTGAGAAGTTGACAATTCAAATTTCAGATGAAGTAAAAAATGGTACAGTCATTCCATTCCAGTTTGAAGATTTATTTGTTAATGTTCTTGGTTTGTGTGCCTTCCCCTATATAGTAAAACCAGTGTTAATGGATTTCTTTTTTAGCCAGAATAATGAAGAACTTGAACTGTATATGAATTCTCGCAAAATTGAAGTGAAAAGAATATTGCGTAATTGGCTTAAGCCTGATTAAAAAAATTTTACCATACGCTTGACGTATATGTCAAACGTATAGGTCAAATATAAAAGGAAGAGAATATGAAAACAATTAGATTGAAAGATGACTTAGGTATTATACAAAAACCAACTCCTATATCACAGAATTAATAAAAACCATATTGATATGAAAAATGTATTTATGATTGTTTTACTAGTAACTTGTCAATTGAGTTTTGCTCAGGGACTATTTGAAATGAGTAGTGAAGAGGATGAATCTTCACAAAAACTAGCTTTTGATTTGAATGGTTACATCCGTGCTGATTATTTTGTTGGTGCATCCTTAATAAACTCAAAACTTGCCACACAAGCAGCCTTTGGTGAAACTGCACTTAAACTCAGGGTTAATAAAGGCAGTTACGGAGAGGCTTTTGCCGAAATACGTTTCAATAGTGGTTATGCTTATGAAGATAAATTTACGGATATAAATATCCGTGAGGCATATGTTAAATATTATGCAGGGAATTTTGATTTTAGCTTTGGTAAGCAAATCATTGTTTGGGGACGAGCCGATGGATATAATCCCACAAATATGCTTGCCCTCCGTAATATGGTAGCCCGTTCTGCCAATGAAGATGATAAACGTTTTGGAAACTGGATGTTATCCACTGCATATAAAACAGGTATTTTCAAATTTGAAGCAATTTGGGTTCCTGTTTACGAATCATGGCTAATTCCTTTTGGGCTAATAGAACTAAAAAGTGGAGTTCCTTTTGGTGAAAATCACTATCCTGATTTTAGTCTTGATAATAGTTCATTTGCTCTACGTGCGAATATAAACGCATCAAAAATTGATGGTTCAATATCCTATTTCACAGGTTATTGCCCCAGGCCAGGTATTGATGGTAGTAAAACAGACTTTGGTATGGTGCTAAATCCCGTAGCATATAAAATCAATATGATTGGAGCTGATTTTCAAACAACAGTTGGAAAATATGGTTTAAGGGGTGAATTTGCATATACTTTAACAACCCAAGACAAAAGTATTCCCTATGTTCCCAATAATGATCTTCAATATATTGTTGGAGCAGATCGATTTTGGGGCAATTTTTCAGCACTTATACAATATTCAGGCAGGTATGTATTTGATTTTAAAGAACCGCAGTCACCTACAGATACCGCTTCAATGTTTATATACCAACTTGAAATGAAAAATAGATTATTTAATGGCCAACAACATGAATTAACTCATTCTGCAATGGGACGATTGTCACAGATGTTATTCCACGAGACTTTGGACGTAAATATACTTGGAATCTATAATTTCTCTACGGAGGAAATTATGATTCGCCCCAAAATAACTTATTCCATTACCGATGCAATGGAGCTTGCCACAGGTATAGAAATATACGCTGGACCTGAAGAGACTCTATTTGGTTTAGTGGGTGATATAATTAGTGCAGGATTTATTGAATTGAAAGTATCATTTTAACCTTATAAATATAAAACAAGATGAAAATTTACAAATACAGATGGTTTATTATTGTTCTATTTCTTGCTGTAACTTTTATTATGGCTCGCAATATTCCAAATAATAGTGTTGATGGTGATGTAACAAATTACATTCCTGAAACAATGGAATCGAGGGTTAATACCGAAGCTCTTGAAGATCTTTTTGGCGGTTCAGATATTCTTTTGGTCATGCTTGGAAGCGATGACATTATTAATGAAAAAAGTCTCACAAGAATAAAAAAACTTAACCGTGAGTTTAAAAAACAGAATGGCGTAGATAAAGTAATGTCCTTATTTGAAATGAAAGACATTCGAGGAGAGGATGATATGATGATTGTTGATCCTGCTGTGCGTCGCATTCCCAAAACTCCTGAAGCTATTGAAAAACTAAAATCGCAACTCCGCGATAATGATATTGTTTACGGCTCGATGGTTTCTGAGGATTTTACAAAAACAGTTTTAGTTTTAGTTATGGAGGAGGATGCCGATGATACTGAATTGACCACTATTGTTGATAGCATTTTGCAGGAAATTCCTGGCGACGAGGAAATCCTTATTGGTGGAATACCTTTTATCCGTGCAAAATTACCTGTTATGATTGGTGGCGATATGAGAATTCTAATGCCTGCAGCTATTCTGTTGATGCTAATTATGCTTTTTATCGAATTTCGCAGATGGAGGGGAATGGTATTGCCATTCTTAATTGTAATCATTTCTATTATGTTCACTCTGGGACTGATGTCTGTGCTTCACTGGAAGTTTACAATTAGTTCTATTTTGATCCCGATAATGCTGATTGCTGTTGCCAATAACTACGGTATTCATCTCGTAGCCAAATATCAGGAACTGAACACTGCTGACAATAAAGCAAGCAGTCGCGAAATCGTATCTGCTTCGCTGAAAGAACTGTGGAAACCAATTTTGATTACTGGCTTAACTACAGTTGCCGGATTACTCGGACTTCTTTCGCATCAAGTAATTCCATCAAAGCAAATGGGTATTGTAACTTCTGCCGGAATTATTTTTGCGCTTGTGGCAAGCCTTCTACTTCTTCCTGCTATTCTTTATCTTTTCAAAAAGGAGAAACCACTTTATAAAGATGCTGAACAAAAGCGTAACCTGATGGATCGTTTACTAAGCAAGCTGGGTAAGTTTGTTGTACTTAAACCAAAACCAATAATTATTGGAACAATAGTAGTTACTCTTGTCTTGGGAGTCGGACTTGCTTTTATCGGACTAGATGCTAATCCCGTAAGTTATTTCAAACAAAACAATCCAATTCGTATAGCCGATAAAGTATTAAACGAAAACTTTGGCGGCACACAGCAGTTAGCCGTTCTATTTGAAGGCGATATCAAAGACCCTGCATTACTGAAAAGAATGGATTCTTATGTAGCTGAACTTGAAACAATGGAAGGTGTAGGTTCAATTACTTGCCTATCGGAGATGATAAAAGAAATGAGTAAAGCATTAAATGAAGAAGGAGATGCATTTTATGACAAAATTCCCGATTCACGTGAAGCTGTAGCTCAATATCTCGAATTGTATATGATGAGTGGGGATCCCGACGATTTTGAAAAAATAGTTGATTTCGATTATCAAAATGCACAAATGATAGTCCGTATTAACGATGCATCTACACCCGTTTTAGCTGCCATAAAAGACAAAATCGAGAGCTATAAACAGCAAGATGCTTCTATTGGCAAAATGGGTGGCTTCGCACTAGTCGTTATGGAACTGGGCAATGTAATGATCAACGGACAAATTATGTCCATAATTCTAGCTATACTAATCATCTTTATTATAATGACATTGCTGTTCAAGTCGTTAAGAGCAGGAGTATTAGGAGTCATACCTTTAGTGGTTTCCATAATCATTCTTTTTGGCTTAATGGGATTACTTGGAATGACCATTAACATGGGTTCGGCATTGCTCTCGTCAATTGTCATTGGTATTGGAGTTGATTATACAATTCATTTTATGTGGCGCTACAGAGCCGAATTAAAAAACAACCCCAAGGAATATGCAAAAGCAGTTATGATTACATTAACCACAACCGGAAGGGGAATTGTTTTTAATGCAGTTGCTGTTATGGTGGGTTTTGTGGTGCTTATGTCCTCTAACTTCATCCCAATAATCCAATTTGGATACCTAATTGTATTCTCCATATTTACATGCCTGATTGGTGCATTAGTATTGGTTCCAGCAATTTGTTTGATCTGGAAACCTGCTTTTATAGAGAAATAATGTAAAACACTTAAATATATAGACTTATGAAAAAATTATTAATATCGATGATCGTGATTGCTGCTTTAGGGTTTGCACCACCATCCGATGATGCTAAAACAATTATTTATAAAACTTTTACAATTAACAAAATGGCTGGTTCAGAAGCGATTTCGCAACTAACCATAAAAGATGATAAAGGTCGTGAGCGAAAGCGGAAAACTGCTATTGCCTCAAAGCTATATGATGAGGGTATGACAGAAAAGAAAATCATCCGATTTCTTGAACCAGCTGATGTTAAGGGAACAAGCATGTTAACCTTCGATTATAGAGAAAAAGATGATGATATGTGGATTTATTTACCTGCTTTACGTAAAACACGTAGAATTGTAAGTAGTGAAAAAGGAAAGAGCTTTATGGGTTCAGAATTTTCTAATGCTGATATGGTAATGCCTACAATTGATGATTTTACATACGAGATGCTGAACGAATCAGACATGGTTGGAGATGTTGAATGTTGGAATATTGAAATGACCTCCAAAGATGATGATGTAGCTGACGAATATGGGTATTTAAGCCGTAAGGTATGGATAGGTAAAAAAGACTACGTTATCCGAAAAGCAAAAATATATGACATTGAAGGCGAACTTCTTAAAGAAATGACAGTAAAAGAAGTGAAAATGGTTGATACAGAAAACAAAAAATCAGTTCCCACACATATGGAAGTGGTTAATGTGCAAAACGGTAGAAGCTCAATAATGAAAATGGATAAAATTATTTTTAATCCAAATGTAAAGGATGAATACTTTACGGTTTCATATCTTGAGAAATAGATGGAAGGGTAAAGATATATGGGGGGGGTATAGAAATAATAATGCCATTCATTTTCACAATATCAGTGAATTGTTGTTTATTATTATATACTGGATAATAGCTGTGAGGCTAGTAGTCGCCCTTGAGTTTTTTATATTGAATCCAACTGACTTTTTTAAAAGCGGATCGAAGTTCTATAAGATAATGCTAAATAACCTGTTTGCCTCTGTAGTGGCCGGTTTGTTGATCGGGCTTATTACCGGTCTGGCAGAACTTTATCTCTTTCAACGATTCTTTAAACGACTATCCTTCCTTGTGCTTTTCCTTGCCAAGCTGCTTTTATACCTTGCCAGCATCATGATTATTGGTGTATTAACACTTTTCTTTTACTATATGTTCCAATACGACATTGATGTTCTTGAAGCATTTGACAAAACAACGGCTCTTTTCGTGTCGGCCAGCTTCTACCAGTTGCTGTTATTGGGTACATATTCTTCCATCTTTTTGAATTTGATCCTTATTCTCAAAGATAATATAGGACACAGTAATTTCTTCCCTATCATAACCGGCAAATACCATAAACCAAAAGAAGAAGACCGCATATTTCTTTTTCTCGACCTGAAGTCATCAACCCAGATGGCAGAAACCCTGGGTCATCATAGCTACAGCGAATTGTTGCAGGATTGTTTCAACGACTTGTCCAACCTTATCATCAAGTACTGCGGCAATTTGTATCAATTTGTAGGTGATGAAGCGGTAATTACATGGAAAGGAAAGCGCACATCAAACTATATCAACAGTGTAGGGCTTTTTCTGGCATATAAACACCTTTTCAGAGACAAATCCACGTATTACATTGACAAGTACGGGCTTGTGCCCGAATTCAAAGGTGCCATTAACTCGGGAAAGGTCATGGTAGCAGAAGTAGGTGGAAGGGTCAAGTCAGAGATCGCATATCACGGAGATGTACTGAACACTTCAGCCCGGATGCTCGAACTATGCAAGACCTATAACAAAAACCTTCTTTGTTCAGAAATTTTTTACAATACTCTTCAGGATCTTTCTCCTCAAATACAGACAGACTTTGTGGATGAAGTTCATCTCCGCGGTAAAAACAAAGCCGTATTTATATTCAGCATTGCTGAAACACAAGATAAGGTATTATTTATGTGCTGATTGGGATTTCCTTGAGTTGATTATAAGACGATTAAATAATGCAGCTAACTGAATTAAAATTTTATTCCCTTCTTATAGTACTCATCTTGGGTATCAATGCCTTGCATTGCCAGACGGATGAACTCCCACCGGGAATGCTGTATCAAGCAGAAGGCTTTCGTTTCAACTATGAGCTGCAGTACCCTGATGAAAAGGTCAAACTTCCTTCTGACCTCAGGGAAATTTCGGGGATACAATACCAGGGAAATGGTTTGATCACGGGCATTGAAGATGAGTGTGGGGTCATTTACCTGATTGATTTTGACAAAGGTGAAATTGAAAAAGAGATCAAATTCGCCGACAAAGGTGATTATGAAGGCATTGCCATACATGGAAATACTGCCTGGGTGCTGAAAAGCAATGGCAACCTATACAGAATTAGGGATTACAATAAAGGCAAGGATAAACAGAAAACCAGGAAATTCGAAACGACACTTACCAAAAGGAATGATGCGGAGGGCCTGGCTTATGATGCTGCAAATAAGCGGCTCCTGATAGCTTGCAAAGGGCATCCATTTATCGATGATCGGGACGGTAAACACACTAAGGCTATATATGCTTTTTGCCTTGAAGATGAAGAACTTGACCCTGAACCAATCCTCCTAATCGACCTGAAACAAATTCAGGATCTTAAAGATTATAACTGGTTTTCATCTATAGGGGTCAGTATTATGTCAAGGATAGATGAGAACAAAGGCGATGTCAGTTTCCAGCCCAGCGATATTGCAGTACATCCTTATACGGGTAATTATTACGTGATCGGAGCTGTGGGAGACCTTTTGATGGTCTATTCTCCAAACGGGAAGTTGCTGGCTGTCACAGAATTGGTTGACGGCGTATTCAAGCAGGCAGAAGGGATCTGCTTCAACCATGATGCCGACATGTATATATCCAATGAGGGAGGTGACGGAAAAGCGAATATACTGAAGTTTAAAAATAAAGAATAAATATAATGGGATGCCGGATCAGGAATATTCTTCTTCTTTTTGTCGGTCTGCTGATCAGCTTTCCCCTGTTCTCACAGAAAACCTATTATGATGAAGACCTCATCGGATGGGAAGAAGGAATACCACCACCCTCCTCAGAACTTTATTACAGTACTATACTGATAGGCGACGTTAAATACCCTGCCGACGATAGCACTGTGGTTATGCTGATGAAGCAAAAGCTGGATGCTGTTGGCGAAAAAGGATCACTCCTTGTATTGGGCGACATCGTTTATCCTCACGGTTTGGGTCTTCCGGATTCTAGGGATCATGAAGCAAGCAAGGCCGATATGGATGTGATCCTGCGCCATCTTAAAGGTTTTGCGGGCAGAGTGATTTTTATTCCAGGTAACCACGACTGGGACCGAGGTGGAGATGAAGGCTATGAGCGGCTATTATACCAGCAGGAATACATTATGAATGCACTGGATAGTGAGGATGTTTATCTTCCTCATGATGGCTGCCCTGGTCCTGTGGAAGTGCATCTATCTAGTGATATTGTTGCGATAATCTTCGACTCGGAATGGTATTTCCATCAGAATGAAAAGCCAGGCCCGGAAGACGGATGCGGTTTTGAAAAACCTTCCGACCTCTTCATTCAGATCGATGATATTATCCGAAGAAACGAAGGAAAAAAGATCATCTTTGCATGCCATCATCCGCTCTTCAGTGTTGGAAATCATGGTGGATATTTTAAGGCTTCCCGGAATATATTTCCTCTCCTAGATGCAAACAAATACCTGTACATCCCCCTGCCCGGATTCATTGGAACGGGATATCGCAAATACCTGGGGCATCTATCCGACATAGCCCATCCCGAATACAAATTGTTTATCAGCAATATGCTGGAGGTATTCAGAGAGTACCCCAATATCATGTATACAGCAGGGCACGAACATAACCTGCAATACTTCCTGTACGACAGCCTGCACCATATCATTAGTGGCGGAGGCGGGGAAGGCCTGTATATTTCAAAAAGGGGTAAGAAAACCGACTTCGCCTGCATGAGCAGGGGGCTGGCACAACTCAATTTCTATACCAATGGAGATGTATGGGTGGAATACTGGATCCCGGATGGGAAAAATGGTAGACTGGTCTTTCGAAAAAATCTCTTCACCCAAAATTATATTGAGGAAGATGACCAACATCATGTCATGCCTGATTATTCCGACAGCGTAAATACCATTTACCTGACTGATATTTATGATAACGGGAAATTCGTAAGCTTCTGGATGGGTAAGAATTACCGCAGCCTCTGGAAGGCTATAGTAGAGTTGCCGATTTTTGATATCGGCAGAGAAAAGAGAGGCCTGAAGATCCTTAAAAGGGGTGGCGGGCAGCAAACCCGCTCGATCAGGATGGAAGCACCCGACGGCAAACAGTACGTGCTGAGGTCCGTTAACAAATACGTGGAGAAAGCCCTTGAAGAAGAGTTTCGGAATACCATAGCAGAAGCAGTAGTGCAGGATGGCATATCATCCTCCCATCCCTACGGGGCAGTGACCATACCTCCCCTCGCAAATGCAGCCGGAGTCATGCATACCAATCCTCGAATTGTGTGGGTCCCCGATGACCCACACCTGGGCATATACCGGAAAGACCTGGCCAACAATGTATTCCTTTTTGAAGAAAGGCCTGCCGGTGACTGGAGTGATGCTGAATTTTTCGGAAATTCTAAAGACATTATCAGTACAACTAAACTGATAAAAAAGACACAGGGTGAACACGATCATAGGGTGGCCCAGATAGCAGTAGTAAATGCACGCCTCTTCGACATCCTCATCAACGACTGGGACCGCCATGATGATCAATGGCGTTGGGCTAAAATCAAGGAAGGAGATACCAAGTTTTACCGTCCGGTGCCCCGCGACCGTGACCAGACCTATTTCCTAAATGAAGGACCCATCATGTGGCTGGTTAAGCAGGAGTTTATCATGCCCAAGTTCCAGGGCTTCGACCATCAGATCACCAATGTGAAGGGATTGGGCTACAATGCCAGGTATTTCGACAGGGCTTTCATGACAGAACCAGGGCTTGAAGAATGGATGGCAACGGCAGAACAACTGCAGCAGGTCATCACAGATTCGGTTATCCACAAGGCTGTGACACAACTGCCGCCAGAGATATACATCCTCTCGGGAAAGGAAATAGAGGAAAAACTGAGATCACGCAGAAGCCAAATCCTGAAATATGCCGAGAGATATTACCGTTTTTTATCGAAAGAAGTGGATGTCATTGGTACTGATAAACGCGACCTTTTCAGGGTAAAACGTATGGAAAATGGCAATACTGAAGTTCGGATTTTTGCTCTTAGTAATAAGAAAGGCAAGGTAAAAGAACAGCTGTACTATCGCGAATTCAAAGCAAATGAAACAAAAGAGATCAGGCTGTACGGACTGAAGGATGATGACAGGTTCGAGATTAATGGTGAAGCCAGGAAAGCAATCAAGATCAGGCTGATTGGCGGAAAGAATAATGACACCGTTATTGACAACTCAAGGATTAGAGGCTGCGGGAAGAGTGTCTGGGTATATGACAGGAAAGACAAAAAGAACTATTTTCAAAAAGGTAGGGAAACAAAGCTCATTCTTTCAAAGGATAAGAGCATTGATGACTATGACAGGAAACAATATAAATATGACAGAGCCATGCCTCTGATTTCAGCAGGGTATAATATCGATGACGGATTTTTCATAGGCGCGGGTATAAATATCCACCGCTATAATTTCAGGGACTCCACGCTTCATAAGATTAATGGAAGTATTGCTTTTGAAACCGCTGCCTTTAGTCTGAGTTATTCCGGCCTTTATGCTGTTCAGTCAAGGTTTTTCGACATAGAACTTGATGCCGAGGTGGCTATCCCTCGCAATGTCGACAACTTCTTCGGTGTCGGAAACCAGACTAAAAAACTGACAGACGATAAATCTTATTACCGGGTTCGATACGCTTATGCTTATGCCAACCCCTGGTTGAGGCATACTGTAAATGAGAAAGTAAATTACAAATTCGGTGCTTTTTACCAGTATTTTGAGGTCACGGATACCAACGACCGCTTTATTGGAGATCAATACCTGAATGGTATTGATAGCATGGCTTACGACCCTCATCATTTTACCGGGCTAAATGCTGCTTTCGAGATTGACACCCGCGACAACAAGATTTATCCCCTCCGGGGTATGCAGTTCCTTACGAATGTGCAAGGTTTTTATGGTTTGAATGAAGAAGCCAAAAATTTTGTCAGGATAAGCAGTGACATCAGGGTTTATCTCAGTTTCAGGAAAGACCCCCGTTTTGTATTCACATTTCGTTTTGGTGGAGCCATGAACCTGGGCGATTACGAATTTTATCATGCGAATACACTGGGTGGAAAAACCAACCTAAGGGGTTTTCAGAGCAGGCGTTTTGCCGGCGATTACAGCTTTTTTCAGAATACTGAGATCAGAATGAAACTGTTTAACCTGAACACATATATTATGAATGGTCAGATAGGTATATTTGGATTTAATGATATTGGTCGGGTATGGGTCGATGGTGAAAATTCAAGTAGTTGGCACGATGGTTTCGGAGGAGGTATATGGCTAACGCCATTTGAGTTTACAGCCCTGACATTTTGTTATCAGCGCTCCTATGATGACCATATGTTCGTGTTCAACCTGAATTTTTTATTTTAAAACAAACTATTATCAATTAACTTAGTTATCACTATACAAATTCAAGATTTTATGGCAAGTATTGATCAATCTCTACTAAAAGATACGGAGCATTTCCTGATTGAACAACTGAAGGAAAAACTGCCGGAGAATATTTTATATCATTCTGAAGATCATGCCCGATGGATTGTGGCTGCTGTTGATATAATTGGAAAAGCCGAAGGACTCAATGAAGAGGATATGATCCTGACGAAGATCAGTGCCTGGCTTCATGATATTGGCTTTACAGTATCACATCACGATCATGAACTAAAAAGTGCTGAAATAGCGGTAGCTTTTCTCAGAGAGAAAGAATTGGATGCTGATAAGATCAAGCTGGTTGAAAATGCCATCCTGGCCACCAGGATCCCGCAGGAACCAAAAGACGAGATCTCCAAGGTTCTGTGTGATGCAGATATGTACCATATCACTACAGACGAGTATTTCGAACAGGCCAACCTGATGAGGAAAGAAACTAAAGCGATCAAAATGATCGATATTACTAAGGTCGAATTTGAACGTTTGTCATATATTTTCTTTAACCAACATTTCTTCCATACCAATTATGGGAAGACTGTTTTGCAGGAAAAGAAAGAAAAGACAATGGAACTACTAGTACAAAAATTGGATAAAATCGCTGCCAAACGGGAAAAAGAGGTTAAGAAACTGAATAAGGAGGTAGAAAAGCTCCAGGTAAAATTGGAGCATAAGAAGGGTTATTCCCGTGGAGTGGAGTCCATGTTCAGACTGACGGCGCGCAACCAGATCAACCTGAGTGCCATTGCCGATAACAAATCGAATATCCTCATTACAGTGAATACCCTGATTCTGACCATCCTTCTTACGGTCCTTGTTAGCCGTTTTGAGGAATATCCCAATATTATTCTGCCATCAATGATCTTTATAGGTACCAGCCTAATCACGATTATCCTGGCTATTTTGTCCACACGACCACAAATCTCCTCTGGTAAATTCACGAAGCATGATATCAATCAAAAATCTGTAAACCTGCTCTTCTTCGGGAACTTTTATAATAGGACCCTGGATGAGTACGACTGGGCCTTGCGCAAGATGATGAAAGACGATGACTATCTTTATTCTACCATGATCAAGGACCAGTACGCCCTTGGGAAAGTACTGGCAAAGAAATACAAATTGATCCGCCTGTCATTCAATTTCTTTATGTTCGGGCTGGTTGTCTCAGTACTGGCCTTTGTGCTTTCCTTCTTTGCCTAACGAAAGGTGTACTGTATCTTTAATCCGCTAATATCGCCGGTGTAGGGAATAAAAGACAGGTTTGTCTTCTTCTTTACCTTGTGCAGTTGTGGAATTATGATTCCGATTGCTGCACCAATTACACTTCCTACTATAACATCGGTTGGAAAGTGTTTCATGGCTTTCACCCTGTACAATCCAACAAGGGCTGGAGGTATTATTGCTGCCCCAAACAGCCAAAACTTCTTATTTCCCAGCTCCGGGTGATAGTCACTGTATACCTTTGCCATAAAAAATGATGCAGTTGCCGCCGTAGAGACATGACCACTGAAGAATGATATTGTTGTCCCTGTTCCACTTTTATCACTATATGGAACATCCGGGTTATACAGAAACGGTCTTGTACGGTCGATGAAAGCGGCTGATGATATATACAAACTGGTATTGACGGCATGGGTTTCGCCATAGAGGACCAGGAGGTCAAGCCAATCTTTTCTTATATCTTTATCGATCATAAGAAAAATCGGCAAGGCAATACTGATATTCATGATCACATCTGAAACATCCTGATAACGGAATCGGTCATCTGCATTTTGCTGTGTAGCTACCCGGTCGAACCACCATATATTATCCTCGTCCAGATTCATTATTTCGTTAAATGAAAGCTCGGTTTTATTATTCAGGTATTTGAATCCGACATAATTCGACATGAATATTGCAATAGTTATCGGTATCTCAACTTTTTTGCTGACCTTATAAATAGACACCTTCATTAGATCATAATTCTGTCCCATACCATTAATGAAGGCTATTATTAACAGTCCACTTATCAGAACTTTGAATATTATCTTTTTAATCAACACAAAATGAAATTTCTTTGTTAATATTATATCTAGTAAAGTGTAAATCCTATGAATAGTCTCGCTTCAGACTAAGTTCACCAGCATCATCGATCTTCGACAATACTGTTTCCTTTTTATCTTGGTAGGACTGCATTTGACGAAGAATACGGTCGAGCAATCTCACCGCCTTTCTTATATAAACACCCTTATTTAACATGACACATTCGGCACGTTGAGAGGCAGCAGCATCGGTGATCTCGGCCCTAGATGGTGTGCCTTTTTTGGCAAGGTTTTCCAGCACCTGCGTGGCCCAAATATCAGGGATATGAGCAGCTTCACAAATTCGTAGAATCTCTTCTTGAATTGTGGCGATCTGCTTCCATCCTGTTTCAACGGCCAGGTCACCGCGGGCTATCATAACTCCTACTGGATATGACTTCATGGCTTCAAGAAGGATACCCGGAAGGTTGTCAAAGCCCTTCCTTGTTTCAATCTTAAGAATGATTCCAATATTTGAACCGAGTTTATCCAGCATGTCGGTCAACTGCCTAACATCATCCGGCGTATTTACAAAAGAGAGGTTAACTACATCGGCATGGACAGCAACAAAGTTCAAATCCATTTTATCTTTTTCAGTTAAGCCACTAATCCTAAGATTGGACTCTGGTAGGTTGATACCCTTATACGACCTGAGTTTTGATCCATTTTTTTTTGCATGAAGTATTTTTACCCTGAGTTCCTCTTTACCTGCCTGTTCAATAATGCCTTCCACTTTACCATCGTCAAACATGATGGGTTCTCCAACTTTAACATCATCAAATACTTCTGGTAGGGTACAGGAAATATGTGCCGGCATCAAAAGGGATCCATCCTCATCAAACATAGCCGGTTCGCCAGGCTTGGGGTCTTTATGGATGTATAGCATATCGCCAGTTGATAGTGTGATCGATTGTTCAAATGCCTGTAGTTCCCCTATCTCTATCCGATCAATCTTTCCCTTTTGTTTTTTTAGCTCAAATTCGGTCTCTGGAGTGATGTATGCTGATGAATTGCATAATGCCCATCTGCCTTTCCCTTCCCGTTCAAGCACTTTTATACTGCGGTTCTTGCCCCTGGAATCCTTAAAATTCAGTTCATCGCCCGATTTCATCAGCATCATCCATTCTTCCTCAATGAGAATGATCGCTTGTGCATCTTCTGAAGGTGGTGGGACATCTGCTGGAGCGAGCCATATTTTAGCCGGATTGGTAATTCTTCCAACAGCATCTTTCTCTGGTCTGATATGAATTACCTGTGGACCATGGACCATAGCCCCTGTCCTGAGCTTTGGCCCTCCAAGGTCCATCATAACCTTCACTTTTCTCCCTTTACGTACTGCAGCTTCCTTTACATTGCTAATCATCTTGGTCCAGACTTCAGGTTTATCATGGGCACAATTGACCCTGGCACTGTTCATGCCCAATCCAACAAGGTCGTTCACAAATACTTTGTCTTCAGCTGCAGTATTTGGTAAGGTTACCATAATCCTGGTCCTTCTTTTCTTCGACTTATACCCGAAAAGGGCCTTGGTATTTGCATTCAGCAGTTTAACACTTCTCTTGATTGAAATGGTTCCTTTACGGTGTTCGTATTTAGCTTCCCCTACCAGGTGGTTCAATATGGTTTTCAATACCAGCAGACTTCTCATTACATGGCCCTCAACATTATCAAGTCCGGGTAGTCCAAGAAAACGTAGTTCTCTCTGCATGTCAGAAATATAGTGACTTCTAAGTGCCATATAATGGACCAGGTTTACAGCACTTTTCTTGTAGGCATTGTGCACCAGATCAAGTTGAGGCTTATATTTTCTCTCCATTTGCTCCGCTGTTTCGAGAATAGAGTTGATTCTCTCAAGCAAGCTATCGTATTTTTTTTCTTTGAGTTTCATATTCTTACAGTTACAGATTCGTTCCTGATATCTACCATCTTCCCATCAATATGTTTATTCCAATGGCCATCGAAAAAATATCAGTAAGTTTAATGGGATCATAGTTTAGATAATACATAACATACAAGTCATTGGTGGTTGTTTCAAAATAGAGTTCTACAGCCTGCACGTAATACTTTGATTTCAAATCGTAACGAAAAGCCCCACCCAGACTGAAATGGAACCTAAATGCGTTGGGAGCATAATAACCATCAGGGTAATAGGATGGTAAGCGTGTAAAGGTACCCGGTCCGTCAGCAAACACTCTGCTGACACCCAAACTGACTTCCGGAATAGCCGAAAACTGTTTATAAATTCTTAGCTTGACGGGATAGTAACTGAACTTAACAGAAGAAGTATGTATTGTATATTTTGCTTTATATGCGGGTGTATATCCGTATTGAAAAGACAGGCGTAAACTCTGGGATTTATTCAGGATATAACCAGCTCCAATCACATAGTTTCCCACACCTCCAGAGTACTGCAGATTCAGATACTTGGGAATGATCCAGTTCCTGCAATTCTGGCCGTTATCCTGGGCTCTGGCAAACAGAAGGATAGACATGAATAATAAAATGATGATTAGTTTAGCTTTCATCTTAAAACTTTATCCTTTCCATGATCATGGTATCTGGGCTGATGTCAAGCGTCACATAATAACGCTTGTACACGGCTCCAATGGTTATATACATTACACCGTCATGGTAGTGCTCGCTATATTCGTGATTATGATGATGTCCGTGAACAGAGATGCTGACATTGCTCGTATCCATCATCGAGCTGTAGACTTCCTGCTGCAATGGAGTAAATGAATCAGAATACGGAGCGATGTGTGCTATCACGAAAATATGCGAATAATTACCATGATCGGCCAGCTCCTTGCTTAACCAAAAATAATCTGGTTCTCGGAACTGCAGTTCCCAAATCACATCATTGAAGAATATGAACTTACAATTACCGGCCACAAAAGAGTAGTACTCAGGTCCAAACATATCTTCATATATCCCTAGTCCGTTGGCTAGACAATCATGATTTCCAATCACGGTGAAATAGGGCTGTCTTAATTGCTGCATGATCACCTGGAAAAGCATGAATTCAGCCAGCATCCCACCATCGGTCATATCTCCTCCATGTAGAATGAACTTGATATCCGGATCTACGTTTATGGCATTTATGGCATCCTGTAGATCATCATACCGAGTATGCGAATCAGAAATGAGTGCAATCTTAAAACTTGCAGTGTCTTCAGGGTTGGACATTTCTTTCTGCAATTTCTGGAATTTGTTTGCCCTTAAGTCCCTGTATTCTGAAGGCACTTCCGCCGAAAATACTGAATGATCAAAAGTATCCCTGCATGAAGATATGAGAAAGGCCAATAGTATGATCCATGCCCAAACCAGTGATTTCATCCCAATGTATCTATACAAGTTTATATACATCTAATTCTTTCTCTATTTATTTCAATGCTATCTTACTATTACCCAGAGCTGCTTTAACATCTTCCAAGATTTTTTTTGATACTCTCAGTAACAAAAAGCAGGTTGTTATATTGTTCATTCAGATGTTCGATACAAGTTACAGAATAATATTGGTACCTGCAAGGAAATAGGACTTTCATACTTGATCTTAGTTCTTGTCAATTGTGTCATATCCTGCACTTTATGTATGAAGAGCTTAAGCAAAACGTTCACAAGCAAATTTACAACTTTGTCTTCTAACAATAGTGTTTGACATCAGCGTCAAAATTACAAATTATTTATTTATAAGCAAATTTATTTTCGAATAATTTTTTCAGATAAATGAATAAATAACATAAATAATTAGTATATTTGACTCCTGCGTCAAACACACGTGTTAAACTTCATGATTACAATCAATAGAAATGAAAATCAAAAACCTTTATACTAAAGCCAAATTATTATATATTGACTTTGATCTAAGTATGAGTAAGGTTTACATTTTAAATAGGTTACAATTTATCTTAAAGAATACAATAAAAACTACCTATCATGTTACCAATCAATGAAACCGAATTAGCAATTATTGAAGCAGCCCGAAAAGTATTTATTAGTAAAGGGTATGATGGGACTACTATGGAAAAAATAGCTACGGAAGCGAATGTAAATAAGACATTACTGCATTATTATTATCGGTCTAAGGAGAAGCTTTTCGAAATTGTATTAACTGAAGCATGTGGAATAATTCAAGAAAAACTGATTTTTTTAACTGAACCCGAAGATAATATTGAAAAAATTATCAAAGAACTGATTGATGTATATGTAAAAACATTAATAGATCATCCTTATCTCCCTAACTTTATCATTGGTGAGATTTCAAGAAATCCTGAAAAAGTAGTAGAAATGCTTTTCAAGGATAAACTTTCAACTTTTACTGTTTTAAGAATGACTGTAAATATTCGAAATAGATTGTTGGTGGGTAATAAGGAAGCTAGCTATCCATTTGACTTAATTCTCAATGTTGTTTCTCTCAATTTATTCCCTTTTCTTATTCGTCCGCTTATCATGAGCCTCTTTAAGATAAACGAGATGCAATTCAATAGTTTTATGATTGAGCGAAAAGCCAATTTGTTAAGTTTTTTATTAAAATAGGAAATAGGCTATAAATATTCATTCACTATATGAAAAATTATTCGAAAATAAATTTGCTTATAAATAAATAATTTGTAATTTTGACGATGATGTCAAACACTGTTGTTTGAAAATAAAGTTTAATTTTATGATTACAATAAACAACGAAATTACAGAAATTGAAATAAAAATTATAGAAGCAGCAAATACCGTGTTTCTGAAGAATGGTGTTGATTCTGCCACAATGGGTCAAATTGCCGAAGTAGCTGAAATTAGTCGCACATCCTTAAATTACTATTTTAGGAGTAAAAATCATTTGGTCAAAAAAGTTCTCAATAATTTAGAAAACAAAATAGTACCTACTGTTTCCTTTCTTTTAGAAGACGAGAATATTCCATTGATTGTTAAAGTTGAATTGTTTGTTGATGAATATATAAGTCTTATTACAAAATATCCATTAGTTCCTTCATTTATGGCATGGGAATTAAATCGTGACCCAAATTGGATTATTCAATTAATAAAACAACGTAATTTAAATTTTGATAAGTTTATTAATCAAATAGAAAATGAGGTTAAGGATGGAAGTGTTATCCCCTTCAAATTAGAGGATTTATTTGTAAATATTTTGGGATTGTGTGCTTTTCCTTTTGTTACTAAAGCACTTTTAATGGAATTCTTTTTTGAGCATGATGAGAAAAAAATATCTCAGTTTATGACTTCTAGAAAAACTGATGTGAAAAGAATCATTCGTAATTGGCTAAAGCCTGATTAAATTTTTTTTACCCATAGTTTGACACAAATGTCAAACTATGTTGTCAGGTAATATTTGAAATCACAAGGGGTATCACTGTACGATAAGTGACTACTTGCAACTCAGATTCTTGATGCTAATACGATTAATTATAATTTAAAAAAATGTAAAATGAAAAAACAATTTGTAACAATTGCCGAACTCGGCTATGACCATGCGCATTACCTTAAAAACGAACTGCAGATTGAGAATATCACTGCAATCATTGATTTTTCTGTTTCTGATGGTGTACCAAATGAAATGAATAAAGTCAAACTACAAGTACAAGACGAAAATGTAAAAGATGCAATAATCATATTATTCATGATTTCTGAGCAACAAGGACAAAATCCATTAAAAGAAATCAATACATCTAATTACAATGATACACCTCTAATTCTTATACCTGTAGATTTTGAAGATCATTCATTAGCACTTGGTAAATATGCCATTACTTTGGCTAAAAAGATTAGTGCTAATATTAAATTTCTACATGTTTATTATAATTCTAACGAAGCATATAGTGGTGCATCATATGAAGATTACCAACAAACAGTACAAGTACAGGAGGAACATAAAGCTAAATTAAAAATGCTTGCATTTTCCGAAACTATACATAACTATGCGAACTCGGTGAACTTTCCATCAAAGTCAATTCATTTTGGATTATCAGGAGGCAATGTGATTGATCAGATATGTAATGTAGCAGACAAATGCTCCGCAAAAATGATCCTCCTCGGTCCTGAAGATATTACAGATGATGATTATCAGATTGGAGTTGTTAGAAAAACTGTACTAAAATCAAATATTCCAGTATTATCGCTGCCACTTAAAAAGATTGATCCAGCATCCAGTATTGATAAAGTCATATACTTTACTGACGATGTGAATAAAGTGGTGGCTTATCAAAAAGCAATCGCAATGATATTTAGCAAAAGTGTCTCTTGTACTTTGCTCTACTCAAACAATATTAAGGCAGAAGACTTACCTGAGTTTGATATAAATTTTAATCTTGAAATTATACCTGCTGATACATTAACAATGAATATTATTGATTATTTAAATACTTCGGCTACATCACTTTTAGTATTTGACAATCCTAAAACTGGTTTAATTGAAAGAATATTTGGTAATGATTTGTTTAAAGAATTAATGAAGCAAGAGGAATTTCCAGTACTATTCTTAAAATAGATAGTTGGTAGTTTGGTTTTTTTTGAGATGGCTTGACAATCAAGTCAATCTGTATTGTCAATATTTAGTATTTAAATATGAACACATTTAAATAAGGGATCAACATAGTTTCCACCACAGCAAAAGAATCCTTGATAAATGCATTTGAGACTATTGTGTTTTAGAAGTACGTCAGGAATAATACACGAATTTTTGTAACACTTATATTCATCTTATACAATAATCACAGCTAGATTGGGGATATTAATAAATCTTCACAATCTACCATTCTTTATCATATATGAGGGTTCAAATAACATGACAATATATTAGACGAAGGAAATTGAATTTAACCTTATAAATTTTGAAATAATGTTTAACTATCGAATTTTAAACTTAATATTTGTACTTTTTATATGTATTGTGGCTAAATCTCAAAATAATACAGGGTCACGTGAACAACAGGTTGAAGACTCGTTAGTAAAACAAGCTTTTTTCAAACCATATAAACCAAAAATTAGCAAAAATGATTTTCTAAAACAATTAAACGAATCACCAAGTTTTGGCCTTGGTAAGGATAATTATTTTTTAGCTGGAATACCTACAAACACAGAGCCAACAAAGTTTAATTCAGATATTAAATATCAAGTTAGTGTTCGTCAACGATTAACAAAAACAGTTTTGCCATTCTATACATATTTATTATTTATATATAATCAAAAGGCATTTTGGAATATATACGAGGATTCGTCACCTTTTAAGGACATCAATTACAATCCAACTATTGGTTTTGGTAAACTGGTATTTTTAAACAACAACTTATCAGGATTTTTATCATTAATGTATGAACACGAATCTAATGGGAGAGATTCAATATACTCTCGTAGCTGGGATTACATTTCATTATCAGGTGTTTATTTTTTTAATTCCATGATACATTTTCAAGCTAAAGTTTGGATTCCATTTGTTGGTTCAGATAATACTGATTTAATAGATTACAAAGGTTTGGGATTTATTGCTGTAAATAGTCAGAATAGATCAGGTAGAATAAGAGTATCTATAATTTTAAATCCTGCTAAATATGCTATTAATACAACATTGGATATTAGCTTTAAAATTAATAAAAATGCAAATCAATTTTTATTCATACAGTATTATAATGGATACGCAGAAGGGTTGTTAAATTATAATAAATATACTTCAATGATTAGGGTCGGTATATGTATTAAACAAAGGTTTCTTAACATACATTAAAATAGAACCACTAAACCTTAACATTCACATTATATATGGTATAAGTCGGACTAGTCATGTGATAATTGGTTTTTCCATTTAGTTTCACTTTTAACCAAAGTGAAACTCCAGAAAAACCACAATACCCACAACCTCAACTCCTTACATAAGTCAAGCAAATTCGCCATTAAAATAAGATTCACTTTTACTCTAAAGACCTTGTTTTTGAAACCTATAGTCCGTACCCTAGCCATAACTATTAAAAACGTCGTCAAATGGCACTTTCAGGACAAAAAACAAAGGCAGACTACATTGAATGGGAAAAACTTCAAAACACTATGTTAACAAAAAGGAAGTAGCAAAAGAAATGGTGAAAAATGGCTTTAGAATATTCAAATTACAGGATAAAAAGACACTCCAGAAGGACACTCCAGTAAAAAAAGAAGGTCTCACATCTCTGTAAGACCTTGATTATCAAGTCGGAGTGACAAGACTTGAACTTGCGACCTCTTGACCCCCAGTCATAATATTAAACTATTCCGTTGTTTCTAGATAATGCCCAAATACTGCTCTAATAAGCATATACAAAGCTGTTTGAATCAATATTGTTGATAAATATTAATCGTTAATAACTTGTTTTTAATAGTTTTTACTTGTACATTTGCTTGTACAAACGCAAAATGTACAAGTAGCCATGAAAACAAAAACCCCAAAATTAAAAGTAATTCGGTTACAAGAAGCTGACATTAAACTTTCAAATAAAGGAATATCAATGTATGCACTACTTGACCAAAGGAGACCAAATAAGAAAGGCACTTTTCCTATCAGGATTAGAATAATGCTTAACAGCCTATACCGGGATTATGGCACTAAACAAAATGCCAGTATTGATGAGTTCATAAAAATAACAAATGGACATCCAAGAGGTAACGCAGCTGATATTAAAATTGAAGTGCTTGCACTTTTAGAAAGAGCATATAAAATTATCCAAGATATTGACCCTTTCAGCTTTGCAAGATTTAATGAAGTATATTTAAACAAGCAGAATAACGACAAGCATAATATTTATTATTGGTACGATGACAAAATAAAAGAACTCAAGTCAAACGGGCAAATTGGAACAGCATTAACATATGAATATTCTAAGAAGTCACTACAAAACTTTACCAATACTGAAATATTAACTTTTGACAAGATAACCCCTAAATTTCTTGAAAAATACGAAAGCCAAATGAGCAACCCCACAACAGTTGGCATTTATCTAAGGCCATTAAGGCATATTTTCAACCTGGCATTAGACCACCATAGTAATTTTATCAATGATTATCCTTTTAAAAGAAGGAGCCATGAAACCAATAAATATAAAATCCCTTCTCCCAGGAATATCAAAAAGGCATTAACCAAAGTAGAGGTAAAAAGTATTTATGAATATGGGGCCATAGCTGATAGTCCTGAAGCATATTATAAAGATATTTGGCTATTCTCATACTTTGCTAATGGCATCAACATGAAGGATATATGCAAACTCCGATACAAAAATATCAAAGGTAACTCTATCGAGTTTAGAAGAGCAAAAACAGAACGATCAAACAAAAACTCAAAACCCATTACGATAGTCCTTACTGATGACTTGAATAGAATAATAAATGAATATGGAACTAAGCCGGTAATTAAAGAAAATTATATCTTTACATTCCTAAAACCCAAAATGAATAAAGAAGAAGAAATGGCAGCTATTAAACAAGCAACCAAACAAACGAATAAATATATCCGAAGAGTTGCCAAAGCCCTTAAAATAGAAGCAAACGTATCCACATACACAGCACGCCACTCCTTTGCTACCATCTTAAAAAATGCAGGAGTGTCACCTTCATTCATAGGTGAAAGCATGGGGCATTCTTCATTAAAAACTACAGAAAGTTATCTTGGTAGTTTTGAAAGCGAGCAACGCAAGGATAATATCGACAAACTAAAAGACTGGTAAAAATGAATAACGAAATTGAAGTTTGGTATTCCGAATACGAACTACGCCAATTTATTGATATGGCAACTCGTTGGTCTATAGATGCAATCAATAAAAATAGCACCAAAGAACGCCCTTATTCAATATTTACCGACGACATTAAGGTTGCAAGAACTAATTTTGATTTATTCGCTGATCAACTCAACAAAAAACTCATGTCAATCCAAAACTGGAAAGCCGTTGAGTTAGACCTCGAAGACCGCTTTTTAAAAATGCTAAACCAGTATATTAATTGGTATTCTGAAAACGAAACAGAAATCAAAAAATTTGACCCTTACAACCCTTATGAGTTAATGCTCTCAATTATTGAAAGCACTAAAAAGGAAATATTAAAATACTTTCCTGAAACTACTTCAATTACGAACAGTGCGTTTGACATAAAAAGATTTGAAATAGAAATTAGAAAGCAACCATCTGTCACTGCAAAACTCGATTATTGGCACAAAATATTAACCACATATATTGATGAGCCAGCAGAAAAAATTAGAACTGTAGACCAAAATAGTCACGACCTTGCACGTATCAAAGACAAATTACTTACCCAACTCTTCAATGATTATACTAACACACCATTTTTTCCAATTCCCAAATCCATTTATAATGAACACTTTAAAGACGGGCTTAATAATCCTGAATTTACATTCTGGCTCCTAAAATACAATGCAAAAAAATACTTTGAAACCACATATAATATCAAGACAAATAATCCCCGATTAGGAAAGGAAAAAACAAAGGCTCTTTTGGATAAGTTTGATGACTTCGAAAAATCAGCAGAAGAATTACTAATAAATGACATAGTCGATATAAACAACCCTGAATTTGAATTTGATTATTGTCAAGAAATTGAATGGCTTAGAATCAAACATAATTACTACAAAACGAATGCTCTGCCTAATGTTAACACAATTGGAAATACAACAGTTATTATCTATGCAAATCACATTTATTACAAACAGTACATAACTCCAACTGTAAAAGTAAACTATTCAAACTTCAACAAAGCAGAAATATCTGAGCATACATCTCATGAAGATTTTAATCTTGATAACATTAGATTGAATACCATTTGTAATATTGAGGGTTTCCCTGTTTATCTTGCCAAGATAGAAAGAGCAGAAGACTATTTTGTCAATTCAAACCTCGATTTAAATAATGATCCTTTTAGAAATATCTTTGAAGAATATTTTCAAAGGACTTTCTCCGAATACCTAAAAAAAACAAAAACCTTATTCAGATTAAATGAAAAAGATTTTAAAGAGTATCTATACAACAAAGAGAAAGAGAATTTAGTAATTTTCAAAAAATACATTTCCTATATTGTTACTGATGAAGCAATACAATTCATGTTCTTGAAGAAAAGCGATGAGTTCTTAGAATGGCTACAGTTGAAAACAAAGGAAAACAAAAACTCATCACTGCTACCAAAAACTAAATCAAAGGTTCCTCCGGCAATATCCTTCAACAAAAAAAACTATGAAATAGCAATCCGAGATTGGAATAGCAAAAACAACAACAACCTCACAAAATGGATAAAAAATGAACAGATGGTAAAAATTGAAGAATGGCACTATCTCAGTACCGATAGTTTAATAGAACAAAAACAAGTGCTCAATGATTTGTATGGTTTGATAGATATGCCTTTCATTAATATGGCTGACTTGCATGATGAAATAATAGATACATGCCTTCGTTATGCCAATTCAATTGAAACTTCTTTAGACCGCTTCTATGCTGACTCAAAGGATATGCAAATTACCATACCCTTTAGCAGCCTATGTCCAAAAATAATAAAACAACCTAAGTACCTTATCGAAGCTTATTTAAAACACGCCGAGGTTTTACCTGAACATAAAAGAATTTATTATAGATACAAATACTTAAATAGTAAATTAGGGTTTGCAGAGGGTAAATTTAATGAATACAAACAAAACTTAAATAGGAGCATTACAATAGAAACAGCTAATAAAAACAAGGATATTATTAATAGTATGTTCCTATTCATTGAACTATTTATTAATGATCTTAAAAGTTTACACAGAACTCAATTTAACTATGTTGCATCTCCCCTTTTCAGGTTACTATTTGAAGAAGTAATAAAATTCAAAGGATACTATATTGCTGCTTTTGGTAATTTTACTTTTACAAATATATTGGAAACTGAAGATGCACTAAAAACATTAGAGCCTTTAGTAATAGAGGTGGAACCTTCAATTAGTGAAAAAGTAGTTGAATATATTGATAACACAAATGTTTACATCAAGAAATCCCAAGTCCTATTAACAAATCAACTAAAAAACCAACTCTGGATTTGGATTTTTCAACTTACATTAAACATAATAATCCTGTTAAATTTGCCGAATCATTAAAAGAAGTATTCTCAAATGAATCAGGAAAAAGTATTGCATTATTCGTTTATTGTCTTAAAGTCAATAACTATCTTAAACATGGCACTACAAAAAGAGCCACATTGCACAAATCCATAAAAAACTATTTCGGCACTAGTATAGGTACTCCAAAAACCTTAAACGACCATTTAGACCATAACTATAATAATAAAGGTACATTAACCGAAGAAGAAATCTTAGAAGTATCAAAACGTATAGTTAAAATTTCAAATAGTTTGGCATAGTTTGCAATCGTTTATTATCGTGCGCAAACCATAACGCACCCTACAACCCTCTATATCAGTTAGATAACATATTACATTTGTCAGCAAATATTAACATTAATTATTTGCATTATGACAAAATTAAATTTTGATTCCTTACCTCAAGCTGTTGGAATAATGGCAGAACAATTAGAGAGAATTGAGGACCTCTTAAATGTGGAGCAACCTCCCCAACAAACATCCAAAAAAAAGTATTCCCTCTCCCAAGCCGCCAAATACTGCGGCATGGCCGACCCAACTTTCCGTACCTATATCTATAGGCGTAAAGTCGCTGGAACAAAATTCGGAAAGGCATGGTTATTCCTGGAGGCCGACCTCGACCAATTCATCTCCGACCACCGGAGGCCAACAGCTAACGAACTCAAAGCAAATGCTTTTGAAAAATTAACCTCTAACAAGAAAGGAGGTTTAATATGAGTCAAAAAACAAAGAGCCCGACCACCCTGGCAGGTGATACGGGCAATATCTGTATGAATATTAATAAAGGTAAAAATACTAAAAGAAAACGAATAACACACTACGATTTAGCATATAAGTGGTCACAAACCCCAAAAAATTGCGTAATGGAAAGGAATCTATTATGATAAACAATAATTTCCTTGCCGGCCTACAAAACCACATCAGTAACTTTTCAATTGATACAATAATCAATGAACTACCAAACATGCTGAAAAAACCATGTGATTTCCTTGTTGATGAAACCGAAAAAGAAGTTTTCCTAATTGGCGCAATTGGTGTTATAAGTGGGTTACTCCCAAATATTAAAGGTTTGTATTCTGGTAAATGGATTGCTCCAAATCTTTTTGTGTATGTTCTGGCAGGTTATGGCGGTGGCAAAGGTAGTTTAGATTATGCAAGGGCTCTCGGAAAACAAATCCACCAGTTCAAAAGGGAAGAAGCCCAAAACCTCATTAACGAATACCTCAAGGCTTTGGAAGTATATAAAAAAGATATGAAGCAATTCAATAAAAGTAAAGATGATGATGCTAAGCCTCCAAAAAAACCAGTCAAACCACCAACTTTAATGCTCTATATTCCAGCTAACAATTCAAAAAGCGGGGTTTATCAACTACTTCAGGAGAACAAGGGAAAAGGCATAATGTTTGAAAGTGAAGGCGACACACTTGCCGATGCATTAAAACAAGATTATGGTGGATTTTCTGATACATTACGGCAAGGATTTCACCACGAAACAATTAGCTTGTTCAGGCGAATGAACAACGAGCTAATCGAGATTAATAATCCCGAAATATCTGTTGTTTTATCCAGTACATTCAATCAGTTAAAAACCCTCATTCCTTCAATTGAAAACGGCCTATACAGTCGTTTCCTTTTCTACGAGTTAAAACAAAATAATAAATTCATTAATGTATTTGATGATAGAAAAAAAGAGTACCAACAGTATTTTGAAAACTCAGGTATCCTTTTTAATGATTTGTTTAATGAATTAAATCAATTGGAAACCCCAATTTGGTTCTGGTTAACTGATCTTCAAAAGAAAACATTTGTTGAATTATTCGATGAAAAGAAATCTAAACTTATCGATGAAATTGATATCACTATGAGCGGAACAGCTAATCGATTAGGTATTATAGCATTTCGCGTAATGATGATTTTTAGCGCACTCCGGGCACACGAAGCCGGAACATTAAATAATTCTATAAGATGTAGTGATACCGACTTCAATAACGCTTTAGCAATTGTTGACCGTTTAGAAAAACATGCAAAATCAGTTTATGATTACCTCGATGGCCAACCGGAGAAAAAAAGTCTGGCATCGATGCTATTTAAAGAGGATAAAAGTTACGGTGAGATATCTAAAATAATCTTTGGTAATGGAAATCATAAAGGCACTATTCATAAATGGCTGAACAAAAAATAAAACTAATACACATCGAAACGATGGAAACGACCCTTAATTACCTATTTAGTGCTGTATATCAATACTATAACATACCTACAATACCGTTTCCACCGTTTCCTGTCTGATTGTTAATATTAATTTTCTTAAACAAAATATCATGACTGAATTTATAAAACTAATTAATGAAATAAAAACAATTGGTGCACTTGAATGCGCCATTGATGTAGCGTTAGATAATAGTAACAACACATTAAATTCTAAAGTCGCAGACGCAATACATTATAAGCTGGAAGAATTAAAAACCTATTCGGGTTTGCTCATTGGGTGTGGTTACGATTTTGATGGCGACGTTTACTACTTATTGCTATTGAATAATGAAATTGTAACCCAGTGCATAATCTACAACGAGAATGACTACTACAAACTTAATGAATCAATTTCTCAAATCGACATTATGCTACCCATTACAATCACAGGCAGTGGAATCTTAAAGCAAGGAAATACCAAAATAAAATTCAATACAGCATTAAATACTGAATATATCGAAAAATAATTATGAACAAATTCCAATACATATTACAACCTTATACTGGTCGTACTTCACGGCATACTTGTCCTGAATGCAAAAAGCCATATCAATTCAGCAGATATATATCTACTGATTCAAATGAAATATTAGCTAATGATGTAGGCAAATGCAACAGGGTTGATAAATGTGGCTATCATTACACTCCCAAACAATACTTCTCCGTAAATAATGCTCTCCCCAATAGGGGAGATGTCCGCATGACAGAGGGGTCAAACTCACTACCAGAAATACTGAGCAAAGCTATAGAGCCAAGCTATATCTCCCATTCAATTTTTAAAGCATCTCTAAAAGAATACAATAATAACAACCTTATTAAATTTCTATATTCCATACTTAGCACCGAGCAGGTCGATAAAGCTATAAATATGTATAATATTGGAACTTCCTCCCGATGGAATGGTGGAACAACAATTTTTTGGCAGATAGATACAAATAACAAAGTCAGAACAGGCAAACTAATTAAATACGATAACAATGGCCACCGTATTAAGAACCATAATAACTGGGTGCATTCTGTATTAAATATTGAAAATTTCAATCTCAAGCAATGTCTTTTTGGCGAACATTTATTAAGTCAATTTCCAAATAAGACCATTGGTATTGTCGAAAGCGAAAAAACTGCAATTATTGCAAGCGTTTTCCTTACTGATTTACTTTGGTTGGCAACTGGTGGAGTCGAAAATTTAAATAAGGAAAAAGTGATACCTTTAAGAGGTAGAAATGTAATACTGTTCCCCGATGCTTCAAAAGACGGTAGTATTTATCTAAAATGGAAAGAAAAAGGCAATAAGTTTGGTTTTCAAACATCTGATTATCTCGAACAATACACTAATGAGGAACAGAAAGCCAAGGGAGTAGATGTTGCCGATTTCCTAAAAAATGAAAACAAACCCCTAAAAGCAACCCAACCCCAACCTCCCTGCCCGCCGAAGCAAATGCGAAGGAGGGAACCTCAACCTCAATCTCAGCCTCAACCTCAATCTCAATCTACCCCTCAAATCCCATACAATACCCCTTCCCCAGTTGCAATCATCGATAGCAAAATCGAAAATCCCCCAAAACTTAAAGGATCTGAATTAATAGTAAAAAACCGAATATTTACCTCGCCCAACGGTGACAAAATTGAACTCGTTGGTATTAGAGATTTTGGCGATTGTGGTAACTGGAAGGCTCACGATAAGAAAAACAGACCTTGCCGTCCTTGCATGCTCAACTGCCTCCACTCAATCAAAATAAATGATAAACTCCAAAAACGAGAATATTCACAACTGGAAATTCTATTAATGCAGTAACCCGACTTCTGTCTCCCGTCTCCCACCCAAAATCGAATTTATAAATACATATTGAAAATAAATGAATATCTAATATTTTTCCCTACATTTGAAATCTGCTAAAAACACCCACATAAAAATGAAAATCATCATAACTAAAAAAGTACACATTACACACCAAGACCAACAAATATGTTTACCTTTCTACATACAGAGATAAATAAAATAAAAGCACTTGTACACTTTGCCAATTGGTATGGGCAAGTTGAAAACAAGAAACTACTACTAACAATTAAATAGAAGAAAACATGAGATATTTATTTTTAATCGCTATTTTTTCGTATTCGTATTGGCTTTTGGGTCAAAATAAATCAACGCAGACTTATTCGGGAAACTTTGAAGGAGGTAAGGCGACATATTCTTATTATGAAAATAATGAATATGAAAGAATCTACAATGGTGACTTTGAGTATACTGGAAATGTCGAGGACTATGTTGGATTAGTTTTTAATATTAGTGGTGACTTTGCAAATAACCTAAAAGAAGGAAAATGGATATTTTCTGTCGAAGATGTAAAATCACCTGTTTTACGTACATTAAATCAAAAAGATAAGGCACTATTTCAACTCCTTCTAGCAACTAGTTCAGGTGATTTAACAAAAGAACAAATTCAAGTTCTAAAGAAAGCTGTAAATACTGGTACTACTGAGGTTTGTCAAACATATAGCTCAACTCTAACTGGTCAATATGTCGCTGGTAAATTAGAAGGCATGTGGACTTTTAAGGAAACTTCTTCTGGAGAACAATTATATGAACTTGGAAATCATGATTCACCAATTAACAGCGCCGTTTCGTTTAAAGACAACCACTTAGTTGGCAGCTTCTTATATAAAATGGATGAAAAGAATTACGTTAATGGACAATTTAACCAAAACGGGGCCATAGATGGAAAATGGATCACAAAATGGGTAAATAATGGAATCGAATTTGAGAATATTTGTGAATACGAAAATGGACACATAATTAAAATGATCGAAAGAAATACAGCAACTGGTGAGATATTATTAAGTGATAACCAAATAGACTCAAAAGGACTGGATAAAATAGCTAAAGCAATATTCTTTTGGGTAGATAATTCTATTAAATTCGATCAGTTAAATGTTTCTAAAAGAAATTATATGTTTAAGTTTCCTAAAGGAATTGTAACCCCAAAATCTGATTATAACTTTTAATAATACCATTATGATTGAAATTAATACATACCTACAAGAACACCAAAATGAGATCAATAATATTATAAGTGAATTTAATACAGAATTTAGTTCTCATGATTTCATTGAAAAGTTTTGTCAAAAACATGAGGAAGACTATATTGAAATGTTGGTAAATTACAAAAACTCAGGACGGGCGTTCCAAACAGTGCATCAAATGATTGCATTACATTTAAGTAGAAACATGGATATTTTCAACATTGAAAAGACAAATAAAAAAGGAAGTGAAAATGTACATGGAAATATTGGTATTATTCAATGGTGGATTAAATCAAAAAAATAAAACCAGCCCATAATAAAAAATATAATGCATACCGCAGTTAAGTCATTCATAGAAAATGATTTGTAAATTTGACGATATAGAAATAAAAGAAAGATTATTGAATAAAATGCGGCACGCATAATATTCAAACCGTTATGTAGCTAAAAGACACATAAACAAATGAATGACAATATAAAAATAGAATTAAGTAATTTGGTTAAAGACCCAAAATTAGAAGAATTGTCATTAAGTCTTCACACACCTAATTTCTTCAACATATTAAATGTAACAAAAACAGAAATTAGACATTCAAATTTTCTGGCTTGGTTAATGTCACCAAATGAAAGTCATAATTTGAATGCGATATTTCTGAAATGGTTTTTAAAAGACATATTCTCATCTGAGAAAATTGATTGGGCAAATGAGTTTTCAATAGATTCTTTGAATTTAAACAACATAAAGATTTATCGAGAGTGGCAAAATATTGATATTATAATTTTGCACGAAGAGTTTATTATTGCAATCGAAAATAAAGTTGACTCATCGGAACATTCAAGGCAGCTGAAAAGATACTCTAATATAATAAATGACTCATTTCCTGATTTGAAAAAGGCTTTTGTATTTTTAACAATTGATGGTCTAAATCCAAATGATGAAGAAGATGCAAATCAATATATATCTATTGACTATGGGCTAATAAAATCACTAATAGAAATTGTATTATCAGTTTATAAAAACTCATTATCCCAAAGAATACAGTACTACATAGAAGATTATCTCCTAATTTTAAATAGGTACATTATGAAAGAACACGAATCAGTAGATTTAGCATTACAACTTTATAAAAATCATAAGGAAGCGATTGACTTTATTATCGAAAATATTCCTGATAAAATTGCAGAAATACGCGAGATAATTGAAGAAACAATTCTTGAAGAAGGTTATGTACTAGAAACTTGCAATAAATATTATGCTCGGTTCTTAACTAAAAATTTATCTCCAATAATACCTAAGACAGGCATTTTGGGGTGGAAAGGAAGTGAAAGTTTTCTATTTGAAATGGCTTACTGGGAAAAAGGTTTGTCACTAAAATTTGTGATTTCACCTGGCAATGAGAAAAACAGACAAGTTCTCGCAGACATCATGAAATCCCTTCCAAAAAACAAAAAGGCGGCTGGAAAAAAATGGTGGACTCTTTATAGTGACGCAAGAAAAGTTAATTTTATGAATGATAAATATGAAGATAGTGGAGAGATAAAATCATTAATTCAAAAATTATTGCGAGAAAATAAAGAATTAATCAATGAAGTTGAGCAAAAAGTAATTGAGAATAAAGAGAAATTTGAACAATAAAGCCGACTGCACACACAATGTATAAAAATAATAACCAAGTCAGCATAAAATTCAATGGTTGTAGCCCGCTTACATATTCGTGTAGCTTGATACAAAAACACCACTAAATCGGCTATTATTCTTATACAAACGGGCAGTGGCAATACTAGGATATTCAACAATTTAAAAAAACTACACAATAAGCAAACAAAAAAACTAATCGGAAAAAGCAAAAAGAGATACTCATTATTTGTCAACCTTCATCTGAAAATTATTCATATGTCACAAAATATAAACCAAAACCCTGAACAAATTGCCAGAGATAAAATCGACCAAATGTTGATTGATGCTGGTTGGGTTGTACAGTCTAAAAAAGAAGTAGATATAGGAGCAAGTAAAGGTGTTGCAGTTAGAGAGTATCAAACAGATGTTGGACCTGCTGATTATGTACTTTTTGTGGATAGAAATCCTGTAGGAATTATTGAAGCAAAACGAGAGGATGAAGGCTTTCACCTAACATCTACTGAAGATCAGTCATTAGGATATGCAAAAGCAAAACTTAAATATTTGGATAATGACCCTCTGCCATTTGTTTATGAAAGTACTGGAATTATTACAAGATTTAGAGATTACAGAGACCCTAAACCAAGAGGAAGAACAGTTTTTAGTTTTTTCAAACCTGAAACTATTGCTGAATGGCTAAAAAAAGATAGTAGCCTAAGAGGTCGATTACTTGATATTCCTCAATTAAATGAAGCAGGATTACGACCAGCCCAAAAAAAAGCAATAAAAAATCTTGAAAAGTCTTTTAAAAAAAACAAACCGAAAGCTTTAATACAAATGGCTACGGGCGCAGGAAAAACTTTTACAGCTGCCACTTTTGTTTATCGACTTTTAAAATATGCCGACGCCAAGAGAATATTATTTTTAGTTGATACAAAAAACTTAGGCGAACAGGCTGAACAAGAATTTATGAGTTTTCAGCCCAATGACGTTAATCGAAAATTCACCGAATTATATAATGTACAGCGTTTAACATCAAGGTATATTCCAACTGACAGTCAGGTTTGCATTTCTACAATACAGCGTATGTATGCCATACTAAAAGGCGAAGAATTGGAAGAAGGCGCAGAAGATACAAATCCAAATGAATCAACTTGGATGCAAAATCAACAAAATAAAAAACAGGCAATGCCGGTTGAATATTCGGCTCAAGTTCCAATCGAAATGTTTGACTTTATTGTAATTGACGAGTGTCATCGCTCCATTTATAATCTTTGGAAACAAGTGTTAGATTACTTTGATTCTTTTCTTATTGGTTTAACTGCAACCCCCGACAAACGAACTTTTGGCTTTTTTGAAGAAAATGTTGTAAGTGAATATACTTATGAAGAATCTGTATTAGATGGTGTAAATGTTCCGTATGATGTTTACAATATAGAAACAAAAATATCACAAAATGGAGATGTTGTAAAAGCTGGTTGGTTTGTTGACAGACGAGATAAACTAACACGGAAAACACGATGGCAACAAGAGGACGAAGATACAGAATACCATAGAAACGATTTGGATAAAAAGGTTGTGAATCCAAGTCAAATACGAAACATTATTCGTCAGTACAAAAAAGCATTGGAAACAGAAATTTTCCCAAACAGAAAAGACGAAAATGGAGAATACGAAGTACCAAAAACTTTAGTGTTTGCCAAAACCGACAGCCACGCAGATGATATTATAAAAATCATAAGAAAAGAATTTGACGAAGGAGACGATTTTTGTAAGAAAGTAACTTACAAATCAATAGAAGATCCAAAATCTGTTTTAAACCGTTTTAGAAATTCTTACTACCCACGAATAGCCGTTACGGTAGATATGATTGCCACAGGAACCGATGTAAAGCCTTTGGAGGTTTTACTTTTTATGCGCGACGTAAAAAGTTCAGGTTATTTTGAGCAGATGAAAGGTAGAGGAACTCGAACAATTAACAGCGATAGTTTGCAGTTGGTTTCAAAAACAGCAAAAAACAAAACTCATTTTGTTATCGTTGATGCTGTTGGGGTTACAAAATCAAAAAAGACGGACAGCCGACCATTGGAAAGAAAACCTACTGTTGCTCTTAAAGATTTGCTTGGTGCGGTAACAATGGGTGTTACCGAAGAAGATTTGTTTCTTTCGCTTGCCAACCGATTAATACGCTTAGAAAAGCAAATTACCGACAAGGAGAAAGAAAAATTACTGGAATATTCTAAAGGGAAAAACCTTAAACAAATTAGCAAAGAATTACTTTCTGCTTTTGATAAAGATGAAATTGAAGAAAAAGCAAAATCTAAGATAGAGGCAATTCCTATTCAAGACCGAACTCCCGATAAAGAAGAACAAGCCAGAAAAGAAGCACAAAAAGAACTCATTAATCAAGCAGCTTCAACTTTCAACGGAAAGCTGAACGATTATATAGAAAATGTCCGCTTAGAACACGAACAGATTATTGACTCGGTTAATATTGACGAAGTAACAAAAGCAGAATGGGATACAACCTCTGTAGATAAAGCAAACGAAATTGTAACAGACTTTAACGCTTATCTTGAAGCTAACAAAGATGAAATTATAGCACTAAGCATATTTTACAAACAGCCATACAATCGCAGAAATATTACTTTTAGTATGATAAAAGATGTTTTTGATAAATTAAAATTGGATAAGCCAATGCTTGCACCCGATTATGTTTGGGATGCTTACAGTACGCTTGAAGAAGTAAAAAGCAAACAGCCAACAGATGAGCTTACAGCATTGGTTTCTTTAATACGTCGTGCGTGTGGAATTGATAAAGAATTAGTACCTTTTGATAGTACCATTGACTATAACTTTAAAACTTGGATTTTCAAACAAAATGCTGGAAAGCATAATCGTTTTACTAACGAACAAATGGAGTGGTTACGTGAATTGAAAAACCACGTTGTAAATTCTTACCACATAGAGGTAGAAGACCTTGATTTTACGCCATTCGATGAAAAAGGCGGTAGAGGTCGTATGTATCAGCTTTTCGGAAATGAAATGACGGAAATTATTAATGAACTTAACGAGGTATTAGCAGCATAATGAGAGAAGATTGGATAGAAGTTGAATTAGGTGAAATTCTCAAACTAAAAAATGGTTTTGCATTTAAAGCTAAAGATTACATTGAAGATGGGATACCTGTTTTTAGAATTGGTAATATAAATGATTGGATTGTTTCAGAATATAATGCTAAACGAATTAAGGAAAGTGAAGTTTATGATGATTATATTGTTGAAAATGGCGATATTTTAATCGCGATGTCTGGCGCTACAACAGGTAAATTTGGTATATATAATTCTGAGAAAAAGGCATATCAAAATCAACGAGTTGGTAATTTAAAACTGTATTCTGAAAAATTCACAAATAAGCAATTTGTTTTTTATCTACTATATTCTTTAAAAAGAAAAATTGAAGAAGACGCATATGGTGGCGCCCAGCCAAATATCTCTTCATCCAAAATTGAAGCATTAAATACAAATCTTGCCCCTCTTCCCATCCAACGAGCAATAGTTTCAAAAATAGAAACCTTTTTTTCCGATTTACATAACGGAATCGCAAGTTTTAAAAAAGCACAAGAGCAGTTAAAAATATACAGGCAAGCGGTTCTTAAAAAAGCATTTGAAGGCGAACTCACAAAAGAATGGAGAGCAAAACAAAGCAATCTTCCAACTGCCGAAGAACTTTTAAAGCAAATAAAAGAAGAACGCCAAAACCACTACGACCAACAAATTAAAGATTGGAAAAAAGCGGTTAAAGAGTGGGAGATAAATGTGAAAGAGGGCAAGAAGCCAAGTAAGCCTCAAAAGAATAAGTACTTTGCTGTTTTGTCGGTAGATGAACTAAACATGTTACCTAAATTACCTAGCAATTGGTTTTGGGACAAATTAGGTAATGTTTGTTTGAAGATTATGGATGGCACTCATTTTTCACCCAAAAATACAGATGTTGGTGATTTTAAATATATTACTGCAAAGAATATAAAAGAAGGGCGTATACTTTTAGATAATATTTCTTACGTAACTAGTGCTGATCATTTAGAAATATTTTCTCGGTGTGACGTCAAAAAAGGTGATGTTTTATATATTAAAGATGGTGCAACAACTGGAAGAGCAGCTATAAATAATTTGAATGAAGAGTTCTCATTATTATCAAGTGTAGCAGTATTTCGTACTGCTCACAAATTAATCTTACCCCAATATTTAGAATATTTTCTAAATTCTCAAGTAACAAAGAATAGAATGTTGAGTAATATTGCAGGAGTAGCTATTACTAGACTAACATTAATTAAGCTAAATAATTCTTTTCTTTCTCTTTGCTCAATCCAAGAACAAAACCAAATAGTTCAGGAAATAGAAACCCGCTTATCTGTTTGTGATAAAGTAGAGCAAAGCATTACTGAAAGTCTTGAAAAAGCCAAAGCCCTTCGCCAAAGCATTCTTAAAGAAGCTTTTGAAGGTAGTTTATTGAGCAAGGCAGAAATTGAAGCCTGTAAAAAGGAAAATGATTACGAACCTGCAAGTGAACTGCTAAAGAAAATAAAAGCAGAGAAAGAGGAAAAAGAGAAAGAGAAGAAGAAAAAGAATACTAAAAAGAAAAGTAAGAAATAATGGAAAACAAAAAGCCAAAAAAAATTCAATTATTTCAAGAACAAAAAGTACGCACCCATTGGGATGAAGAGCAAGAGAAATGGTATTTTTCTGTTCAGGATGTGGTTCAAATCCTTTCCGAAAGTAAAGATGTAAAACAATACATAAAACGAATGCGTTCTCGCGATGGGGAACTTAATTCCAACTGGGGTACAATTTGTACCCCCCTTAAAATGTTAGCTGCCGATGGTAAAATGCGTAAAATACAAGCAGCCGATACTGAGGGCTTATTTCGTATTATTCAATCAATTCCATCACCTAAAGCCGAACCCTTTAAACGCTGGTTGGCTAAAGTAGGAGCCGAAAGAGTTGAGGAAACCGATGATCCGGAATTGGCTTTCGACCGTGCCATGAAAACATATCTTGCAAAAGGATACTCGAAAGAATGGATTAATCAGCGACTAAAAAGTATTGAGGTAAGAAAAGAGCTGACGGATGAATGGCAAGAACGAGGGATGAAAGAAGGTTTGGAATATGCCATTCTAACTAACGAAATAACAAAAGCCTGGGCTGACAGGGATGTGAAAGCATACAAAAAATTAAAAGGTTTAAAAAAAGAAAACCTGCGAGATAATATGACCAATTTGGAATTGGTTTTAAATATGCTTGCCGAAGCCTCAACCACAGAAATATCGAAAGTTAAAAAACCAAAAGGTATAATTCAAAATAAGAAAGTTGCTCGAAAAGGAGGTACTGCTGCAAAAAAAGCACGATTAGAAATTGAAAAACAAACCGGAAAGCCAATTGTTTCAGGCAAGAATGCTAAAGAATTACGAATGGGAAATGAAGAATTACCAAAAGAAGATGAAACAAAATAATATAGTTCAAGAAAAATCATATCAGTTTGCAATTCGTATCGTAAAATTGTATAAATATTTGTATGAAGAAAAAAAAGAATTTGTATTAAGTAAGCAATTATTGAGATGTGGTACATCAATAGGAGCAAATATAGAAGAGGCTATCGGAGGGCAAAGTGAAAAAGATTTCTTTGCAAAACTTACAATCTCATACAAAGAAGCAAGAGAAACACATTATTGGTTAAGACTTTTAACAGATACTGAATACCTTACTAATAATGAAAGTAAAAGTTTAATAACAGATGTTGAGGAATTACTGAAAATTATTGGCAGCATTCAAAAAACAATGAAGATCAAAATTCGTAATTCGTAATTAATAAATCGTAATTCGTAATTAATAAATCGTAATTCGTAATTAATAATTCGTAATTAAAATATGACTGAATCAGGTATAATATCAAAAGTATGGAACTTCGCCAATGTATTAAGAGATGATGGTGTTGGTTATGGCGATTATTTAGAACAAATTACCTACTTGCTATTTCTTAAAATGGCAGACGAACTAAACAAACCACCATACAGTAAAGGTTTAAAAT
Organism: uncultured Lentimicrobiaceae bacterium; assembly: GCA_964460905.1. GTDB lineage: Bacteria > Bacteroidota > Bacteroidia > Bacteroidales > F082. Next base: position 126,294 of record CAYWRM010000006.1, read on the forward strand.
TCCCCAAAGTAAAAAATGCTCAGGGCGAAGAAATCAAAGATGGCGACACTTGCGATTGGGGCACTTTATCTCAAAAACGAGGTATTGAATTGGAAACATTCTATAATCAATTACTTCGCAGTTTGTCAAGCGAAAAAGGGATTTTAGGACAAATCTTCATTAAAAGTCAAAACAAAATACAAGACCCATCCAAGCTCTTAAAAATCATTGATATGATTGATAAAGAGCAATGGAGCTTAATGGGAACAGATGTAAAAGGTAAGATATACGAAGGTCTTTTAGAGAAAAATGCAGAAGATACCAAAAGTGGTGCAGGGCAATATTTTACGCCTCGTGCATTAATTAAAACAATGGTAGCTTGTATTCGTCCAAAACCAATGAAAAGCATAATTGACCCTGCATGTGGTACAGGTGGATTCTTTTTGGCTGCATACGATTATATAAAAAGTCAGGAACTAGACCAGGAAGAAAAAGAATTCTTGAAAAACAAGACTTTCTACGGTAACGAAATTGTTGCCAACACACGGCGAATGGCGTTAATGAATATGTTTTTACATAACATCGGCGAAATTGATGGCGACACTTTAATTTCTTCGGCAGATGCTTTGGTTTCAGACAATGGAGAACGTTACGATTATGTATTGGCAAATCCCCCTTTTGGTAAAAAAAGCAGTATGACTATTACCAACGAAGAGGGAAAACAAGAAAAGCAAGATTTAAGTTATAACCGTCAAGATTTCTGGGCGACAACTTCCAATAAGCAACTTAACTTTTTGCAACACATAAAATCGCAATTAAAAATTACTGGCGAAGCTGCGGTTGTACTTCCCGATAATGTTCTATTTGAAGGTGGGGCTGGCGAAACAGTACGGAAAGAGCTTTTAAAAACAACTGACTTACACACAATTTTAAGACTTCCAACAGGAATATTTTATGCTCAGGGTGTCAAAGCAAATGTTATTTTTTTCGACAATAAACCTGCATCAAAAGAAAATTGGACAAAAGACATCTGGATTTATGATTACAGAAATAATGTACATCATACACCAAAGAAAAACCCAATGCGATTTGAGCATTTACAAGACTTTATAATACTTTACAACCCTGAAAACAGACATAAACGAAAGGAAACTTGGAACGAAGAAAACCCAGATGGCAGATGGCGCAAATATACCTATGCTCAAATAATTGAAAGAGACAAAACCAACCTAGACATTTTCTGGATTAAAGACAAAAGCCTAACCGACTTAGATAACTTACCCGACCCTGATATATTAGCAAATGAGATAATTGAAAATATCGAAGCAGGATTAAACAGTTTCAGGGAAATTATGGAAACAATAAATGGAGATGAAAACTAAACTAAACAATGTATTTTATTGTGGAATTAAAAAATATTTCTATTCGTCTGGATGAATAAGTAAATATTCTGGTAAATCATTAATATGACTTTCCACGATACCTGTCTTTATTTGCATATAATGTCCTAATGATATTCCCCCTGTACATTCAAATACTTCTGACTCGATTTTTATAATAAGTTCTTGCCTTGTAATAGTATGGTATTGATTACAATTTACATATGAATCTTTCGTAAGCCCATTAGTATTATCAGGTTTTATATATACTAATCCATTAAAATCCAACCCTAAATTATCAAAATATTTTATCTTATTATCTAACTGAGTAGTACAAACTACCATATAATTATTATCATCTTCAATAGCAACAACAATAAAGTAGTGTGGAATATTAATATCAATTAATTCTGGCGCTGAAAACTTGTAAATGGTTCCAATACATAAAGTACTAGCTAATACTAATTCTGCAGGAACATCAACCATTATTCAGTGAGACTTGTCTGTATTGTACTAAATGAATGGTAAATAGATTTTGAAATATTAACTCTATTTTCATCAAATGGGAAATTATCAATAAGAGGCTTGTCGAAAAAATCAGCAACATTTTCCGGATAGCTATTAGGTAAATTCTTATTATTAATATAATCTTCAAAACGAATCCACTCAGGAAATTTGTGTGATAAATCCCTTAATTCAAATTTACCTTTTTTACCGTAAGTTTTCCAAACCTCTTCCATTACTTCAATATCAGACTTTGAAAAATATTTTTCATCAAACTCAATCAAAGCTTTTATATTGTATCCAACTACTTCAAAGTACCCCTCCAATGTTTCCTTAGATAAATCCATAGAGTAGGAAGGAACAGACCCGTGCGGCTATGCATTGTATTTATCTTT
>CAYWRM010000007.1:0-124597 GCA_964460905.1 uncultured Lentimicrobiaceae bacterium
GAGATGAAGTTGACCTGGAAACCGATTTCTTTAAAAGAGGGTTCTTTTATAAAGATAATTGTGTACATGACAAACAACAAATTCATAAGTAGTTAATTTAATAAAATAGTATTGTAATGTAAACATGAATTTGTTTCATATTAAAATATTTATTCTTGCTTTCTTGTTTTTAACAATTTCATCCAATTCGTTTTCACAAGAATTTGTTACTGATTGTGAGGGGAATAATTATGCTACAATTAAAATTGGTGAGCAGATTTGGATGGCCAGGAATCTTAATACCATTCATTATGCTAATGGTGAAAAGATTAATTCCGTTTGTTATGATAATGACACTGCCTATTGTAGAATATATGGAAGATTATACACATGGGACGCTTTAAATGTGGGTGAAAATTCAGACAGTCTTCTAAGTGTTTGTCCCGATAACTGGCACATATCTACTGATGAAGAGTGGGATATTATGCTTGATTCAGTAGGAGGATTTCGAAATGCTGGCACTATATTAAGAATAGGTAAATATTCTGACTTTAATTTGCAATGGGGAGGTAATTATCAATCTGAACTAACTATTTTTAGTTTTATCAATCGCAATGCATACTTTTGGTCTTCAACTAAGTATAGTAAAAGTGCTGCATGGATGCGAATGATAGGTGCTAATATGAAAAATGTTAACCGATCGACAGCACCGAAAGAATATGCATTTAGTATAAGGTGTGTTAAGGATTAATTAATCTGTTAATCTTTGAGATTAATTTTCTCTGTTTACCTTAACTTTTAAGCTATCAATAAAGTTAGCTTTAACCCAGTAAATATCTGCGTTTCCATTTTGCGGTGATGTTTGTAGTGTTTGAAAGAATTCGTAAGATAATGATGTTGGTTGAGATTTTTCTGATAGCCCACGCGATGACATGAAAAATAAATATTCTCCATCTGGTGAAAGTGATGCTGACCATCCTCTACCCAAGTCTTTATTAACTGTTTGCCCCATATTTATTGGTTCACTCCAATTACTATTAGTATTAAATGTGATGTAATAGTTTACACCTGCAACATCTTTTTCAACTCCAATGGCCGGAATAATTATAAATTTTTCATCTGGGGAAACATAAGCGTTGAAACGGTTTCTGCCACAGTTTATCTGCTTAGGTAACTTTTCTGGTTTTTTAAATTTGCCATCAAAAAAATCTGATTTGTAGATATTGTGAACCCCGGAGGGTTCATCACGAGTAAAATATAAGGTTCCATTTTTTGTTACTGATGGGTAAAACTCTCCTCTGCTGGTATTAATTGTTGAGTCCAATAACCTGGGTTCTCCCCAGTTATTGCCATCTCTTTTTACTACCCAAATGTTCTCATCTTTTGTTTCTGTCGAATCATTTACAGGTCTGTTGGAGGCAAAGTAAAGCAGGTTTCCATCATAGCTTAAACAAGGTTCAATTGTGACATAATATGGAACTTTAGCGAATGATGCAACTTCTGGTTTGGTCCAAACCCCATTTTTAAGCGTTGTACTTAATATAGTTGCATAACTATAGTTGGAGGTTGCAAATGTAAAGTACATCTCATCCCCGGCTGGTGAAAATGTTATATCACGATTTACTAATCCGTTCGAAATTATACCAGGGGCAAATACTTTAGTTGTAGTATAGGGGAGAGTCTGCCCCATATATTCACCGGTTAGTACGATATTTTCATTTTCTGTTAAATCCGTTGAAAGCCTCGATTTCAACTGTTGTTTACAGGATGTTATAGATACAAGTATCCCAATTAAAAATATATATATAGTTTTCATGCGAATTGCTATTTGGTATTACATATAAAATTATGGCTAAAGTGAGTCAAACATTGCTCAAAAGCAAATGAACTATACATAGCTGATAAATAAATAGATATATGAGTGTAAATTAGCAATAAAACCGTTATGTCGATATTATTCCATTATTTAATGGATTAACATACATGTTTGTCGATTAGACATATAAATACATGAAAATTATGTAATTATAGGTTACTTTTGTAATCAAATGAAAAAAATGCATTCAAAAAATTATACTCTTGCTATCAGAATATTATCCCATTTATTATTCTGGATTGCATACATAATGTTCTTCTATTTTCAATACAAATTTTACAGTAAGGACTTTAACTCAATAGCTGCTATATCAAGCCTTTCTCTAACGGCATTAGTTGATATAATAGCAGCTTATTTTACGGTTTACTTTTTGTTGCCACAGTTTCTTTTTAAAAGGAAGTATGTGCTATTTGCACTTATCTTTTTGATTTCTGCAGCCCTTGCCATTATTCTTCAACGAGTATTTTTATATTACATTTCCTATCCAATTATTTATGGTGAAACTGTAGAAAAGTTAGGATCATTTTGGCGTATTAATCCGTTTTACTCATTTTTTAATATTTATACAGTTGTATGTTTGTTTGCTGCAATCAAGCTAATGAAATATTGGTATAAAAATCAAAAGGTGAAAATTGAACTTGAAAACAAAAATAAGACTAGCGAGTTGGCATTGCTCCGTTCGCAACTTAACCCTCATTTTCTGTTTAATACGTTGAACAATATTGATGCCCTGATAACTTCAAATCAGGAAAAAGCCTCAGATGCTATTATTAAACTATCTGAAATAATGCGCTTTACATTATATGATGCAAATAGTGACAGGGTTCCTCTGGAAAAAGAAATTAGCTATCTGGAGAGTTATATTTCACTTCAACAACTTAGGTTGAAGAATCCATTTTTTGTGAAGTTTAATAACGATGCAGATTGTAAAGGCATGTCAATTGCTCCCATGTTGTTTATTCCTTTTGTAGAAAATGCTTTTAAGCATGGCTTGAAGAATATTGTGGCTCCGGGTATTGAAATTTCTTTAAACTGTGTTGAGGGAAATATTAATTTTGAAGTTGTTAATAGATATAGTATGATTGAGGAACAGAATAAAGATGCTACTTCGGGTATTGGGTTAGTTAACACCAAAAAGCGTTTGGAGTTACTGTATCCCAATAAGCATAAACTTGAAATACGGAAGAGCACCGGTATATTTAAGGTTACTCTGACAATATTTTCGAAGTAACATACTATATTTGTAAGTAAAAATTTATAAATAAATGAAAATCAATTGTATTGCAATAGATGATGAGCCTCTGGCATTGCAAAAGATGCACGACTACATCTTGAGGGTTGGGTATTTAGACCTACTTGCTCAGTTTGATAATGCTTTGGAAGCTATTGAGTTTTTAAAATCCAACAAAGTTGACCTGATTTTTCTAGATATCCAGATGGAAGAACTTACAGGGATACAGATGATTGAGGCAATGACAGAAAAACCAAAGATTATTTTCACAACAGCCTATCATGAATATGCTATAGTAGGCTATGAACTTGATGTGTGTGATTATTTGCTAAAACCAATTTCATTTACACGGTTTTTGCAGGCTTGTGAGAAGGTTCATGGAATTCTATCTCCCGATAATGATGAAGAATATCAGCCTGTTATTAGCAACGATAACTTACCCATTGAAGAATATTTTTTTATTAAAAATGGCAATATTACCCAGAAGATAAACATGGCTGATGTATTATTTGTTGAAGGGATGAAAGATTATCTTCGAATTCACACTGTTAATGATAAGATAATGACTCTGTTAAGCTTTAAAAAACTGGAACAATCATTAATGTATCCTAAGTTTGCTAGAATCCATAAATCATATTTGATTGCAATTGACAGAATAGATAGTATTGAAAGAAATAGAGTTACTATTGGCGATCAAATACTACCCATAGGAGAAAGTTATCGCAGGCAATTTTTTGATGTTATCGACAAAAAAAGATTGAGCTGATAAAATTTGGTAATACTTCTTTCTTCTGTTTTCACAAAATTACTTTGCATAATTTAGACTATATCGTTGAAAAGAAAAAGATATTAGTTTGTTCTATTTGTATTGCTATTTAGAGATGTATTCTTATCTTTCTCCAATTTTTGAAATTATAGCAAGTTTATGATCAATTCAAGCATAGTTGAAGAATTTATAGTAAGGTTTAATACCATCCCTCGGGTTTTTAAGTCGCCCGGAAGAATTAACCTGATAGGTGAACATACCGATTATAATGAAGGATTTGTATTACCGGCAGCTATTGATTATCATATGGTACTGGCAATGCACCCGAATAACCTAAAGTTATTCAGGTTTTATTCGTACGATTATAGTGAGTATGTTGAATTTGATATCTCAAATATTCAAAAATCAAAAACTTTATGGGCTAACTATTTGCTGGGAGTGATATCTCAATTTAATAAATCCGGAAAATACATAACAGGAGTAGATTGTGTGTTTGGCGGGAATATTCCAATTGGAGCTGGTTTATCGTCATCAGCTGCTATTGAGTGTGGTTTTGCTTATGGTTTAAATGAACTATTTAAAACTAAGTTTATGAAAATTGATTTAGTTAAAATGTCACAAAAGGCCGAGAATGAGTTTGCCGGGGTTATGTGTGGCATTATGGATCAGTTTGCAAGTGTTTTTGGAAAAGAAAATAAGGTTATTCAGCTAGATTGCAGATCTCTTGAATTTCAGTATTTTCCTTTCAACATGCCTGACTATGATATTATTTTGTGTGATACAAAAGTTAAGCATAGCTTAGCCTCATCAGAATATAATAAAAGGCGTAATGAATGTGAAAAGGGTGTTGATATTATTAAGAAATATGAAGAGGATGTTCACTCGTTAAGAGATGTCAATATAGCGATGTTAAATAAGTATAAATCAAAATTTAATCCCATAATTTACAAAAGGTGTAAATATGTTATTGAAGAAAACTCAAGGGTGCTGGATTCGTGTGAAGCTTTACAGAATAATAAACTGGAATTATTAGGTGAGAATATGTTCAACACTCATGATGGTTTACGATTTGATTATGAAGTAAGTTGCAGAGAGCTAGATGTGTTAGTTGATTTCGCGAAAGCGCAAGAATGTGTAATTGGAGCAAGAATGATGGGTGGTGGTTTTGGCGGTTGTACAATTAATTTAGTTCTAAAATCAGGAACTGAAGCATTTATTAGAAATATAACAAGGGATTATTTGGATAAAACAAATAAGCATTTGGGAATTTATAAAACTAGAATTTCTGAAGGAACTTCAGAAATAGTATTAACAGATTAATTCTAAATAATGAATAATTTTGCAACTATTGATTATGTTATTTTTATTTCCTACGCGATACTGATTATTTCGGTTGGGCTATTTGTTTCAAGAACAAAAAAAGGACATCAAAAAACAGCTGAAGAGTACTTTCTAGCTGGCAAATCGCTGCCCTGGTGGGCAATAGGCGCCTCATTAATTGCTGCAAATATTTCAGCTGAACAATTTATTGGGATGTCTGGTTCGGGATTTGCAATTGGTTTGGCCATTGCTTCATACGAATGGATGGCAGCCATAACCTTAATAATTGTTGGCAAATATTTTCTTCCAATATTCATTGAGAAAAAGCTGTATACTATTCCTGAATTTGTGGAAAAGCGTTTTAGCACTAACCTAAAAACTATATTGGCAATATTTTGGGTAGCACTTTTTATTTTTGTTAACCTCACTTCTGTATTGTATTTAGGAGCGAAAGCCTTAGATACAATTGTTGGAACAGGTGATGGATCAATAATGCTTGTAAGTATTATTGGGCTTGCTTGTTTTGCTGCTGCCTATTCTCTTTGGGGCGGATTGGCTTCTGTTGTTTGGACTGATGTAATCCAGGTTATTTTATTGGTATTGGGAGGGTTGCTAACTGCCTTTATTGCGTTGGACCATGTTACTCCTGAAGGAGGAATACTGAACGGTTTTCGACATATTTATGATGTTGTTCCAGAGAAATTTTCAATGATCCTTTCGAAGGGTGACATTATAACTCCAAATGGAAAGGATGCGTGGTGGGATTTACCAGGTCTTGCTGTTTTAATTGGAGGTTTATGGGTAGCAAATTTGTATTATTGGGGTTTTAACCAGTATATTATTCAACGTACTTTGGCAGCAAAAAGTTTAAAAGAATCTCAACGGGGAATAGCCTTTGCAGCATTTCTTAAACTATTAATTCCTCTTATTGTAGTTATTCCTGGAATTATAGCCTTTGTTATGAACGCCGATGCTGATGGAAACCTGATGAGGAGCTCAATGGATCCTAATTTTATTAACTCTGATGGGATGGTTATAAATGATAATGCTGCACCATGGTTAATTAGTAATTTTATTCCTGTTGGGATAAAGGGGTTAGTATTAGCTGCTTTAGCTGCTGCGATAGTTTCATCTTTAGCCTCAATGTTAAATTCTACTTCCACTATTTTTACGATGGATATTTACAAACCCTATTTTAACAAAAATGCTTCTGATAAGCAAACTGTAAATACAGGAAGGATTTCAGCTGCTGTTGCATTAATCATTGCTGTTGTTATTGCACCTCAACTAGGTAATTTGGGTCAGGTTTTTCAATATATACAAGAATATACCGGTGTTGTGAGTCCTGGAATTTTAGCTGTATTTTTAATGGGACTATTTTGGCGAAAAGCAACTAATAATGCTGCTATTTGGGGAATAATATTATCTATTCCTATCGCAATGTATTTTAAAGTAGGCCCTAATGGCTGGTGTGAAAGTAGCATGTTTTTAGTCCTTCCCTTCATGCAGCAAATGCTAATAACATGTATTCTTACGATAATTATAATTTTTGGTATTAGCTATTTTGAAACAAGTGGCAAAGATGACCCTAAGGCCATTGTTCTATCAAAAAAATTGTTTGAAACAGGTACTGCATTTAATATTAGCGCAGTAGTTATTATGATTATTCTGGTCTTTTTATATGCGTTGTTTTGGTAAATAATGATAGATATTTCTTATTGATATATTCCAAATTTATAGATAGTTTTTTGTGTATATTTTTCTCCCGGCTCTAATACTGTTGATGGAAAATTAAGTTGATTTGGTGAATCAGGAAAGTGTTGAGTTTCAAGGCAAAAGGCGTTTCTGAAATTGTAAGTTGTTTCATGATGTCCAATGTCCGACCCATCTAAAAAATTACCCGAGTAAAATTGTATTCCGGGCTCCGTTGTAAAAACCTCCATGGTTCGTCCTGTTTGGGGTTCAATAACTTTTGCTGCTAATGATAGTTCATTTTCATCTTTATTTATTACCCAATTGTGGTCGTAACCTCTTCCCAACTTTAGTTGCTCATAATCATCTTCAATGCGCAAATCTATTCTAGTAGTTTCATTGAAGTCCATTGGTGTAGCAACAACTGATCTTAATTCACCTGTTGTTATTATTTCATTATTAACAGGAGTGAAGAAGTTCGCGTTTATCATTAGTTCATGATCTAGTATATCACTCTTTCCACCATCCTTTAAATTGAAAAAGCTATGGTGAGTTAAATTAATGACAGTTTTCTTATCTGTTTCAGCTAAATAATCTATAACTATTTCGTTATTATTTGTCAAAGTGTAGGTTACCCATGTATTTAGATTGCCGGGATATCCTTCTTCGCCATCAGGACTCAAATAATGCAGTTTAATAAAATGCTGATCATTATTGTTTTTGTAATCCTGAACTTCCCATATTACATTATTAAAACCAACATTACCTCCATGTAAATGATTGTTTCCAATATTTCTGACAAGTGTAAATTCGTTGTCATCGAGAGTAAATTTTCCATTAGCAATTCTATTACCAAATCTACCAATAGTAGCACCAAAATATAAGTTACCGGTTATGTATTCCTCAGGATTGTCATATCCCAAAACAACTTCACCAACGGTGCCATTTCTATCAGGCACCAATATTGACACAATACTTGCTCCAAAGTTGGTAATCTTCACTGTTATTCCATTGCTGTTAGTTAGTTCAACAATCTCAAGGTCTTTGGTCGTGTTTTTCATTTTGTTATTCATATAGTTGGTGTTGCATGCAATTATTGTTCTTGTAAATAAGGTAAGAGATATTATTTTCTCATTTTTAAATTTTTAACCGGATTAAATTCTGAAAAATATTAAGAATATCAAAAGTAGTATAAAGTTTAAAAAATGATATTATTTTTGGTGACTTTTAGAAATTACTTAATAGCAAAGTCATGTTACGAAAAATTTTATCGATTGTAGTCATCCTAATGTTTGGATATCAGTTTAGTATTAATGCATGCACCATTATTGCAGTTGGTAAAAAAGCTTCAGCAGATGGTTCAAACATAATATCACATACTGATACTGGTCCTGATTCAAGGATATTTGTTGTTCCAGCTCAAACATTTAAACCAGGTGATAAAGCCTCTGTATATTGGGGAATTCAGGATGCAGACAGGGCTTTGGATGATGATGGAATAATACTAGGTTATATTCCACAGGTTGAACAAACTTATAAGTATTTTCAATCGGCATATTCACACCTAAATGAATACCAACTTGGAATTGGTGAAAGTACTACAGCTCAAAGGCAGGAACTAACTTGTTCTCGTGAGAATGGGAAACAGATTATGACAATTGAGCAGGCACAGATTTTTGCTTTACAGCGATATAAAGTTGCCAGAGAGGCTGTTAAGTTTATTGGAGAACTAATGACAAAGTATGGGTTCTTACCTTCGAGTGGTGATGGATCTGAAACACTTGTTATTGCTGACACAGAAGAAATTTGGATTCTTGAAATATTTGGTGTTGGACAGGGATGGACTCCGGAAAGTGGGAAACCCGGCGCTATTTGGGCTGCCCAAAGGTTACCTGAAGATAAAGCTACAATGATTCCTAACTGGAGCATTATTAAGGAAATAAATGTAAAAGATAAAAAAAACTTTTTGGTTTCAGAAAATTATAAATCTGAAGCAATAGATCGTGGATGGTATGATCCTTCTTCAGGGAAACCATTTATATGGCAGGAAGCATACACTCCTTTGCCTGTTGAATATGCTACAGGTAGATTTTGGCTTTTTCACCAAACTTTTGTGCCTAATCTTCGTGAATGGCCTGACCGTTTCTTAGATGGTGATCCGTATAAAGGAATAAGTCCATATTTTCAAATTGTTGAGCCTTTATCCATATATCCATTTTCGGTTGTTCCTGAGGAGCTTATATCAGTACAGGATATAATTGCATTTCAACGCTCAACTTATGAAGGTACTATTTATGACATGACTTCCGGTCCTGAATGGCTTGTGCCGGATGGTGAAGGGAAGATGGTTAAAAGTCCGTTAGCTACTCCATTTCCAAGTAGAGATCTGCGTAAGCTAATGAAAATTACTTATCGTCGACCAGTTGCCCGTCATCGTGGACATTACGGCATGGTACTTCAACTTAGGGATTGGTTACCTGATGAAATTGGGGGAGTATATTGGGTTTATCTTGATAATCCTTATTTTAGCCCTTATGTTCCAATATATGCTGGAAACCTTTCGGTTGCAACTACATATAAAACTTATGATCCCAATAAATATGATGAAAATTCTGCTCGTTGGGCAATTGATTTTGTGGATAACCTGACAAATCTAAAATTTCAACTAATAGCTGAGGACGTACGAGAGGTAAGGACTCCTTTTGAAAATGCAATATTTGATGATCAAAAATTAGTTGAAGAAAAAGCCATAATATTATATAAAAGAGATCCTATTATTGCTCAGGAGTATCTAACAAATTATTCTAACGGTTTAATGTATGATGTTACTGAAATGTTTATTGAGTTAAGGAATGATATTATCACAAATTATACTAATAATCATGAGTAGAGTTTATGGTAACTCATATAAATTTAGTTGCAAATAATTACTAATTAATCGGCTAATTTATTGTTCTGGTTAGAGTATTGTAAATATGACAGTTCAATAATAGTTAATTCATTCTCATATAACTCAATAGTAAGAGTATTTGGTTGTACTTTAGCACACCTCAAGAATATATTACCAATATTAAACTATTAACATAATACAGTAATTATGAAAAAAACTTGGAAGTTTTATCTCGGTATTGCACTTTTTACCTACTCATGGATACCTTACATCTTTGTGTTTTTGATCATGCCATTTTTAAGTTTCACTACAACTGAGGCTTTATCAATCTCCTCTGTAATACTTGTTACAGCTGAGGTGGCATTTGCAATTTCTATTGCATTGCTAGGAAAAGATTTTATTAATATGCTTAAGGCAAAATTTAAAAGTAAATTTTCTAAAAAAGGAGGTAAAGAAAGTTTCAAACCAATTAGTAAGTTACGTTACCGTATTGGGATTATACTTTTTATTTTTACTCTGGCAATACCCTCAATACTTACAGAAGTTGTACTTTATTACGATTATCTTGATTATATAGGATTAAATAATCTGTTGTATATATATTTATCTTTTGATGTAATATTTATTTCTAGCCTATTTATTCTTGGTGGTGAATTTATTGATAAGCTAAGGGGGCTTTTTACATATGCCGATGTGGTTGGTAAGGGTACTAAGTGAATTTAATAATAGATAGTTGATAACATAAAACATATTCAAAATGGATAAACTTAAAAATAGTCTGCAAAAACACAGTCAGAATAATGAGAGTAAAAAGGCTTCTCAATTATTAAACGATACGCTGGATGGAATAGCAACCGCTCTTAATGGCGATGAAAATCTTAGCAAGGAGATGACAGGTGACTTAGGTCCAATTAATGCGATAATTGGCATAAAAACTGATGATGAATCAATAAAAACGACCGTAGTAATTAAAGATGGCAAGTTTAGTTTTATTAAAGATTTCTGTGATATCGATGCAGATGCAACACTTGTTTTTGATTCAACAGAAGAGTTTAATAATTATGTGAATGCAGATTCGGATGAGGCAATACGTATGTTTTTAGCCAGCCGGGTTCGTCTCGAAGGGAACCAATCAATTTTTGGATATGTTAACTATTTAATAAGTTTGTTGTCGTGGCAAGATGATGTAAAAGGCTTTGATGTACAAAAAGATGTACACAAAAAGCAAAATCTAGCTGCTGCTGGTGGCGCAACAAATGATGGGCGAAGCATGAAGGACAATCGCATTAATACAAGGCTAAAAGCAGAGAGTATTGATGAAGGAGTTAAGTGGTTAGATGAACCATATTTATCCGAATATACTATTGAAGATTTTCCACGCCTTGTAAAATTTAAAGAAGATCATCTAAACACGATGCCTGAAGTAACAGCTGAACAGGGGAAGTTACTTACTGACTATTATGTTGAAAATGGGTTTGAAAAACAAAAGGATGGCACGCCATGGGACCCTATGTTACGTACTGCAAAAGGATTTGAGTATCTTATGAATAATAAGGTACCGCTTATTCGCGAAAACGATTTACTTGCCGGTACTATTACAACAAACCCTATATGTGGATCTGTAAATCAACCATATACTGTTGGATGGTCTATTTGGGGTGAGTTAAATACAATTGCCTATCGTGAACTTGATCCGTTTTATGTTAACGAAGAAACAAAAAATTCTTTAAGCAGGTATGTTTTTCCGTATTGGAGAGATAAATATATACAACAAAAGTGGAAAGATGATAATGACTATCCTTTGTCGGCAAAAATTAACGACCGTATGTTTTGTTTTGGGTTATGGGGTCTTGTTTCACTTAACCCCGGAAGTCCAGGTTACGACAAAGTCGTTAAATTTGGTATAGGTAGTATGAGAGAAGAAATTGATACAAACCTACATGAATTTAGTAATAAATCAGACGAGTATCAAAAAGCGAATATAGATAAGAAAAATTCATGGGTAGCAATGGCTGCAGCATTGGATGGAATGTTGGCATACACAAAAAACCTTGCTAAAGTTGCTAAAGAAGAAGCTGAGAAAGAATCAAATCCAACGCGTAAATCAGAACTTGAAGATATTTACAAAACTCTTCAACACGTACCCGAAAAACCAGCCCAAACACTTAGAGAAGCAGTTCAAACACTTTGGATTATGTTTATTGGTTCTTGTTTAGATGCTATGGATGAGAGTATTACAATTGGAAGGCTCGATCAAATACTTCAGCCATATTTTGAGGCTGATATTAAAAAACTTCCTGAAAACGAACGAGAGGAGTACATTAAAGGGGCAATTGAGCTTGTTGGAAGTTTGTTTTTACGTTTTACAAGCCATTTGGTGGCTGCTGCAACTGTTGCTTCGTGGCAAAATTCAGGTGCACCAGGTGTTACATCAGTGATGGTTGGTGGAGTTACTGCTGATGGAAAAGATGCTGTAGTTGATATGACATATATTGTATTAAAAGTTGCTGAAATGCTGTCTCTTAATGACCCAGATATGGATGCTCGTTATATGGTTGGTGTGAATAGTACTGCTTATATTACACGTGTTGCTGAGCTAAATTATATTACAAGCGGTACACCGTCAGTACATAATGATGAAGCCATTATTGACTCATTATGTCAGCATGGATGGGATGTTAAAGATGTTCGTGAGTGGGTAGCATGTGGATGTGTTGAACCAATAATTACTGGAAAGCATTTTGGTGCAACAGGCGATTTAGATTCAAATTTGATGGTTCCGCTAACAATGGCTATATACAATGGATATCATCCATCTGCCAAGTGGGATTTTGGTCCAAAAACAGGTAAACTAGTTAGCTTTAAGACATTTGATGAATTTTATGAAGCATTTGAGAAGCAATTCAATTTCATTTATAAACAAGCTACTGAGGCATCATTGCAAATTCTGAAAGCTCAACAAAATCTAATGCCAGCACCATTAAGTTCTGCTCTATTGGAAAATTGTATTAAAGAGGGTGTTGGTATGACACATGGTGGAGCAAAATATAACTCTTCAGGAGGTGCTTTTACTGCTTTATCCGATGTTATTGACTCACTACTTGTTATTAAGCAAGTGATATTTGATGAAAAAAAATATTCTTTTGATGAATTACGAATAGCTATGGATGATGATTTCGTGGGCCATAAAGCATTACACACCTATATTGAAAATAAAGTTCCTAAGTTTGGCTCAGGTGATGAAGGTGGCAGAGTTATGGTTGATAGGGTTACAACAATGATAGCCGATTATATGCATAGTCATGATAATGGAAGGGGAGGAGTTTATTTTCCCGGCTACCGAACCAATAATAATCATACAGTTTATGGACGTGTTTCTGGTGCTTCAGCATCAGGCAGACTTGCTGGCAAACCTTTTACCTCAGGGCTTACCCCAAACCCTGCTGCATCAAATAATATTCTGGATAACTTGAATGATGTTGCAAGTATTAATCCATTAAATTGCGACAATAACTACACATTTAATGTTCGTGTTTCTTTTTCAGATAAAGATGCACACAGGCAAAATGTTGATCATCTTGTAAATTACATACAAACATATTTTATAAACGGAGGTATGCAGATCCAATGCAATATTGTTGATAGTGATACCCTTAAAGATGCTATGGCTCATCCAGAAATGTATCCTGATTTAATTGCCCGTGTTTCAGGATATACTGGATATTATACGCGAATGCAACAAGATTTACAGTTAGAGATTATTGGCAGAACTGAATTTAAAATTTAAGCATTTGCAAGAAGCTTTAATTTTTGATATAAAGCATAATTCTTTAGAAGACGGTCCTGGAATACGTAGCGTGGTCTTTTTTAAGGGTTGCCCTCTTAATTGTGTATGGTGCCAAAATCCTGAAGGTAAAAAGCTGACGCCCGAATTATATTGGGAGAACGAAAAGTGCATTTCATGCGGAAGCTGTATTGAAGTGTGTCCTGAAAATGCAATTTCCTTTGATTTCCAAAAATTTATTGACAGAGAACTTTGTAATAATTGTTTTGAGTGTGTAGATATTTGTCCCTCAACTGCTTTAAAAATTATTGGAAGTAAAATGAGTGTTGATGAAATTATTAATGAAATAATACCATATAGAAATTATTTTAAAAACTCGGGAGGGGGAGTCACTCTTTCCGGAGGTGAGGCAATGTTAAATATGGAGTATGCTTCAGAGTTGCTAACAAAACTTAAAAGTATCGGTATACATACTTTACTGGAAACTTCAGGGTATTTCAATTTTGAAGAATTTAAGCGTTTAATTGTTCCATTTGTTGATGAAATTTATTATGATATTAAATTTATTGATAATCAAAAGCATAAGCAATGGTGTGGTGTTAGTAATACAATAATTTTGGACAATTTTAAACGATTACACAAACATCGTTCGACAGCAAAATTTAATCTGGTTCCACGCACAGCATTGTTGCCTAATATTACAGATGCGGAGGAAAATATAAGAGCAATTGCAAATTTCTACAAATCAATATGCGTAACTAAAACAATCCTATTGCTAAACAATCCAGATTGGTTTCAAAAGTTAGATAAACTTGGTTATAGAAGTGGTATTATTGGAAATGAGGAGATTAGATCACTATATCCATTAAGAAAAGAAGTAATTGTTAATAATTATTTCAAAGAGTATGGTATCGATGTAGATTTTGGCTGAAAATTCGTTTTTAGTTTTTTTTTACAATAAATTATCCCTACTTAAGCACTTCCAATACTTCCCCAACAAATCTCAAATCAACACCTGCTAAAGGATGATTAAAATCCATTGTTACGGCATCTTCTATAACAACTGTTATTAGTCCAAGGTGTTTATTTCCTTCTTTATCAGTAAGTGGTACTTGGTTTCCAACTTGAAGCATTTTGTTGTCAATTTTACCATCAGTTTCAAAAGTATCTTTTGGAATGTCAAAAATCGCATATGGATCTACAGGGCCAAAAGCACCTTCTGCAACTACAACAAAGTCAAATTTATCACCTTGGCCTAACCCAATTATATTCTTTTCAAAATCGGGGAGGAGTTCTCCAACACCGAATTTAAATTTCATTACCTTATCATCAGGTGTTTTTTCTAATTCTTCACCAGTACCGTGGTTGGTGAGGGTGTATGATAATGCGGTTATGCTAGTTGAGGATATTTTCATAATTTTATTTGAAAATAAATGTAACAATCCGAAATTTTGTTGTCATTTCGAATATAATGAAGCAAAGCGTAATTATGAGAAATCCCATTTGCAATTACCTTTTACTTAGGAGATTTCTCCATACGTCGAAATAACAACAGGTTTTTTTAAGTGTTCTGACTCTTAATTAAATTTAGAGCACTACCGGCTTTAAACCATTCAATTTGGTTTTCGTTGTATGTTTGGTTTGCCATAAACTCATAAGTTGTGCCATCTGCATGATGCAGTATAACTTTTAACTGTTTGCCAGAGGCGAAATCCGTTAAGCCAACAATATCAAAGCTATCATCTTCCTGCACTTTATCATAATCTGCCTTATCGGCAAATGTAAGTGCAAGAACACCTTGTTTTTTAAGATTAGTTTCATGTATCCGTGCAAACGAGCGTACCATTACAACTTTAACTCCTAAGAAACGCGGTTCCATTGCAGCATGCTCTCTTGATGATCCTTCACCATAATTTTCGTCCCCAATAATAATAGTTCCTATTCCGGCATCGCGCATTGTTTGGGCAGCTGTTGGTACAGGTTCATACTTTCCGTTTACTTGATCTTTAACATCATTTATTTTATCGTTAAAATAATTTACAGCTCCAATAAGTAGGTTTTGTGATATGTTTTCAAGGTGACCTCTATAACGTAGCCAGGGGCCTGCCATTGAAATATGGTCGGTAGTACATTTACCTCTAGCTTTTATGAGGAGTTTTAATCCTTCGTAGTTGTTATCATCCCAAGCTTTGAAAGGACTAAGTAATTGTAGTCTTTTTGAATCGTCAGCAACAACAATTTCTATATTGCTGCCATCTACTGCCGGAGCTTGGTAACCAGGATCTTCAACATCAAATCCAAGAGGCGGATAAACAACTCCTTCAGGGATATCCAGTTTAACCATCTTGCCAAGTTCATTTTCAATTGAATCTGTAAGTGGGTTGAAGTCTAAACGACCTGAAATTGCATAAGCCATTACCATGTCTGGTGAGCTTACAAAAGCATAAGTGTTTGGATTTCCATCATTACGTTTTGCAAAATTTCTATTAAAAGAAGTAATGATTGAATTTCGATGCCCGTCTTTAACATCTTCACGATCCCACTGACCAATACATGGTCCGCATGCATTTGCTAGTACGGTAGCACCAAGTTTTTCAAATTGGTCTATCAATCCATCTCGTTCAATTGTGTATCTAACAAGTTCTGAACCAGGAGTTATTAAAAGATCAGCTTTTACTTTCAAGTTTTTTGCAATTGCCTGACGTGCCAATGAAGCAGCACGTGTTATATCTTCATATGATGAGTTTGTACATGATCCAATTAATCCTGCTTCAATAGGAAGTGGCCAATCATTTTTATTAGCAACTTCAGCAATATCAGAGACCGTTGTTCTTAAATCAGGTGTAAAAGGGCCATTTAAAGCTGGTTCCAGTTCACTGAGGTTTATCTCTATTACCTGATCAAAATATAATTCAGGATTTGCGTATGCTTCTGGGTCACCAGTTAAATATTCTGAAATTGAATCAGCAAGTTCCGCAACATCGGCACGGCTTGTTTGACGCAGATATTCAGCAGTTTTATCATCATAACCAAACGTTGATGTGGTTGCACCAATTTCGGCACCCATATTACAAATTGTAGCTCTTCCTGTTGCACTAATATTTTTTGCACCCTCTCCAAAATATTCAACAATTGCACCAGTACCGCCTTTAACAGTAAGTATATCAGCTACACGAAGAATAACATCTTTAGGTGCAACCCATCCACTTAGTTCACCAGTAAGTTTTACGCCAATAAGTTTGGGGAATTTAAGCTCCCAGGGCATATCGGCCATTACATCAACAGCATCAGCACCTCCAACACCAATGGCAACCATACCTAAACCACCTGCATTTGGTGTGTGTGAATCGGTACCTATCATCATTCCTCCAGGAAATGCATAGTTTTCAAGTACTACTTGATGTATAATTCCAGCTCCCGGTTTCCAGAAACCTATACCATATTTGTTTGATACAGAAGCCAGAAAATCATAAACCTCCTGGTTAGTATAATTCGCTTTTTCAAGGTCTTTATCAGCACCATCTTTTGCCTGAATAAGATGATCGCAATGAACACTTGAAGGAACCGCTGCCTTGCTTTTTCCGGCCTGCATAAACTGCAAAAGTGCCATTTGAGCTGTTGCATCCTGCATTGCCACACGGTCGGGGCGGAAATCTACATACGATTCACCACGTTGGTATGTTTGTGAAGGGTTTCCTTCGTCAAGGTGTGCATAAAGGATTTTCTCAGTAAGAGTCATTGGCTTGTTAAGCATTTTTTTTGCCGCATCAACACGTGACGGGAAATTGTTGAAAAGCTCTTTTATCATTTCTATATCAAATGCCATAATAATTTGGTTTATTGTTTATTTAGTCTTTTATCAATTTTACTTTAGTAATAACAAATAACGTATAACTAATAAAATGTAATTATTAACCTATTCCAGTAGGCCACGACCCATTTTTTTTATTCTACCATCTTCTTTAAACTCACGTATAAGTCTGTCTAATACTCCATTAACAAATATTTTACTGTTAGGTGTGCTAAAATATTTAGTAATTTCTATATATTCATTTAACGTTACTTTAATGGGAACAGTCTCCATTTCCTGTAATTCAGTAATAGCCATTTTTAGAATAATAACATCCATTATTGGAATCCTTTCGAATTCCCAGTTTTTAGTCCTTGTTTTTAATTCATCAACTAATTCTTTGTCATTTCGTAATACATATTTGTACAATTTCTTAACAAAATCACGGTCTTCGTTAACACCTCCAACACTAGGTTTGTAAATTCCAGGTAGGGATGATTGAGAATTAAATTTGGAGGAAAAGTTTTCGATAAATTTAATCAGCAGTAAGGTTACAAGATCATAACCATCAGTATAATAAACACTTTTTTCTTCGTAATAAGATTTCAGAAGCTCAAAGTCAGGCATTAGTTGGTCTACAATTTTGATTATTAGTCGTTTGTCAGCATCAATCGACTTATCTGAAGCAGCCATGTATTTTTTGTAAAACTCTTTAGATTTAAGAATATTATAGAATTTTAAAATCATATCTGACTGATCGGTCCAATTGATTTTTAATTTACTCTCACTAAGAATGAAATCGTTATTTTGCTCAATTCCAATAAGAACTTTATTTTCAATAAAATGCAAATTTGGATTTAGGTCTTCTTCAGTAGGATAAAATTTTTGTTTGTTTTCTTCAATCCTAATTTCAGCAAATCGTTTTATCTCAACTATAAAAGACAACTGGAAAATAAAAAGGTCATGTAACTTATCAATACTTTCAAGTAATTGTTTTTCTCCTCTGATAACATCGTTGATGCCACCTGTATGCCATGAATAAAGGGCTTGAAGTACTTTAATTCTGAGATGCCTGCGATATAACATATGGTTATTAGTATTTATATGAACTTTGAAATTGTTGAGTGGCAAAAATACTTTTTTTACTTTTTGAAATATAATTTTTATGGATAATATTTTTAACGTTTGGAAAATATGTGTTAGTTTTACACGATCATAATTTAGGTTTTCCTGAATTTATAAATTAATTTTCACCACTATGATTGAATGGGCTGATTACCAGTTTTTTGATAAAACAATACTCATTGTTGAAGATATTGATACAAGCATAAAGTTTTTTGATGCCGCGCTTAAAAAATCACAAGCAAAACTACTTTGGGCTGCGAATGGAGAAGAAGCAATGGCTATAATTAATAATAATCTTGGTAAAATTGATTTGGTACTTTTAGATTTAAACCTTCCAGGTATAAATGGGTTTGATGTACTAAAACACATAAGAAGTCTTGATAATGAGTTACCGGTAATTGTTCAAACAGCATATTTATTTTCAGGTGAGAAAAAAACAAGTATTTCAATGGGAGCCAACGGTTTTATCTCAAAGCCAATACAATTAAACGATTTGCTTTACAATATTGCAAAATATCTAAATCCTAAGTTAGTACATTAGGTTAGGAAGTAGCAGCTAAGAACTGAGAGCCAGGATATAGGAACTGTTGTTGATGCATGAAACTTTAAACCTATAACCTTAAAGCTGAAATTTTAAACCATCAAAAGCAATTCTAACTCCATCCGGAAGTTCTTTTTCGATTTCTTTATGAAACCCCATTAAATGACTAACATGAGTTAAATAAGCTTGTTCGGGTTGTACAAATTCAATCACTTTAAGTGCTTCCTCCAGATTATAATGGGATGGGTGCTTTTCCTTTCTTAATGCATTTATAACCAACGTGGTACATCCATCCAGTTTTGCTAGTGAAGATGGTGGAATATAGTTAGTGTCAGTTATATAGGCAAAACTACCAATTCTAAAACCCATAACTTGTATGTTATAATGGAGAGCTCTAATTGGAGTAATTACAATATTGTTAATAGTAAAATCATTATCATCAATTGATACGAGGTTGTATTTTGGTAACCCCGGATAATTATTGTTAAATGCATATGAAAACTCCCTTTTAATTTCTTGTTGGTCAAACTCAGTGGCATATATATCCATTGGTTTTTTAGTAAGATAATTAAACGATCTTACATCATCTAAACCGGCAATATGATCACGGTGTGAATGGGTGATAATTATAGCATCTAGTTTTTGAACGTTTTCACGTAACATTTGATAACGAAAGTCAGGACCTGCATCAATACTTAATACTGTATCATCCACCTCTATAAGTGCTGATGTGCGAAGACGATGATCTTTTGTATCACCATGTAAACATACATCACACTTGCAAGCTGGTACCGGTATTCCTTGTGATGTTCCTGTTCCTAAGAATGTTACAATCATATTAAGACATAATAATTAAAATTTCAAAGGTAGTTGATAAACTTTATCTACTCTACCCAATTGAAACTATTTCTTTATAATTTTGTATTCTTAAATTAATAACAATAAAATTGGGTTTTAATAATAGCATAAAGGAATCGATTGTAAGATTAATGAGCAGTATTAGGCCCTATAGTGAGCAACTACCATCTGGAAAATTGGTAAATATAGAGAATGATAGTATTTTGCTTGTATTCAATTATTCAACAAAACAAGATTTAAATAGAATTATAACCCTAGTGAAAAATGCAAGAGAATATTTAAAAAATATTTCTGTTTTAGCTTTCAATAAAAAAGGTGATAAAATTATTACTAAATCTGATGGAGATTTATTGCTAGTAAGTTTGTATGATTTTAATTTAATAGGAAAAGGAAAAAAAAGATTAGCAAACTGGTTAGAGGATCATAGCTTTGGTATTCTCATTAGCTTTTTTGATAAAAGTGACTCGTTTTATGATAATATAATTTCAAGTATTTCATCTGAATTTAAATCAGGAATATATCATGCAAAAAATGTTAATTTATTTGATTTAACAATTAGTCAGAAGGAAAAAGATTACAATAAACAACTTGAAATTTTTCTTCATTATATAAATACACTAAATATTAACGGATGAAAACTAATATAGCAGGAACAGGAGTTGCCATTGTGACACCATTTCTTACAAATGGGGAGATTGATTATAAAAATTTAGAAGCTTTTTTAAATAATATTATTGATAATGAGGTTGATTTCATCGTGGCGTTGGGAACCACAAGTGAAGCAGTAACACTTACTTCTGATGAAAAAACGGAAGTAATGCGATACGTTTTAAAGGTTGTTAATAACAGGGTTCCAATAGTAATGGGGATAGGTGGTAATAATACAAAAGCTGTTGTTGAGGAAATACAAAATACTGATTTTAAGGGAATTTCTGCAATTTTATCAGTAGCACCTTATTATAATAAACCAAATCAAAGAGGAATATATGCACATTTTAAAGCTATAGCTGAAAGTAGTATTGTTCCGGTAATACTGTATAATGTACCAGGCAGAACCAGCTCAAATATTGCTGCCGAAACAACAATAAAACTTGCTAAAGATTTTGATAATATTATCGCTGTAAAAGAAGCTTCTGGTGATTTGGGTCAAGTTATGGAAATAATAAATAATAAACCTGATGGATTTTCGGTATTTTCGGGAGATGATGCCTTAACGTTTCCAATGATTGCACTTGGTGCCGAAGGAGTTATTTCTGTTGTTGCTAATGCTTTTCCTAAAGATTTTTCAATGATGGTTGATTATGCACTAAAAAGCAATAATATAGAAGCCTCAAAAATTCATTATGGATTACTAGAAATTATTAATTTATTATTTACAGATGGAAATCCGGCGGGAGTTAAGGCTGCTCTTGAAATATTGGGTATAATGGGTAATAATCTCAGGTTGCCAATGGTTCCAATTGCTCATGAAGTTTATTTAAGTTTAGCAGATGCTATTGAAAATTATAATAAAGAATAAATATTCGTACAACCTAGTTTATAAAAAAGTTGTCAAAGTATCAAACAATTAATTATTAAAGATGAAGAAAATAATTTTATTATTTATAACAGTATTACTTTCAAATTTAACTTTTGGGCAGGGGGATATAGTTTCTGCACAACAAACCCTTAAAGATAGGGGAGAAGTATATTTTAAATTCAATTTGTCGGATGAAGAATTATTCAACAAAGACATAATAGAACTTTCAACCATTATTTCCATTGATCGAGTTGATGGTAATGAGTTATTT
Source organism: uncultured Lentimicrobiaceae bacterium (assembly GCA_964460905.1). Taxonomy (GTDB): domain Bacteria; phylum Bacteroidota; class Bacteroidia; order Bacteroidales; family F082. Next base: position 21,643 of record CAYWRM010000007.1, read on the forward strand.
GCATATGCCAATGCTGGTGAGTTTGGTGAATTTGTTAATTTTAATATTGATTTTGAGGTGCTTACACCCCCTTCGATGATGTACAAGTCAATTCTGGAAAACGCCTTATCTACGCGTAATACAGATGATTGGGATTATTACCCGTCGTATGATGAATACATTAATATTATGAATCAGTTTTCACTGGACTATCCTGACTTGTGTGAAGTTGTTAATATTGGATATAGTGGTGACGGTAGAGAATTATTGTTCATTCATATAAATAACAATCTCGGTGTTGATCAAAACGAACCTGAATTTATGTATACAGCAACAATGCATGGTGATGAAGTTACAGGTTATGTGCTTATGCTTAGATATATTGATTATTTGCTACAGAATTATGGTACAAACTCTGAAATAACTAATCTTGTTGATAATATCGACATTTGGATAAATCCACTTGCAAATCCTGATGGAACATATGCTGGTGGCAATAATTCTGTTTGGGGAGCAACCAGATATAATGCTAATTATGTTGATCTAAACAGAAATTATGCTGATCCCGAAGATGGCCCACATCCTGATGGCAATGCATATCAGATTGAAACATTAGCTTTTATGGATTTTGCGGAAGAACATGACTTTGTTATGTCGAGTAACCTACATGGAGGAGCAGAGGTTCTTAATTATCCATGGGATACATGGGCACAACTTTCTGCCGATAACGATTGGTGGGTTTTTGTGTGTAGAGAATATGCGGATACTGTTCATGCCAATGCACCTTCGGGCTATCTAACAGATTATAATGATGGAATTACAAATGGATATGCATGGTATTCAATTAGTGGTGGGCGACAGGATTATATGAACTATTTTCATAGCTGCAGGGAAATGACATTAGAGATTTCGTCGGATAAAATGCCGCAAGAGAGTCAATTGCCTGGTTTCTGGGAGTACAATTATCGTTCATTTAAAAATTATATGGGGCAATCGTTATATGGTTTTTCAGGCATAGTGACTAATTCGGTTACAGGTAATCCAGTTAGGGCAAAGGTGTTTGTGGAAAATCATGATATGGATAGCACATGGGTTTTTTCGCAGCAAGAGACTGGTAGTTATCACAGGCCAATAAAGACTGGAACGTATGATGTTACTTTTTCAGCATTTGGTTACAATGCTCAAACTATTGAAGATATTGTTATTGTTGATTATTCAACTCTTAATTTAGATGTGGAATTAGAACCATATTCTGCATTAACTGCAGATTTTTATGCTTCGTCAACAGTTGTTCCTACAGGAAATAGCATTGATTTCTTTAATGAATCCTGGGGAAGCAATATTGTTTCATGGTTATGGACCTTTGAAGGAGGTGAACCTTCTACTTCTCATGAAGAAAATCCTGTTGGGATAGTTTATGAAAATTCCGGCGAGTATGATGTAACATTAGTTGTTAGCAATATGATTGGTGATTCTGACACAAAAGTTCGTGAAAATTATATAAGTGTAATGGAGATATATAATATGGATAATGAAACTATAACTACCTGTGATGCATTATTTTTTGACACTGGAGGTAAAGATTCTAATTATTCAGATGATGAGGATCTTACAATGACATTTTTTCCTTTTATGTCTAACTCAGTTATAAGGATGGAATTTGTTGAGTTTAGTGTTGAAGATCAGGCTACTTGTGATTATGATTATATGGAGGTTTTTGACGGTACAGATATTAATGCCCCATTAATAGGTACCTGGTGTGGGACAAACAGTCCTGGAACTTTAATTGCAAGTAACGATCAAGGTGCTCTTACAGTTTTTTTTCATTCAGATAATAACGTAACACTATCAGGTTGGGAAGCCATTATTTCATGTGATTCAAATGTGGGTATACTAAATAGTGAGGAAACTTCTATTTCTATATATCCTAATCCAGCCAATAACGAATTAAATATCATGGCTTATGATGAAATCATGGATTTTATTATTTCAGATATTAGGGGACGCGTGATATATAAAATTGACAATATTTTTGGTAAACTCAGTATCAATATAAGTGATTTTGATGCAGGAATATATTTGGTGTCATATAAACACAACGGAAGTGTTATTACTAAAAAAGTAGTGAAAAATTAAGAAAGAGTATTACTGAGGGTCTTTATTAATGCTGGCGATATTTTTATTTGGAATTTATTAAGAGACAAATCTGTAATTTCTTTGCATTGCTCCCAAAAGTGAATGGATTTCTAATCACCATTCACCTATTTATGAATTACCATGAAATAAATAATTCATTTCTAAGTAATACGCGGAAAGATATTAACACAATAACTGCCGCTATAATAAGTACTGCAGAAATGCCAATGTATCTGTCTTCTTCATCAAAATAAAGAGTTTCCATTTTGTTAACTCTTCCAACAATGAAAATTAATATCATCCCGAGGCTTATCCATGAGTATGCTTCCTGAAATAGAATCCGTGGAAGGAAAAACCCCATATAGATTATTGTGCCAAGAACAAATGGCACAATTATCTGAGCTGTAATAAAATAAGGAAAGTTCTTTACATCAAGTTTATTAAAGTATGAATTAGCTGAAATTGCAGCCGGTTTAGACATTATATATGCTGTACCTAACAATCCAAGAAAACCAAAAAGAGCAACAAGCATTTTAGATGTATCGGTCATGTACATCCAGTTAAAAACATGTCCAACACCTTTTTTAAATATATTTCCAATTAGTAGTCCTCCAAAAAAGAAGTTAAATGAATGAAGTGTGAACCACATGAAGAATGTTTTTAGTCTGGCAGGCTCTTCAACTAGCGACCAAAAAGCAACTAAAGAAATTAATCCTAGAACAAAAATTAAAATTGGTCCTGAACTATAAATCAACTTTACCGAATCATGAGTCCACTCGTATGGTTCAATATAGAAGTTAATTATATTCCAGTCGAAGCCCATGTCATAATTGTAGCTACTGGCAATAATTATTTTTATAAAATGGTTTAGATAAAAAATAAGTAGGAACGCCAGCACATACGATGCTGTTGAATTAGTTGCTATAATCCAAAAGTTAGTTTTACTAAGATTAAAATTAGACTTCATATATTATAATACTATGGAAGTAATTTATCTTAAAATAACTTTATACTGCTGTTTTTTCCTTAAACTCATTTAAATATTCTTTATTCTCAAGTTTATGTTTAACGTCAGCAAATGCACTTATTGTGTATTCTACATCTTCCAGAGTATGTATAGCTGTGGGAATTAGCCTTAGTAGTATTATTCCTTTTGGCACAACAGGGTACGCAACAATAGAGCAAAATATATCATAATTTTCACGAAGGTCGTATGCAATTTGGGTTGCTTCAGGAACACTACCATTAAGCATCACGGGAGTTACAGGCGACTGAGTGTTGCCAATATTAATACCGTTTTTACGAAGCCCGTCTTGTAGTGCATTAACAATTGTCCATAATTGATTTTTGAGTTCAGGTTTTGTTCTTAGAAGTTCAAGTCTTTTTAATGCACCTATTACCATCGGCATTGGCAACGATTTAGCAAATATTTGTGAACGCATGTTGTATTTTAAGAATTTAATAACTTCTTTTTTTGCAGCTACAAATCCTCCAATTCCAGCCATTGACTTTGCAAATGTTCCAAAATATATATCAACATCATCTTGAAGACCAAAATGCTCATCTGTACCAGCACCTGTTGGTCCCATGGTTCCAAAGCCGTGTGCATCATCAATAAATAATCTGAAATTAAACTTCTTTTTTAATGCAACAATTTCTGGAAGGTTACCAAGATCTCCCGACATACCATATACACCTTCAGTTATCAATAGTATACCTCCACCAGTTTTTTCAACAATTTTTGTCGCCCTTTCAAGTTCTTTTTCAAGGTTTTGAATATTATTATGTGGATAAACAAAGCGTTTACCAAAATGCAGACGCATACCATCAATTATACAGGCATGTGCTTCCGAATCATATACAATTACGTCTTTACGATCAACCATTGAGTTTATTATAGAAACCATACCTTGATATCCATAATTAAGTAGGTATGAAGATTCTCTGCCTACAAAATCAGCAAGTTCACGTTCAAGTTGCTCATGCTCACTTGTTTGCCCTGACATCATACGTGCGCCCATTGGATATGCCATTCCCCACTCAGCAGCAGCCTCTGCATCAGTTTTCCTAACTTCAGGGTGATTTGCCAATCCTAGGTAATTATTTAAACTCCAGATGAGTCTTCTTTTACCCTCAAATTGCATATAGTTAGATATTTCACCTTCAAGTTTTGGGAACATAAAATACCCTTCTGATTGTTCAGCATATTTACCTAGTGGGCCTAAATTAACAACGCATTTGTCAAAAACATCCATAATAATATTTGATTTAGATTTCATGCAAAAGTATATAATTCCTTTCATGGTACATAGGAAACAATAAAAAAGATATAAAAACCAAGAGCTAGGAATTAAGCATAAGAGTTGGTCCTAAATCTTTATCATGTACTCTTAAAATATTAAAGTATGTTATTAATTAGTGTCAAATTAAAAATATATAATAGTTGTAATATTTTGACAAATAATAACATATTATACTTTGAGCGCCTTTGTGATGTACTTTGAGCATCTTTGTGGTAAAATTTTAACCATGAACCTGCCTTCCGGCAGGCAAGGTAACACAAAGGAAAAAATATAATTGTTAACTGACTGACTTTTACAAACAATTACCACACTGATTAGTTACAAGTATGTTAAAGTCTTATAAAATTGTAGATTAATATAATATTGACATAATAAATTCGTTTTGTACTTCAATAAATTATTATACTTTTGCAGCATGCTTAAAAAAATAGTTTTTTTTACTTTAGTGACTGGTCTAGTGATCTTTAGCTTTGCTTGTAATAACTACTCAAAAATTATTAAGGGTGGTAATAATGAGATGAAGTATGAAACCGGAGTAGATTTATACGAGAAAGGTGATTTTAGTAAGGCTTTGCAGTTTTTTGATATACTTAGAGCAGTTCATAGGGGAACTGAAAAAGGTGAGAAACTAACTTATTATACGGCAAACTGTTATTTTCAGATGAAGGATTATCAAATTGCGAGTTATTACTACCAACAATATGTTCAAATGTACCCAAGGAGCGAACATGCTGAAGAATGTGCATTTTTAACTGCGTATTGTAATTATCTTGAATCCCCAAGGCCAAGTCTCGATCAAACAAATACATACATAGCTTTAAGGGAATTGCAGTCATTTATTGATATGTATCCCGGTAGTGAGACTAAAGTTGCGGAGGCTCATCGTTTGATGGATGATTTGAGAGCAAAGCTGGAAGTAAAGAGTTACAATACTGGTATGCTTTACTACAAAATGGGAGATTATCAGGCTGCTATAACATCATTTGAAAACCTGTTAGAGGACTACCCCGATACAGATTTTAAAGAAGAAATATTATACTCTATAACTAAGGCATATTTTACCTATGCCGAAAAGAGTATTAGATCTAAAAAGTATGAACGTTACGAAAAAACTATAGAATCGTATAATAACCTTCTCTATTTATATCCTGAAAGTGAATACTTACTGGAAGTTGAGGATATTAGTGAAAGTGCTCACAATAATTTGAAGAATTAATAACTTTACCAAATGGACTACAAAAAGATTAAAACAGAAACAACTGCCATCACTCGTAAAAAGGAGAAATTTTATGATCACACAGGCAATATTTATGAAACAGTAGTTGTTCTGTCGAAACGTGCTAATCAAATAGGGCATGAAATCAAAAAAGAGTTAGATCAAAAAATTGAAGAGTTTGCTCCTGCAACCGATAACCTTGAAGAGGTTTTTGAAAACAGAGAACAAATTGAGATAGCTCGTTTTTACGAAGGTTTGCCAAAACCTACATTGCTTGCTGTTAATGAATTTCTTAACGGTGAAGTGTATATCAGGAATCCTCATAAGGAAGAAGAAGCTAGTTTTTAAGGATTTTATGTTAGCGGGTAAGAAAATATTAATTGGTATTACAGGGAGTATTGCTGCCTACAAAATACCTTTTGTTATCCGTTTACTGAAAAAGGCAGGTGCAGAAGTTCAAATATTAATTACTCCGGCTGCCAAAGATTTTGTTACACCCCTTACTTTATCAACGCTAAGTGAACATCCTGTATTAATGGACTTTTTTAATAGTGATGACGGTACCTGGTCGAGCCATGTTGATCTTGGTATGTGGGCTGATATGGTGTTAATAGCACCGGCATCGGCAAATACTATGGCAAAAATGGCTGGTGGCATAACCGATAATTTGTTGTTAGCAACTGTGCTTTCTACACGGTGTAAAGTGTTTTTTGCTCCTGCAATGGATTTGGATATGTACAAACATCCAACTACTACTGAAAATATTAAGAAATTGCAATCTTTTGGATATGAACTTATAAAGCCGGTAGCTGGTGAGCTTGCCAGTGGGCTAGTAGGTTGTGGCAGGTTAGAAGAACCTGAAATTATTGTCAATAAGATTGAAAAATACTTTAATGATTCTCTTCCTTTTTCCGGAAAGAAAGTGATGATAACTGCAGGACCAACTTATGAACCAATTGATCCTGTGAGATTTATTGGTAACTATAGCTCCGGAAGAATGGGTATTGAAATTGCTAAAGCAATGGCAAAACAAGGAGCTGAAGTGAATCTTATAACAGGCCCAACAGCTATTAATATTGATAATCAAGGGTTTAATGTTGTTAGAGTTACAACAGCAACACAAATGCATACTGAGTGTATGAACGTTTTTCCGGATAGTGATATTACAATTATGTCAGCTGCTGTTGCAGATTTTACTCCTGATAAAACTAAATCCAATAAGATAAAGAAGGAAGATGGTTTTAATTCAATAAAACTTAAGCCAACTGTTGATATTCTTCTTGAATTAGGTAAGAAAAAAAAGGATAAACAATTACTAGTTGGTTTTGCTCTTGAAACAGATAATGAGAAAGGTAATGCTAAAAAGAAGCTAGCTAATAAAAATTTAGATATTATAGTGCTTAACTCACTAAAAGATGAGGGAGCGGGTTTTGGGCATGAAACAAATAAGGTTACAATATTAACAGCCATTGGTGAAGAGCTAATCTTCGAACTTAAGCCAAAGCACGAAGTTGCTTTGGATTTATTATCGGTTCTAAAAGCATACAAGAAATCATAGCTAATATGATAAGAAAAACCATAATAGTAATCGTAATATATATTGCTGGATTAGCACCTGGTTTTTCACAGGAGTTTCTTGGTAATATACAAATCCAGCATCAACAAGTTGAAGGCGTAGACCCTAGTGTTTTTACAAACATGCAAACCTCTATATTTGAGTTCATGAATAATAGGGTTTGGTCATCCTATAATTTTAAAATTGAGGAACGGATTGAGTTTACAATGGTTATTACAATTAGTGAGGTTCAGGGAAGCGATATTTTTCGGGGTTCAATAAACCTTGTACTTCAACGTCCTATTTATGGTACTGATTATAATTCGGTAGTTATTAATATTGTTGATAATGATGTGCGTTTTGAATTTATACCATATCAATCAATGGAATACTCTGATGGGACATACACAAATAATTTAACTTCAATATTAGCTTTTTACGCCTATTTTATGTTAGGTCTTGATTTTGACACATATTCACTGGAAGGTGGTACTCAGTTTTATGAGAAAGCTATGGCAGTTGTTATTAGTGCTCAAAATTCTAATACTAAAGGATGGCAGGCTTTCGAAGGACCTAGAAACAGATATCAACTTGTTGAAAACATTATGAATCCATCATATAGTGATCTACGCACACTTCTTTATGAATATCATTTAAAAGGACTTGATGAGATGGTTGATGATAAAACAGCTGGTAGGGCAATTATTGCAAGAACCTTAAAGAACTTTGAAAAAGTTTACGATAAAAGGTCCGGATTATATATTTTGCAAGTGTTTTTAGAAGCAAAAAGAGATGAAATAATTGATATCTTTACTGAAGGATCCCCCGCTGAAAAAGTTGAAATGATTAACATTATGAAAGAAGTTGACCCTTCCAATGGTTCACGTTATGAAGCAGTAAATAATTAATAATTGCCATATCTTGGAAATGACTTTTTACTATCTTTGAAATAAATAATAATTCACCGGAATACGATTTTTAAAGATTTGCTGTTTATTTATTATCACACATGAAAATTTTCTAATGAATTCATTCAGTAATTTTGCTGACAAGCTTACCACAAAACCTGAAAGCAACATATTAGCGATTATTAAGGAGACTCAACTCACTCTTGGCGGTCTTTTTTGCATATATAATAAACTTGATTCAAAACAGTCGAGTTTAATATGCAGAAATAGTGATATGAGTGAAAATGATGATCCAATAACTGATCCTGCTCCTGGTCATATTTGTTATGATGCAACAATTTTAGGTATAGATAAGGTTGTTGTTATTAGTGATTTGAAAAGCACCAAGTTTGCCTCTTCAGATCCGGCAGTATCAAAATATAAATTAAGGTCCTATCTTGGAGTTCCGGTTAGGTTGGGTACTACAACTATCGGTTCACTGGCAATAGTAGATACTGTAGTTAGGGAATTTAGTGATGATCAAATTGAAAAAATTTCCAATTTTGCTTTACTTATTATGCTTGAAGAACAGCATATTTTAACCCAAAAAGGATTAATTGAAGCAAACAAGAAAGCTGAAGAATCAAATAAAATGAAGTCACTTTCACTTGCTAGCATGTCGCACGAACTTCGTACACCATTAAATTCTATAATTGGCTTTTCTGATTTACTTCTTGACGAAGATACTACAACTGCTGAAAAAGAAATGTTCTCAAAACTTATTCAAACAGCAGGTAGATCTTTAATGCAACTTATTGCTGATATAGTTGATATATCGAAGATTGAAGCAGGAGAGGTAACTATTCAAAAGGAGTTGTTTAATGTTAACAGTTTTCTTCAAGAGGTTCTTTTAATGTTCAAGCAGATTAAAGAAAATAAAGATAAAGCTAATATTGAACTTAAGTTAGTGCTCTCGGATCAAACTGCTGATCTTAAGATAGAAACAGATGCATACAGGCTTAGGCAAGTATTTAATAATCTGCTTACAAATTCATTAAAATTTATTGATGAGGGATATGTGGAATTTGGATATTCAAGTGTTATAGGAGAAAATATTCAGTTCTATGTTAAAGATACAGGTGTGGGTATTGAATCAGACAAAAAGGAGAAAATATTTGAACATTATGGTCAAGACAAGAGTACTTATAGTAGAAATAGGGAGGGTACAGGTTTAGGATTAGCTATAAGTAAATCGTTTGTTGAATTATTGGGTGGAAGAATATGGGTTGATTCAGAGTTAAATGAAGGGTCGACATTTTATTTTACTATTCCGTATAATGTAAGTTCAGCTATTAACGATAATTATATGGTTGATTCATTAAAATTTGGTAGTATTAATTGGACAAATCACACAATTTTGATAGTTGATGATGTTAAAGAAAATTTTGTTTTCTTAAAGGGATTGTTAAATCATACTAAGGCTCAACTACTCTGGGCAAAAAATGGTCAGGAAGCAGTAAATATCTGTCGTGAAAATAAGTCAATTAATATTATACTAATGGATATTAGGATGCCTGTTTTAAATGGTTTTGAAGCTTCAGCGATTATAAAAAAAGAGAACCCTAATATACGAATTATTGCACAAACAGCATTTTCAAATCCAGATGACAGGAAAAAGTGCCTTGATAGTGGCTGCGATGAGTATCTAAAAAAACCAATTGATTATAAGCAATTGTTTTCCGCAATTTCAAAGTATTTAGGATAGCAGAGAATTAGGAAATATTTGTTTTTCATTAAGTCTTTTCTCCGTAGCTCCAACACTCAATATTTCAGGACGATACAAAAATTGTGCATATTATTTCAATTTTATACTTCTATTGTATAATACCAATTAGTTATCAGAATGAGCTTTAAAAACAAAATATCCCTATGCCATTAAGCCATTTTTTCATTATCTTTACTTTTTATGAGTTTGGAAGCAAAAAAAATACTTGTTAGTTATTGGGGGCATTCTGCCTTTAGACCAATGCAAGAAGAGATAATTGATTCTGTTCTGGAAGGTAAAGATACACTGGCATTATTACCAACAGGAGGAGGGAAGTCTGTTTGTTTTCAGGTCCCTGCCTTAATTAAAGAAGGTACTTGTATTGTAATTACTCCGCTAATTGCTTTAATGAAAGATCAGGTTGCTAATTTAAAGAAACGTAACATAAAGGCTGCTGCAATTTACTCAGGTATGCATCATGATGAAATAGAATCGATATATTCTAATGCAGTTGCCGGTAATCTGAAGTTTTTATATATCTCACCAGAAAGGCTTTCTACACCTTTGACACGAGATGTAATTAGTAGGATGAAAGTAAGCATCTTAACTATTGACGAAGCTCACTGTATTTCACAATGGGGTTATGATTTTAGACCCCCGTATCTTAAAATTGCCGAAATCAGACCAATCATTCCTGATGTTCCGGTATTAGCTCTTACGGCAACAGCTACTTCTGTAGTGGTTGTTGATATCATGGAAAAGCTGGAATTTAAGAAGCCTAATGTTTTAAAAACAAGCTTCGAACGAAGAAATTTATCGTATAATGTTACCAAGGAGTTTGATAAAACAGGACTTCTGATCAGGAAGTTGGCAGATGATAACAATTGTGCTATAATTTATGTGCGTAGTAGAAGAAAAACAAGAGAATTATCTGAGATATTGCAGAAAAATGGAGTGAGTTCTACTTATTATCATGCAGGACTTGATGCTAAAACAAGGGATGTAAGACAAAAAGATTGGAGCCTGGGCAGGGTAAAAGTTATTGTTGCCACAAATGCTTTTGGAATGGGTATTGATAAGGCAAATGTAAGGTATGTAATACATTACGATCTCCCTGATTCAATTGAATCATATTTTCAGGAAGCAGGTAGAGCTGGTCGTGATTTGCAACCATCTTCTGCAATGCTTTTGTATAATAATAATGATATTACTACTGCTAAGGATAGGTTTAAAGCTTCATTTCCGCCAATGAGCATTATAAAGAATGTTTATAATGCATTAGGAAATTATTTCCAAATACCCGAAGGAAGTGGTAAAGATTTGGGTTTTGATTTCAATATTGCAGATTTTGCCAATCAATTTAATTTTGATATTCTGCAAACTTATAGTTCAATAAAATTTCTTGAAAGAGAAGGCTTTTTATTTTATATACAGTCAGCAGGTCAGTTCTCAAAGTTGTTTGTTCCACTTAATAAAGAGGAGCTATACAAGTTTATTGTTGAGCATCCGGGTACCGACAGATTGCTTAAAGAAGTAATGAGGTCTTACTCAGGTGTTTTTACAGATTATATAAATATCAATGAAACATTGCTGGCTAAACGAGCTGAAATGAAGCGTGAGGATGTAATTAAAAAACTTTCTTATTTCGATAAGCAAAAAGTTATTAGCTATATTCCAATAAAAACTAAACCTCAATTGGTTTTTGCTTATGAAAGGTTGAGTACAGAGCATATACAGCTTTCTAATGATAATTATCAAAACCTCAAAGAATCTTCGGAGAAGAGGTTGGATGCTATGCTTGATTTTATTACTAATATGCTTGAATGCAGAAGTAAGCAATTGTTGGAATATTTTGGAGAAAAAAAGCCAAGGCGATGTGGTATTTGTGATATTTGTATTACTAAGAATAAAGTTGATTTAAATGAAATTGAGTTCAATGCAATTGAAAATGTCATCAAAGAAAATCTAAGTAAGGAGTCAAAACATTTATATGAATTAATTTCAGCCATAGAAGATTTTAAGGAAGAGGATATTATTCAGGTTGTCAGGTGGTTAATTGACAATAATAAGGTTGTTCGTTATAAAGATGAGTCATTGTCATGGTATAATCAACTTGATATTGGATTTGATTAGGTTTCAATAATTATAAAATTTTAAACAGATGAAACGATTAATAATTCTACTATTATTTTTAGCCCAGATATCATTTGGGCAAAATGTTAACCGTCAGACAATAGGACTCAGTGCCGGACCATCATTTCCAATAAGTGATTTTGGTAAAGCAGAGCTAAACGACTCAACTTCAGGTTTTGCAAAAACGGGCGTAGCTCTATCATTTAACTATGCATATAGGGTTAGCCATAATTTTGGATTTCAGTTAATTATTAATTATAGTGGAAATAGTTTGGATAATAGTAAACTTAGGAATCATCTGGAAGATGCGCACTCTGAATATGGTGTAAGTGTAGAGAGTACACAATACTGGAGTAGCGGTGGTTTATTTTTAGGTCCATACTTACGTTTTCCTATTACTGATAGGCTTTCGTGGGATATTCGTGCTTTAGGTGGATATTTTGGGTCTTATTCTCCAAATATAATAATTAGAACTACGAAAAAGGATGATTTAAATGTGAAAGCGGAATATGTGGTCGCTAGTTCACGCGCATCTAATTTTGGATATATGTTAGGAACAGGACTAAAATATCGAATGGAGTCGTATTATATACTATTATATGGCGATTACGTTAGTTCATCACTTAAGTTCAAAAACGCATCAGGTTGGGATTGGGATAATGAACCTTATACAACGACCTTTAGCCAGAAAATTAATTATATGTCAATTACTATTGGTGTTGGTTATATTTTGTAAAGGAATTAATATTAGCCCGAACACAAAAACCCGAACCTAATAAATGTGGTTAAACTCTGATCATAGAATTATAGTAAGATAAACTCTTTTTCATTTTTAATCTGATGTCAAAACTTTCCACTTCATTTTATCTTACTAACAATGTAGAATCTATTGCCAGGTTGTTATTAGGGAAATTCATATTTACTAAGATAAATGGAATGCTAACAGGTGGGATAATAACTGAAACTGAAGCATATAACGGTGTTTTGGATAAGGCTTCGCATGCTTATGGAGGAAAACGAACCAATAGAACTGAGGTGATGTATAGGCAGGGAGGGATAGCTTATGTTTATTTGTGCTATGGTGTTCATTATTTGCTAAATGTGGTAACTGCTGATTCTGATATTCCGCATGCAGTTCTAATAAGAGGGATTTATCCTATTATTGGAGTAAATAATATGTTGGATAGGACTGGAAAATCAAAAGTCGATTATAATCTCACAAACGGGCCGGGAAAACTTTCAAAAGCTCTAGGTATTGATAATTCGCTAAATGGAGTAAAATATGATAGCAACAAACTTTGGATTGAAGACAGAGAAATAATTGTAAGAAATGAGGATATTGTTATAGGTCCTCGAATTGGAGTTGATTATGCTGGTGAAGACTCGTTATTGCCTTATAGATATATTCTTTTATACCAAAATTATACCAACTATATTTCATAATGACGTATAAGAAATTGAGTGATTTTTAGCTGAAGAATATGGGAAACCTGCCTGCCGCAGGCATGAAGGATCAATTTATATGTGACATTATGGGGTATATTTGGTATTACATATCATCATTTTTTATTACAACGTAATCTGCATGCATAAAAAAAACGCCATGAAATTCATGACGTTTTTATAAATTTTGAAGATTGTTTATTTGACAATCTTTGACAGATCTGCACCAGCTTTAAACTTAACTACTTTTTTAGCAGCTATGTTTATTTCTTTTCCTGTTTGTGGGTTACGACCTTTGCGAGCAGCTCTTGTAGAAACTGAGAAAGATCCAAATCCAACTAATGCAACACGGTCACCACCTTGAAGAGCACCACCTGTAACATTGATAAAAGATTCAAGTGCTTTTTTTGCATCACTTTTGCTTAGTCCAGCTCCTGATGCCATTGCGTCAACTAATTCCGCTTTGTTCATTGTTTAAGTATTAAATTAAAAATTAAGTTCTCATTGCAAACAAATGTAATGTAATTAGTTAAGAAAGCAAGCAATACAGCCAAAATACTCTGTTATTGTTAATAAAACAGGCTAATTGTTAATAAAACAACGCTAAAAACAATGTTTTTACTTGCAAATTAATATGTAATTAGTCTGTAGACCTAGTATAGGTGGTGGTTTAGAGATATCTCAATTTCTATTAACTCTGGTTAAATGAATACAATTTTCATTCAAAATGAAAAGAATTAATATTCTGGAATCCTCTTAAGAAATCAGTTATACTCATTCGCTTTTTGCCTGACAATTGTAATTCGAGTATACTAATAATTCCTGTTTTAGCAATTACATTAAGATATGTTTTTTCATCTGTTATTATTTTTCCGCATACTTCTGTAGATGGAGAAGATGAAATTATACTAGCTTTGAATACCTTGATAGAGTGTTGAATTTCCCTATCTGATTTTAGAACTGAGAATGATGCAGGATATGGGCTCAACCCTCTTACAAAGTTATATATAGTTATAGGTGTATTATTCCAATTAATTCGACAAAAGTCTTTTTTAATCTTTGGGGCAATTTTCAGCGTATTATACTCATCTGTGAATTTATGTTGCTCATGTGATGTAACTTCATTGTTAGAGATTGAGTTTATAGTCTTTAGTACTATGTCTGAACCTTTTTCCATCATCCTGTCATGAAGTGTACCTGCATCATCATTTTTACTAATATCAATCTTTTCCTGAAAAATTATCCTGCCCGTATCAATTTCTTTGTCAAGAAAGAATGTTGTGAGACCGGTAGTAGTTTCGCCATTAATAATAGCAAAATTAATAGGAGCCGCACCTCTGTACTGAGGTAATAAAGAAGCATGAAGGTTAAACGTTCCTAATGCTGGCATTGCCCATACAATTTCGGGTAACATCCTGAAAGCAACAACAACCTGAAGATTAGCCTTAAGGTTTCGTAGGTCAACTATAAAATTCTCATCTTTTAATTTATGTGGTTGAAGTATCTCTAATTTATGTTCAATGGCAAACTTCTTTATCGCTGACATATTGATCTTCTTTCCTCTACCAGCCTCCTTATCAGGTGCAGTTATTACACCAACAACATTGTAACCATTGTCGATAATTGCTTTTAAAGTGGGAACAGCAAAATCAGGAGTTCCCATAAACACTATTCGAAGGTCTTGTTTTTTCATTTGTTAAAAATAAAAAAACCCGGCAGTTAATTGCCGGGTTTTACATTCTTTATAAAGAAAATATTAATTTCTCTCAAATTAATTATTTCTCTTGAAGAGCTTTTGCACGAGCAATGCTTTTCTCAATGCTACGGCCTTCATTACTTTTAAAGTATTTATTTTTAATTTTTGTATAAACATATACTGCTTCATCATAATCTGCAAGCAATTCATAAACCTGTCCTGCTCTGAAAAGAAATAGGGGAGATGTAAAACCATTGTCATCCATATTTGCAGCTTCTAAATAATATGCTACAGCCCTTTCTTTATCACCTAATTCCAGGTAAGCGTCACCAATTGCACCAGTTGCCATTGGGCTTACTAAATGATCACCTGCACTGAAATTCTCTAAATAATCAATTGCTTTGTTATAGTCACCTTTTTTTAAATATGAAATTCCTGCATAGTAATTTGCAAGGTTGCCTTGTTTCGTCATACTATACTCTCCACTTATGTCAATAAAGCCTAAGCTATTACCATCACCAAATAGTGCTTTGTCAAGTGAGTCAGATTCAAAAAATAGTTGAGCATGAAACATTTGTTCAGCAGCCTCTGTTGACTTTGGCTCAAGGTAGTACTTGTTGTATCCAAAAAAGCCCAGAATGGCAATAATAATAATTGTGATTACTATCCCAATAGCCTTTTGATTATTAAAAATAAACTGTTCTGTTTTGCCTAGAGTTTCTCCAATATTCTCTAATCGCTGATCTCCTGATATTTCTTCGTGTTTTTTCTTAGCCATAATTTTAAATTTGAGCCTGCAAAAGTAATTTATTCTTATTAATTATGAAACGTCATGCTTAAATATTTTTTTAATTTTGTATCTAACAAACTAAAACTTTATTAATTTTCTTTTGATTTTAAATAATAACTTAAAAATGAAGCCATTACTATTTCTGATTTTGTTTTTGTTAATGCAGGGAAGCTCAGTTGCTGGTTGGTTAATTAGTGAGGAAAGTACTGATTCGTTCGGAAATAGATTAGTTCAAACAACTTTTATCCAAAATAATTTGATCAGGTACGAAACTCCTTCTTCTATTGCAATTGTCGATTTGAACAATAAAATTATTACAATGATATTCTCACAATATAAGGTTTACTGGTCTGGTACTACTAATGATCTTAGGTTAAATACTATAGCCATTTTTGATAGCCAGCTTGAGCAAATGCTAATTGGAATACCAGAATATAAGCGAAAAGAGCTGGATAGTATTTATTTAGAGATTAGACAGCAGTTACTTGATTCAAGTATTTATATTACTGATCAGAATATTGCAGTTATTGAAACTGATGTTAAACAGAATTTGCTGGGCTACAATGCTGTTAAGTATAACATAGTAGTTGATAGCACATTAATAGAATCAATATGGCATACAACTGAGGTAAAACCATACGATGATATTGATATTGGTAATATGATATCTTTTATGCATCAGTTAAATCAAGGAACCGGCAAGGGTAATATTTCTCATACAAAAGAGTATTTGGAACTATTAAGAAGTGGGATGCTATTAAAATCTATTGAGTTTTCACCTGATAGCAATAATTATCAAACAATTGTTACAAATATTCGAGAAGTAGAAATTGTACCTGATTTTTTTCTCCCTCCAAAAAATTATAGAAAAGCAGCCTTGTCAGATATACTTAATTTAATGCCTCAAGAAACCAATGACATGAGGCACAAGTAATTTATTTCACAACAAAATCCAATAATTTTTCACCTTCAATATATGCTTCAAAATGATCGTTGATTGCAATGGCACCAACACCTGCAGGGGTGCCTGTGAAGATAAGATCACCTTCTTTTAGTGTAATGAATTTTGATACATAAGCAATAATTTGGTTAAATGAAAAAATCATATTGCTTGTGTTACCAACTTGCCTTTCATCACTATTAATTGAAAGTGAGAAATTAATACTATTATGATTATCAAGAGTTTCTTTGTGAATAAATCTACCAACTGGTGCAGACTGATCAAAAGCTTTGGCAATTTCCCATGGTAGGCCTTTCTTTTTGCATTCAGCCTGGACATCTCTTGCCGTAAAATCAATTCCAATGGTTATATCCTTATAATAACCGCTAGCAAACTTTTCAGAAATATGTCGACCCTTTTTAGAAATTTTTAATACAATTTCAGCTTCATAATGCACATCACTTGAATGTTCCGGGTAATAAAATGGATTATTATTACGAACAAGCGATGTATCAGGTTTCATGAAAAATATAGGTTTTTTCGGAACAGGATTGTTCAGTTCTTTAGCGTGTTCTGTGTAATTTCGGCCTATGCAAATAATTTTCATCTGAAAAAAGTTTTGTATTAATAAATATATTGATTTACAAACTGTTATTTCATATTAAGCTTAATATTTGTTAATAGGTTTTTAGTGTATTGGGGAAAATCAGCATTCATCATCCATGAATAATAAGATGGCTCTTTTGTAAACACTTCTTCAACAGTTTTACCTTTGTGTTTACCAAAATTAAATATTTCGTTACCATCCTTATTATAAGATAGTTGCCCAATGAGATCGGCGTTTTTTTGATGTTTTGAAAAATCGCTAAGGGATTGAATATTATTAATAACTGGAATAGATTTATTGCCTTCTTTATCAGTATAGTCAGTATCGGCATATCTGTCCAGCTGTGCTTCTAATATTTCAAATGTGGCTATGGTGTCAGCTTCTGCCTCATGAGCATTTTCCAGTTCTTTGTTCAGATAAAATTTGTAAGCGGCTTTTAATGTACGTTGTTCCATCTTCATAAAAATATTTTGTACATCAACTAATTGCCTCTTTTTAATCTCAAAATCAACATCGGCACGCAAAAACTCTTCAACGAGCATGGGAATATCAAATTTTAGCGCATTGTATCCGGAAAGATCACAGCTGGTAAAAAACCTTGCTATTTCTTTGGCTACCTGTTTGAAAGTTGGTTTGTCAGCAAGATCATCGTTGGAGTAGCCATGAATCATTTCAGCTTCCTTACAAATTGGATAATCCGGGTTTATGAGCCAGGTACGGAGCTCCTTTGTATTATTGGGATTTATTTTGAGAACGCTAATTTCAACAATACGATCTTTAGATACATTAAGTCCGGTAGCTTCAATATCAAAGAAAGCAATAGGTTTTTTTAGTTTGAGCTTCATTTGTTACTAATTTAGTTTGGTTAATTATATTATATCCAGCCTTTTAATTTGTAGTATGCAATTGCACAATATTCTCGGTAAACAATAATTTGATACTTTAAATGATTCCAGAATTGATACCTTAATTGTGTATTATCTCCAATATCAATCATATAACTATTTCCCCCAAGTCTATCATCATCATATAATAGAGCTGTTTCTATTGCATATTCAAAAGCTGGATCACCCTGTGTGTTTTTCATTCCTGCAGTTTTAAAAACTCGGGTTGCACGATACATGTGTTCAGGAGAAGTTATGATTAATATTTTGGATTTTATATTAATAAGCTTCATAATTTGTAAAGCTTGCATTCTTGTGTTTAATCCAAGGGGTTCTAATATTATTTTTAAAGAATCAACACCTCTGGCAATAATATCGTGTTTCATAAGATTAACCGAACTTGTTGGTTCTGAGGTATCTCCTGGTAGAGCAATTATAATTTTTGCATCAGGATAGTTTTTTGATACTTCAGAAGTCTTGTAGGTTCGCATTAATCCTGATTCACTAGGGATACCACCACCTCCTAATACTACAATGTAGTCGGGGCTTTTCTTGAAACTTGTTTTGGAGGCTCCAAGATGATAATACATCCAGAAAGGCAAAGATGTAAAACTTAATATTATCATGATAAAAAAGACTACTCCCAGAGAGATAAAGGTGGTTTTGAGTATCTTGTTTAATGCTGTATTAAGATGAAACTTCATTGTTAGTCTCTTCTTTTATTTTTCTCTAAAATTATACTATTTTCTTTTACGTAAAGGATAATGCATAAACTATAAGCTCGTATCCGGGCTAAAATTTTCTAGTAATTCTTTTAATCTACGAAGATACATACCCCCAAGGGCACCATCAACAATACGATGATCATATGCAAGTGATAATATCATAATGTGTCTTATACCTATAAAATCTCCTTCATTTGTTTCAATTACAGCAGGTTGTTTCCTAATTGCACCTACTCCCAGTATGGCTACTTGAGGCTGATTTATTATAGGAGTGCCGGTAAGGCTATCAAATGATCCGAAATTAGTAATAGTGAAAGTCCCTCCCTGTATTTCATCAGGTTGTAATTTGTTGGATTTTGCTCTTCCTGCAAGATCATTAACTGATTTTACAACTCCAACTAAACTTTTCTCATCTGCATTTTTAATAACAGGTACAATTAAGTTTCCGTTAGGCAAAGCTGCTGCCATGCCAATATTAATATTTTTTCGATAAATAATATTATATCCATCGAGTGATACATTTATTTGGGGATAATCTCTAAGAGCTTGAGCAGCTGACTGAATAAAGATAGGCGTAAATGTGATTTTTTCACCTTCACGTTTAAAAAAGTTATCTTTTACTTTATTTCTCCAATTAACAATATTTGTAACATCAACATCAATAAAGGAAGTAACATGTGGCGAAACATGTGTTGACATAACCATATGATCAGCAATAAGTTTTCTCATCCTGTCCATTTCAACAACTCTGTCACCAGTCATTGATGCAACAGGAGCAGCTGAAACTTTTTTAACAGATGGAGAAATTGCTTGAACATCATTTCTTCTATTTTTAAGGAATTCCTGAACATCATTTTTAGTAACCCGTCCATCCTTACCACTTCCGCTAATTTTATCTAGCTCTGTTATTGTAATGTTTTCAGCAGAGGCGATACTTTTAACAAGAGGGGAGTAGAATTTTGATGATTGAGAAAAATCACTTTTTGAATTATTCTCATCAGCATTCGAAATTTCCCCTTCGGTGTTGTTATTGATTTCTTTAGCCTTAGCTTCAGACTCATTATTTATATTAGTATGATCACCGGATGTTTCAGAATCATCATTGCCGTCCATATCAACAACTGCTATAATAGTTCCTACAGGTACTACATCTCCCTCATTAAAAAGTTGCTTAATGAGTTTCCCTTCCACGGGGCTTGGAATTTCAGAATCAACTTTATCAGTAGCTATTTCAACTATTGAGTCGTCCTCCTCTAATTGATCACCAACATTTTTAACCCATCGTGTTATTGTTGCTTCAATTATACTTTCACCTAATTTGGGCATTATTATTTCAAACTTCGCCATTTATAAAGTTATTGTAGTTTCAAAACTAATTATCTTAAAATTTAATGGAATAGGGTAGAGGCTATTTCCATAAAACATTGATGGTACAAAAATACTATTATTATTTATAATCATTATAAAGAAACTGAATCATTGTTTATATAACTGATTAATCCTTTGAAAGGGTGATAATGGAATGAAATAATTATGAAAATGGGAACACATAAGTTACATATGTAAATAGTTTACAAAAGGAAACCGAGCAAAATTGAAATAGTTGTACTATGTGTAATTACAGGCGCATAACAAGTGTTTACAAAAATCTATTTAAATAGTTTGAATTTACAAATGTATACAGTTTGATAGATTTGCTAAGATGAAATTAGTAAATTATGATAATATTTGTAAATCAGTAGATTAGATATATGAATATATATTATACTTTAAATACTAGATTAATACAATATTCTTTATAAAGTATTTTGATGGTAAAGTTATAATAATTGTAAAGCAGTATGTTATATTGTTAAATATATTATTTACTTTAGATATAAGACTTTATTATAAATGTAAATTGCTAATTTTAATTTATTTTAGTTAACAAATAGAATTAATTTGAGAATTAGTTATATTTGTAAACAAAAAAGCATGATTGATAGGATTAAGAAATTATTGGAAACTGAGCAGTTAAGTCCTTCACAATTCGCTGATGAAATAAAACTTCAGAGGTCTTCTTTGTCACATGTTCTTTCCGGAAGGAATAAACCTAGCTTAGATTTTGTAATGAAAATTAAACAAAGGTTTGCTAATGTTAGTCTAGACTGGCTAATTTTTGGTGCTGGTAATATGTTTTCTGGAAAGGATAATATCGTTAGTAGAGTAGTAGAGTCATCATCTGGGAAAGATAACTCAGATTCTCAGCCTATGTTTAATTTTGATTCACAAAGAAAGCCTGAACCTGGTAATTTAATTAAGGATGAAGATGCGGAAGTCTATAATGTAAGTTCTACTAAGGTAGTATCCGGATCGGGGAGCGCTAGTAAAGTGATAATCTTTTACAATAACGGTACTTTTGAGGAATTTATAAAAGGATAATTAAATCAAATAATGAACTGGATTCTTCGTTACACTCAGAATGACAATAGTTTATGACATCTGGATGTCTTAAACTTAAGCGCAATTGATGAAAAGATAATTTTCCTGTTAGAATCTCTCAAATTCTGAAAAGAAGAAACTTCCTTCAATTATTGCATTTTCATCACTATCGGATCCATGAACAGCATTTGCTTCAATTGAAGTAGCATACAATGCACGAATGGTACCTGGCTCAGCTTCAGCAGGATTAGTTGCTCCAATGTATTTGCGATAAGCCTCAACAGCATTATCTTTTTCGAGAATGGCTGCGATAATAGGATCAGATGTCATAAATTTTACCAAGTCGTTATAAAAAGGTCTTTCGCTATGAACTGCATAAAATTTCATCGCTTGATCTTTTGTTAACTTTGTGTATTTTAGTGCTTTAATAGCAAACCCGCCTTCAATAATCTTAGCAATTATATTTCCCATATTTCCATCGGCAACTGCCTTTGGCTTAATCATTGTAAATGTTGTATGTCCTGACATAATAGTAATTTTTAATTTTCATCAAAAGTAGAAATATTACAGATATGTGCAAGTCTAATTTGTAGTTCTATTTTACAAGTCATCATCCTTTTGGCGAGTCGCAAAAGCAACAATTGTTTGGCAACTTGCTGTGAACTAGTGACCCGATGGGTTTTTTCCAACCCGGTGGGTTTGATACAAGTTGACAATAGGGTTACTTCGTTCCGCATCTGCATGACAGAGACTTGCTATATTCGCCAATAAAAAATATCCTAAAGTTATTAACACAACCATAATTCTACATTCATTTTAATAACTTTGCAATTGTATTTCTTTGCTTTGTAACATCCATGTATTCAGTACTATAACAATCGAGTAATGAATTAATCGAACAATGAAACAATGAAACAATCGAATAATCTAAAAATAAATATATGTTCCTGATTTTTGATACTGAGACAACCGGATTACCAACAAATTGGAATGCACCTCTCGATGATTTTGAAAATTGGCCACGATTAATACAGTTGGCCTGGCAAATTCATGACGAAAAAGGAGAACTTGTTGATATTAAAAGTTACCTGGTAAAACCGGAAGGGTTTATTATCCCACGTGGTTCAGAAAAAATACATGGAATATCAACTGAAAGAGCAACAGAAGAGGGGCAACCCATTGATATTGTACTTATTGAGTTTAATAAAGCTCTAGAACGAGCTGAAATAATTGCAGGACATAATATTGAATTCGACAATAGTATTGTAGGTTCTGAAATGCTGCGAGCAAAAATTAGCACAGTACTTTTTGATAAAAAATCAGTGGACACTAAAACCTTAAGCACTAATTATTGTGCTTTGCCAGGAGGTAGAGGAGGTAATTTCAAATGGCCTACCCTTGAAGAGTTGTACCTTAAGCTTTTTAATGAAAAGTTTGATGCTGCACATAATGCTATAGCAGATGTTCAGGCTACTGCAAGATGCTTCTTTGAGCTTATCAGAATCGGTATAATTGATGCAAGCTCTCTTGATGTAGATAATGCTTTAATTGAAATGTTTAAGGAAAATAATCCTACTATAATTCAATCGGTTGGCATCGAAGTAAGTTCTTTTCATGAAAATGAAAACATTGAAGCTGAGGTAGGTAAAAAAGAAATTCCAAAGAAGGATATAGCGGCAGATACTAATGAGAAAATACCATTTACGCACTTACATGTTCATACCCAGTTTTCTGTTTTAGATGGCTTATCCGATATTGATGAGATGGTTGGCAAAGCTAAAAAGGATGGAATGGACGCAGTGGCTATTACAGACCATGGTTACATGTATGGAGTAAAAAAGTTTCATGATGCTGCTTTACGCGCTGAAATAAAGCCAATTATAGGTTGTGAAGTTTATGTCGCCCGTAGGGGAATGTTAAAAAAAGAAAGCAAGATTGATGGTTCAGGATGGCATTTGGTACTTCTTGCCAAAAATTTACAAGGTTATCATAACTTAATAAAGATGGTGTCAATTGCTGCGATTGATGGTTTTTATTATAAACCTCGTGTTGATAAAGCTTTGTTGAAAAAATATTCAGAAGGTCTTATAGCAATGTCAGCTTGTTTAGGTGGTGAGATTCCACAAAAAATTATTAATGACGGGGAGGAAAAAGCAGAGGAGGCTTTAATTGAATACAAAGATATTTTTGGTGAGGATTTTTATCTTGAGTTACAACGTCATCCAACCGGTGATCCTGAAATTGATAAAAATGTATTTGATGATCAGGTTTATGTTAACAAAGCACTATTAAAATTTGCTGAAAAGTATGATATTAAGGTTGTTGCTACAAATGATTCACATTTTGTAAATGCTTCAGATGCTGGAGCTCACGATCGATTAATTTGTATAGGTACAGCCAAGGATCTAGATGATCCGGTTCGTATGCGTTACACAAAGCAAGAATGGTTCAAGACTCGTGCAGAAATGCAAGAACTTTTTAGTGATTTGCCTCACGCATTGGAAAACACAAAGGAAATTGCAGATAAAGTTGAGGTTTATGGATTAAATAATGATCCCATAATGCCCGAGTTCGTAATACCTGATCAATTTAATAATGCTGACGATTATTTAAGGCATATTACTTATCTTGGTGCTGAAAAGCGGTATTCAGATGTAAATGATGATATTCGTTCACGTATAGATTTTGAGCTTGAAACAATAAAAAAAATGGGATTCCCCGATTATTTTTTAATTGTTTGGGATTTTTTGGTTGCTGCTAGAGAAATGGGAGTAATTGTAGGCCCGGGAAGGGGAAGTGCAGCCGGGTCGGTAGTTTCTTATTCTTTACGGATAACTGATATTGATCCGCTAAAGTATAATCTGCTTTTTGAAAGATTTTTAAATCCTGACCGTATTTCAATGCCTGATATTGATATTGATTTTGATGATGATGGTAGGGAAAGAATACTTGAATGGGTTAGAGATAAATATGGAAAAAACAGAGTAGCTCACTTGATCACATTCGGTACAATGGCTGCAAAAATGGCCATCAGAGATGTTGCCAGAGTGCAGCGATTACATCTTTCGGAGGCTGACAGACTCGCAAAAATGGTACCTGATAGCCCTGGTATTACATTGAATAAGGCAATGAAGGAAAACCCGGAGTTGAAAAAAGAACTTGATGAGGGTAAACCTGAAGTAAGTTCTGTACTTAAAAATGCAATCACACTTGAAGGGTCTGTTCGTAATACAGGAACGCATGCCTGTGGTATAATTATCAGTAAGGATGACCTCAACAATTATATACCTGTAACATCAGTAAAAGACTCAGTTCTAACTTATGCCACTCAAATAGATGGAAAGTACATTGAGTCAGTAGGACTTCTTAAAATGGATTTTTTAGGTCTTAAGACTTTATCTATAATTAAAGATACTGTTGAAAATATTAGAAAATCGAAAGGGGATATTATTGATATTGACAAAATTCCTTTTGATGATGAGCTTACTTACAATCTATTTAGTAAAGGTGATACAATTGCATTATTCCAGTTTGAATCAGATGGTATGCGTAAGCATTTAAAGGATCTTAAACCAACACGTTTTGAGGATCTTATAGCAATGGTGGCATTGTACAGACCGGGTCCTATGGCGTATATCCCAAATTTTATTGATCGCAAACACGGAAAGGAAAAGATAGAATACGATTTTCCTGAGATGAAGGAGGAACTGGAAGAAACATATGGTATTACTGTATATCAGGAGCAAGTGATGTTACTGTCGCGCAAGCTTGCCGGTTTTACTCGTGGTCAATCTGACTCGTTGCGAAAAGCAATGGGTAAGAAGAAGATTGCTGAGATGGAAAAGCTAAAAGTTAAATTCATAGAAGGTTGTGAAAAAAATAACTTGGAAGTTTCTAAGGTTGAGAAGGTTTGGAAGGACTGGGAGGCTTTCGCGAGCTATGCTTTTAATAAATCACATGCAACTTGCTATGCATATTTGGCATACCAAACAGCGTACCTTAAAGCGCATTACCCGGCAGAGTTTATGGCTGCTAACCTTGGTCGTAACCTTAGTGATATTAAAAAGATAACGCATCTTATTGCAGAAACGAAAAGAATGGGGATTTCGGTACTTAGGCCGGATGTAAACGAAAGCTCTGCAAGCTTTACCGTAACAAAAAGTGGTATTATTCGATTTGGCCTGGCTGCCATTAAAGGAGTTGGTGAAGCTGCTGTTGATCAGGTTATTGCCGAAAGAGAAAAGAATAATTTCTTCACTAGTATTTTTAATTTTGTAAAAAGAGTAAGCTTAAAATCAGTAAACAAAAGAAGTATTGAAGCATTAGCTAAAGCAGGAGCTTTTGATGCTTTTGAAGATACTCATAGGGCTCAGTATTTTTTCTCTGAAGGAGAAAATTCAGGAAATTATATTGAGAAGGTAATTAAATATGGCTCAAAATATCAGGAGCAGCAAAATTCGTCTCAGGTTTCATTATTTGGTGATACTGAGATGTTTGAGGTTAGAGACCCTGATATGCCCGAGTGCGAAAAATGGAGCCTTCCCGTCCAGTTACAATTTGAGAAAGAGGTTACTGGTTTTTATATTTCAGGCCATCCTCTTGATGATTATTTGCAAACAATGGATAGATTTTCTAAAGTAAAAATTGACGAGCTTAGGAATAACATAGATAAATATAAGGATCAGCAGATTACGTTTGCCGGGATGATAACAGAATCATCTCAAAAGATCTCAAAAAATGGTGATCCTTTCGGTACATTTACTATAGAAGATTTTTCGGGGAATATAAATTTAGTACTATTTTCAGAAATGTACCTGAAGAAAAAACATATGCTTGAACCGGGTAATAATATATTTATTACAGCACGTATTGAAGAAAGACGTTAT
This sequence comes from uncultured Lentimicrobiaceae bacterium, assembly GCA_964460905.1. Classification (GTDB taxonomy): domain Bacteria; phylum Bacteroidota; class Bacteroidia; order Bacteroidales; family F082. Next base: position 48,009 of record CAYWRM010000007.1, read on the forward strand.
CAGCAAGGTAGCCTGCAAATTAAAATACTTGATATATTCTTGCTGTCGGAAACAATGGCAAAGCTTGCAAAAGCTATACTACTTAATATTTCTGTCACTGAAATTAATGATAAAATTTCTAGCGAAATATTAGAACTTACTAATGCAAATCCTGGAGATACACCTCTTCAAGTACGCTTAACAGATCCTGATAATAACGTAAATATCTTACTAAAATCTGTAAGCACTAAGGTTAATCCAAGGTTATTTGTAAAAGAACTTTTAGAGAGAAGTAAAATTAATTATTCAATTGTTTGATTTTTGATAAATAATACTTGTTAGTTTATTTTTCTTAACTATTTTTGACACGTTAATAAAAACACTTAAAATTATGGCATTAGAATTTACAGACGCTAATTTTGAAGCACTTGCGTTAAAAACAGATAAACCAGTTATAGTAGATTTTTGGGCAGTTTGGTGCGGACCATGCCGTATTGTTGGTCCTGTTGTTGAGGAAATTGGTGATGACTTTGGTGACAAAGTAGTAGTTGGTAAACTTGATGTTGACCATAATCCAGAAACAGCTAAGAAATATGGAATACGTAATATACCCACACTTTTGTTTTTTAAAAATGGTGAAGTAGTTGATAAACAGGTAGGAGCAGTTCCTAAACAAGTATTGGTAACTAAGTTAGAGGCACTTCTTTAGTTAGATTTATTTTTCAATTGTATGCTTGCCAGTTGGTAGGCTCAATTGATAGTTACTGATTATGTATTGTACTACAAATTGGGCTGTTTCTACATAGCCCTTTTTGGTTTGGTAGATTATTATATCTGATAACTAACAAATAACCAATGAATAAATAACTTTTGGGATATACTTTAGATCATAACCGTATAGAGCAATTTAGTCCTCTGGAATTACTTGCCAAACAAGTGGTAGAGGGTACTATAACTGGTCTGCACAAAAGTCCCTTTCATGGCTTTTCTGTTGAATTTGCTGAACACAGGCAGTATAACGCCGGTGAATCAACAAGGCATATCGATTGGAAACTTTATGGACGTACTGATAAGATGTATGTAAAAAGGTATGAAGAAGAAACAAATTTACGATGTCGCATAATTATCGACTGTTCTTCTTCGATGTATTTTCCTAAAATGGATTCTCCAACCATAGATAATCCAAATAAAATAGTCTTTTCAGTTTATGCAGCAGCTGCTCTCATAAGTTTAATGAATAAGCAGCGAGATACCACAGGATTGAGCTTATTTACAGATAAGGTGGAGTTTCATTCACATTCAAAGTCAAATTCAGTACATCAAAAGCATTTATTTACAGAGCTTGAAAAATTGTTGGATCTTAAAGCATCGGGTAGTGATAATCATACTAATATAACTAATTCATTGCATCAGGTTGCTGAATTGATTCACAAGCGATCATTGGTAATTATTTTTAGTGATATGTTTGATGATATTGACAGGCAGGAAGAAATGTTTTCAACTTTGCAACATTTCAAGCATTATAAACACGAGGTAATATTGTTTCACGTTACGGATAAGAAAGTAGAGGAGGAGCTTGACTTGGATGACCGTCCGTACAAGTTTGTAGATATGGAAAGCGGTGAATTATTGCGAGTTAACCCTGTTGAGATTCGTGAAAAATATATGGAAGAGGCAAAAAAAGCAAATCACGAACTTGAAGTGAGATGCGGACGTTATGGAATTGATTATGTTGAAGCTGATATTAATAAGGGCTTTGAAGGAATATTGCTTCCATATTTAATGAAAAGAAAAAAGTTATATTGATTGAGTATAACCCCCTTGTGTAAAGTCATATGTCCTTTGGTATTAAGAAGGCTTCCTGCCGGTCAGTCAGGCGGGCGTCATATTTTCTCGTAGTGACGTCATTGCGATGACGATCCCGATAGCTATCGGGAGAGGAAGAAGCAATCTCAATACGTCACTTTGAAATTGACTTAACACTAGGTTATTATCCCAACCATCTTAAAGTTCTAAATATTTGATATAAGTATGACTGCCAACAAATGTCAACAGTCATTTGATATTTAGTTAGTTCAGCTAATTATTATTACGTTATTTTAATCTAAGATAGCAATAAAAAAAGTAAACTGAAGAAATACTAGTTTGCTTCTCTATTTATTCATAACTTTGTAACAAGGTGTACAATAACGAGATTTAAAAGAATAATTAATTTCTATCCAATGAATATTATAGGCCGTTTTGCGAAAAACCTTGTTGACTCAATTGCCGATACAGGGGAAAAGTTTTTAAAAAACAGAAGGTTAAGAGGTAATTCAGTTCAAATGTTGCTTGAATTATGTGATGATCTTATTTCGCATAAAGGTTTTGCCTCCGGAATTGCCCTGGCCAGGGAAGTTGTTAATCGATATGGATTATTAACCCAAAATGATAAGTTAAAGTTCTTCAAGGAATTGAACAAGAACATGGGATATAACCTTCAAGAAATAAAGAAGGTTGCAGCTAAATTTTCAAATTCACCTACTGAAAAAACATTGCAGGAACTATCGGATCATCTGAAATCAAAGCTCCAAAAACTTTTCAGCAGGATGATAATGGCACCAATGGGCACACAGTTGATTGTTTCTCTAAGGGAAGACCTATTGGGTTTTATTCCTTCACATTCAGATTTACAAGCTGTTGATGAAGTTTTAAGAAGGTTGCTTATTTCATGGTTCAATCCGGGATTTCTGGTGCTCAAAAAAATTGACTGGGATACTGAGGCTTCCATTCTTGAGAAAATAATAGAATACGAGACCGTTCATTCCATTGCAAATTGGAATGATTTAAAAAGTAGGTTAGCTGCTAACAGGAAATGTTTTGCATATTTTCATCCTGCCCTGGAAGATGAACCTTTAATTTTTGTGGAAGTGGCTCTTACCAAAGGTATATCACGCTCTATTCAGTCAATCATTAATGAAGAAGCTGATTTGGAAAAAAAGACAGATACAGCCATATTTTATTCCATAAACAATTGTCAGAGAGGACTTAAAAAGATTCCTTTGGGGAACTTCCTGATTAAAATGGTTGTAACGGAACTTGCATATGAATTGCCATCGATTAAAAAATACAGCACATTATCCCCAATTCCGGGATTTGCTACCTGGTTAAGGGACGAGTTAAAAATAGGGGGTAGCCAATATTTACCAGAAAATGATATAGAATTGTTACAATTGATTAATGATAGTGATTGGTATAAAGACTCAAAAAAACGCAATGAACTAAAAAAACCATTGATTAAAGCATGTGCCAATTATCTTGTTCTCTCTAAAAAGAACGGAAACCCAATAAATTCAGTTGCAAGATTTCACTTTGGTAACGGAGCACAATTGTACCGAATTAACTGGATGGGCAATACATCAGAATATGGAATTACCAAATCTTTCGGGTTAATGGTGAATTATTTGTATGATCCAAAACAAATTGAAGCAAACCATGAAGCCTATTTGCAGAAAGGGGAGTTAGCATTATCAAAATCAATCTATTCCATTCTGGGCTCATAGTTATTTCAACCTCAGTAAATGTTATAACTTAATTTTAACTTCTAATTTCACCTCGCTCTTACTATTCCCATCAATAATATCATTGCCGGAGCCAATTGTATTTTGATTGAAGTAGCTTGTCCTGGCATATCGTAACCACATTGATATTCGTGGTATAATTTTCCATTTTAGCATGAGATACCATCGTTGACCATTGTTGAAATATGAAGGAACACTAAATGCATAAAGTACATCATTTTCATAAGTATATATGCGGCTGTTGTAACCGTCGGTAGCAAATAATGAGTATCTGAAAGTAGTTTCAAGTGGGAAATTTATTGGTCGGAAAAGTATATCCTGATAAATAAGATATCCGTTTTCTTGTTCAGCAAAGTCACTATTATAAATAATCATATCTATCCTGTTTTTACAGATGATATTATGTGTTACATTATAGGAAATAAAGAATCTAAACTCATGGCGCTCAATATCACTAATTAAGGGCATGTAATTGTATTCTTTCTTAAAATTTTCTTGTTTGTTTTTATAACGATATCTTATATATGAGTTTATATTTTCAATTGGAGTGAAATTTATTTGAGTAAGATAATCACGTCCAGTTGATGGAGAACTAATTCTATATTTTAGCCATGGAAATTGATAATGGTCAATATAGCCTGAAATCGAAATGTATTTGTGTATCAATGCTTTAAATCCTAAATATATTCCTGTTTCGTTTGCTATTGCACTACTTTCGGCAAATGGGTTTGAATATAAATTTTGATATTCTTTTCCATAATTATGGTATAAAATAGTTAAGAAAAATCGATCATCTAGAAATGTATTTATTCCGGCTATGCCTGCAAAACCACCAGCTGAAGAGCCTGCAAACTCACCGAAAAAGTTAACATTTTTCAGGTTTAATACCATATCTGCCCCATAATTGGTTAATTCAGTTCCCTGGAAGTTAAATTGTTTATATAATTCATCAGAAAGCACCAATGGCTTGTCTAATATAGTTTTATATGAAGTAACTCCGGTTGTGAAGTTTTTATGCTGATAAGCAATATGACCACCAAAAATTGTGATATTAATTGTATTCTTATCAAGGAGCTCATTAATTGTGCGATGCATACCTGTTTCAATGATGCTACTGGTACCATCTTGTTCGTTGTAAAGTAATGGTATAATATTACCGTCAACAGCATGAGATGAGTAAAAAGGTGTAAACGAGATATTTTTCCACTGTATTGTAGCTGCAATACCTCTAAAAAATCTGTTCTCATTAGCAGATGTATTTGGACGAATTCCTCTGGCAAATCTCTTAATCTGAACACCTTCAGCAGATTTTCCAAAAGTAAGACCACTCCAAAGTGTAAGACCTTGTCCAAATTCCAGATGATAATCTCCAACTACTATTTTTTTGATAATGTTAATATCTTCTGCGTAAGCAAAAGCTGATACAAAATCGTAACCATTACCCACTTTATTGCCGATCAACTTTTTTAAACTGTCACTTAACTGACCTTTAAACATTACTTCTCCGGCATCTTTATCCATAGTAAAACCAAATCGTATTTTATTTTTGAAATTAAATGAATAGCGTAAGTAATAGTGTTGAGGATTACCTAAATAAACTGAACCCGGATGAGCTATCGCAGAGTCGGAGGGAAGCGAAAACCCCTTACGGGTTTCAAGTATTTGATCAGCTCTTAGAAGCAGTTGATGCCTGCCATATTTTAAAAAGTGTTTAGCATTGTATTTTGCTTTTTGTTTAAAGGGCTTAGTAACAACAAATGGCTGAAGTCTTTTTATAGTTTCTTCATCAAATCCGTTTATTGAAGTAAGTTCATAAATAGATAATAATTGCCCGAATTGATTAATGTAAAGCTTCAAATTATTTAACTGAATATCGTTAATCATGTATAGATCTCTTAACATATCAATATTAGATCCATTAATATTAATTGGGTTTTTGGAATAATAGAGGTAGTCATCAATGAGATCAGAATAGTCAAGATTTATATCAGTTGATTGGGCGATGTTTTCAAGTTGGTCAGTTATAAATTCAATATTAACAGGTTGTAAGGTATCAGCTTCTTGTGCATAAATGCCTGTGATATTGGAATTAAAGATTACAATTAAGAAGATAGTAATTAGATTCTTGCATAACCCATAATCAAGTATCCTTGATCGTAGTGAAATATCTCTACTGAATTTATAGACAGTATATTGATATTCACTATCATGCTCAAAAATAAGCTTGTGTTTAAGTACATTTATGGTCTCAATAATACTTATCCTTCTAACAATATTTAATTTGTCAGGCATTGTTAGAATTGAAATATTAACGATGCTTGTGGTGAAAATCCTAGTGATTCGTGCATAATTGCAGAAATATCAAATACAAGGTTTTTAATTTTGATGCCAAAACCAAAACTGAATATTTCTTTTCTTGTGGAAAAACCCGTTCTGAAAAAGAATTTTCCTTTTAACTCGTACTCAAGACCACCACGAAAAATTACAGGATTAATTGCTGTACTTTTTTCAGCCTCAACAGTTGCTAAAAAAACATCCGATATATGCCATGCAAATCCAACACGGTATATTGCAGGTAGTTTTTCATCTTCATATTCAGCAAGTTTCACCATAATTGGATTAAAAACCCAGGCTCCAATTGTAACTCTATCACTTATTTCAGTTTGTATTCCCAGTTCGAAAGTTATACTACCTTTATTCCCATAATTATTGCCTAATGTAGTTTGTATATAATCTAATTGTAGGCCTATCCTTAATTTTTGGCCGAAAGCTCTTGCATATGCTAAACCTATTTTTTGATCATTATATAAACTGTAGCCAAAATGGTTGTATGTGGCAGCAAAAACACCATATTTTGTGGGAATAATGCCCGCTATACTTTTTGAACTAAGCTCATTGATAAGAAAGCGGTTTTCATAATATATGCCCACAACGGGTTTTTCGAATAAGGCTATACCTGCCTGATTATTCATTGCTGCCCAAAAATCAGTAATCGCTACTGACGAGCGTCCCATTCCTGCCGAACGCGAACCAATTGGATAATTATAGCCTGTGGCTAAACAAGAATTAGGTGTGGCTAAAACCACCACCACGATTGTTAAAAATATCTTAAAATAATTCTGCATCTAAATAAAGGGTTAATTTTGAAATACAGATTATTAGGGTCATCCGTTATGAACGGTATAAATGTAATAAAAAAAAGCTTTAAAATAGAAATTAATAGAAATATCGTTACTAATCAGTGTCAAATTAAAAAATATATAATAGTTATAATGTTTTGACAAATAATAACAGATTATACTTTGAGCGCCTTTGTGATGTGCTTTGAGCATCTTTGTGGTAAAATTTTAACCACGAAGGATCACCAAGTAATGCACAAAGGTAACACAAAGAAAAAAATATAATTGTTAACTGACTGACTTTTACAAACAATTAACATACTGATTAGTTACGAAATATCAAATATTAAAACTTTAACTTAAATACTATGTGCAAAAAAGTTCTTAAATTTTTAGTTGATCTAAAGGAAAATAATGACAGGGATTGGTTTAAAGCTAATAAACAATATTACGAAGAGGCAAGAAATGAGTTTAAAGAAATGGTTGAAAATCTTATACCGGAATTGGCACTTACAAATCCATTACTGGCAAACCTGGAGGCTAAGGATACTATCTTTAGGATTTACAGGGATGTGAGGTTCTCTAAAGATAAAAGTCCTTATAAGGTAGCCATGGGTGCTAATATGGCACCAGGAGGTAGAAAATCAGTATTGGCAGGTCATTATTTTCACATTGAACCTGGCAATAGTTTTCTTGCTGGTGGATCGTATTGCCCACCTAGTGAACAGCTTAAAAATATCCGATCAGAAATTTATTATAATAGTCAGGAATTCAAGGAAATTATAAATTACGGTGATTTTAAAAACCTATTTGGTGAAATTACAGGAGATAAACTTAAACGATCTCCTCTTGGTTTTCCTAAAGATTTTGAAGATGTTGAACTTCTCAAGTTTAAGGATTACACAATTTTCCATAAAATTGATGATGAAACTATTCAAAAACCTGATTTTCTTGCAATATCATTAGGTATTTTTGAAAAGATGAATCCCTTTATTGGGTTTTTGAATAGGGCGATAGGATAGAAGAGTAAATAGACAAATAAACAAGTGGATTCTTGGGCTATTTGTTCTGAATCAAATATTAATTTATTGTATCATAAACTAATTTCTGCAACCCTCGATAAACTATCTTGTCATTGATAGCAGAAGAATAACTTTTGAAAGTGTATCCTGAGAAGAACAGGGAAATAATAGAAAAGAGCCGTAAAGGGAATTTAAAAGCCCAGTACCAATTGTATAACAAATATGCAAAGGCAATGCTAAATGTTAGTTATAGGTTAATGGGTACAATTGAAAGCGCTGAAGATATACTTCAGGATGCCTTTACAGAAGCATTTAAGATGTTACACACATATCGTTATGATTCGTCATTCGGCGCCTGGTTTAAAAGAATAGTTGTAAATAAATGTATAAATGAAATAAAACGAAGTAAGGCAGATTTAAAGTATTACGATGATATGACTCAGTTTAACTCACATACAAACATAGAAGAAAAACTTCCTGAATTAAGTGTTGAATCAGTAAAGAAAGCCATGGAAAAACTTCCTCAGGGTAACCGGGTTATCTTCTCACTTTACCTGTTGGAAGGGTACGATCACAGGGAAATTGCTCAAATTCTAAATACAAGTGAAAGCAACTCTAAATCACAGTATATGAGGGCTAAAAGAAGAATCAGGGAAATTTTAAATACTACAAGTCATGACTAACGATAAGCTAGAACAATATATTCTAAATAATAGAAATGAGTTCGATACACTTGAACCTTCTGAGGACATATGGGATGGTATTGTTAAAGAAAAGCCTAAACAGAAGATATTTATCTTGAGTAAGCTGAAATGGGTTGCACGTGTAGCTGCTGCTATACTAATTTTTATTGGAAGTTATTATTTCCATGAATATAGAAGTCAAAAACAACAGTTAAGTAGCCATAACGAAGAAATTAATAAGAATACTAATCTTTACAACAACTTAATTGAAGCTGAGCTATATTACACAGCACAAATTGGTATTGAAACGGAAAAATTTTATCAATTAACTGCAGGAGACTTTTTGGTTCGTGAAGAAATTCAGAATGAATTAAAGGAACTGGATAGAGAGTTTAGTGAATTGAAAGAAGATTTAAGCGATAATGCGGATAATGAAGATATCATTGCGGCAATGATTCAAAATTACCGACTAAAACTAAGGATATTGCAAGATATGATGTTTCAACTAAAACAGGTTAAAAAAGAAAAAAGCACTAGTGATGAAATCAAACTTATTTAAATTAATTCCGGTATTATATTTCCTGTTGCTGCTTTCTGTATCAGCAAGAGGACAGTCGTTTAGCAAAGAGAACAAGATTGTGCGTTCATTTGTTTTAACAAATGATACTGAAATTGAAATTACCAATAAATATGGTGATATTAATCTTGAGAGTTGGGACAATGATTCAATCAGGATTGAAATTAACTACAAGGTAACCTCCACAAAGGAGTCTAAACTTGATAAAACATTCAATGCGATTAATTTCGATTTTAATGCAAATCAATATTATATTATTGCAAAAACTGTTTTCGAAGGCAAGGGCTCATTTTGGACAGATGTTTCTGATATTGCAAATAATATGTTTGCCGGTGGTACTTATACATCCATTGATTACACTATTTACATACCTGCAGATAAGAGAATTAACCTAACCCTTAAATATGGTAACGTTTATATGGCCAATTATGATGGATATTTTAAACTTTCACTTTCCAATGGTGATTTTAAAGCACATAACCTTGATGGAGAAGTAGAATTAGATATTACATTTGGAGATGCAACTATAAACAAAATTGAAGATGGTAAAGTAAAAATTAGTTATGGTACTTTTAGTCTTGAAAATTCAAACAAGTTGTCAATAATAGGGCAATCGGCCGAATTTGATTTAGGAGTTATTAATAACTTGGTAATTGACTCAAAACGTGATAAAGTAACAATAGAAGAGATAGGCGATATAAGTGGTGTGACCTATTTTAGTAGGTTAGTTATTGATGATGTAGTGTATAAGCTGGACTTATCAACAAAATACGGTAGTGTTAAGCTTAAGGAAATAAGTTCAAAGGTAAAAAAAGTACAACTATCATCATATAGCACAACTGTTAATATGTTTTTTAGAAACGATTATAACTATTTCATAAGCCTTACCAGCAATGATAAGGCAGATGTTACTTATTCGGCTAATATGGGTGAGTTTAAAACGAAGAAGTTGCCAGGTAAAGAAAACATCATGCAAGCCGAATGTGTGATTGGTGAAAAAAATATAGCAGTTCCGGTAGTTATTGATGTAAAATCAGGTTTTGTAACCTTAAAAATTAAAGATTAATTTTTGATTAAATGTAACCCTTGAATTATTTGATTGTCTTTAGGGTTATCAATAAAGATATTTATTATGAAACAAATAAAGATCAGAATTATAATAGGAACAATAGCATTTCTTACCTTGGTTGCATTTTCTAGTACAGGTTGTAGAAAGTTCCCATATTTAGAAGGAAACGGAAATGTATCAAGTGAGACGAGAATTTCGGTTTCGTTTAACAGAATTGATAATCAAGGTGATTTCAATGTTTACTATGAATACGATAGTACCTTTCGTGTTACTGTTGAAGCGGAGTCAAACTTGATTCCTTATATACGTACAATTGTAAAAGGGAATACATTACAGATTGATACTCGTGAGAATATCAATAACAATTACGCAATGAAGGTTACAGTATATTCACCAGTAATGAAAGGAGTTATATTAAGTGGTTCTGGATTGATTAATGCTGGATCAGTTGTTGAAGATAACTTTGAAGTTAAGTTAAGCGGATCAGGAATTATTTATGGTGATATTATTTCTCATTCTTTCCATGCTCTTATATCGGGTTCTGGAGAAATTGACTTTGAAGTAAATTCTGAAAATACTATTGCAATAATTAGTGGATCAGGAAATATTAAGATGATAGGTGAATCAACTTTTGGTGATTATCTTATTTCAGGATCCGGTAATATTGAGTCTTATAATTTGCAAATGGACGAATGTACTGCAAAAATAAGTGGGTCAGGGAATATGTACACTAATGTAGCTAATTATATAAATGTTACAATATCAGGGAGTGGTAATTTTTTCTATGTTGGATCTCCAACTATTAATTCAGTTATAACAGGGTCAGGTAATGTAATACATGGGAACTAATATGAAAAGACTATTACCAATAATATTACTCTGTATAATAGGATTTTCCTCACAATCACAGAGCTTTGAAAGGCAAATAGGTTTGCGGCTTGGTGTAATGTCTGGCATCACCGGAAAGGTTATTAAAGACAAAAACACTGCCATTGAAGGAACTCTTGGTTTCCGCAAAGGAGGTGTTCAATTATATACTCTTCTTGAGGCATATAAGGTGTTGGATGGTAATACAAACCAAAGTTGGTTTCTGTATTTTGGAGGTGGAGCTCATTTGGGATTTGTTAATGGATATAACCGTGTACGCAGATGGTCAAATTCAACAGGATATTATTGGGAGGAAGAGCGTACAGCAGGTCCGGTAATAGGCCTTGATGCCATTATGGGTATTGAGTATAATTTTAAGGCACTACCAATAGCATTATTTTTTGAAATTAAACCTTTAGTAGAATTGCAATCATTCAATAAAATCAGAACCAACTTCTATGATAGTGGTTTAGGAATAGTATATAGATTTAATAATTAATAGAAAAATAAGATGAAAACAATTAAAATTTTACATGTAATTCTTGCTTTGTTAGTAGGTTTTTCAGCCATTGGGCAAGATGAAGAACAGGAAATGAAAACACTATTTAAGAAATCGACAACTGAGAAGATAAATAATGGTGGCTATGGCTCGTTTAGTATTGGATATACACAAATTGATTCGAAGGATGCGCTTCAACTTGGTGGAAGAGTAGCCTGGATTGCTAATCACAGGTTTGCTTTAGGACTGGTTGGTTATGGTTTTGTTAATGATATTCAAAAGGACTACGATGATGATCCATCTAGCTATTTCCTAGCAGGAGGATATGGAGGGATATTTTTTGAGCCAATTTTAATGCCAAATAAACCTGTACATGTTTCCTTCCCTATTATACTTGGAGTTGGAGGCATTTCAGCAGTGGAATCAAATAACTGGGAAAGCTCTCACTACAATTATCAAAACACAAATTACTATTATGATTCAGATGCGTTTTTAGTATTTGAACCGGGTGTTGACGTTGAGTTTAATATTGTTAAGTTTTTTAGAATTGCAATTGGCGCTTCTTATCGATTAACAAATGGGATTAATTTAAGATATAAATATCTCGACAATAATTTTAATGAACAAATTATCGAGATTGATAAAAATGCTCTTAACTCATTCACTTTCAATATTGGCTTTAAATTTGGCTGGTTTTAAGCAGATCGGGTAATTGAAATATAACTAATATATTGTCCACTAAGGTATTTGCAGAGTTTTGCGAATACTTTAGTGGACAATCACATATTGCTACCTATCACGCATCATTGATACAGGAGTGCCTTTTTTCAACAGCTGTTTAATTTTATCAAACTCCAAGAATATATTTGTTTGCCCGTTTGAATAAGGTGCTATTTCATAACTGTTATATAAAAAGCCAATACCACTTCCGTTAATATAAATATTATGATTTGGTACTATACTGTCAACAAAGAAGCCTGCTTCTTTTAAAGGAATACTATAAGGAATACTATAATCTTTACGAAGCATTTGAGTTAGAATATTTGATAGAGAATCATCAGTGCCTTCTTCGAAAATATCATTGTAAGTTAGGATGCTACTATTATTTAGATTGATAATATCGTAAGCAACATTAGTCATACCATGTGCGCCACCTGAGTATGCATACTTAAGATATTCGAAACATAACAGATAGTTGGAGTTAAAGATTACTGACATATTTATAGTTTTTTGCCAACTAAAAGAAGCTCCTTTTCCATACCAGTCTTCATTTTGTTTTTTATAATTTGAGAAGTATTCATTTTCAAAATGAGTCAGCATCGAGTCGGGATTGTTCTCATAAAAATCATTCCCAAAAAAACTGTTGGCAATCAATTGTTTAACAGAATCAACAATTCCAGCCTGGAAATAATTATCTTTTGGAAATATTAATGTAAGCTCAATTTCCGCAGTTGGCGATTTTACATCCTTAGCAACCAACTTATCTTCAGAATGCAAATAATATATCTCAAAAGGGAGTGTGCCATTGGGGTAATATTCCTTGAAATTAAAATCAACTTGTCTGTTATCAGGTGTATTCCAGGTTCCTGTAAACGACTTTTTATTAAATGTGCCAATAAAAGCATCTGAATTTTGACCCATTTCTTTCAGTTTAGCATTTTCATTAGTTACTTCACCATTAAGACAAATAGTTTTTCCAAAATGCATTTTAGTGTCTTCATTAATAAACCTATATTGATAGTTTCCTGAGAGTTCATCAAATAACCTTATTATATTTGCTGTAACATGTATATTAGTCCCAATAACTCCTTCGAGCCTTGTATAGAAAACTGTTTTATCTGTTGCCTGCTGCGACATTGCTACTGTGGATGTCAGTAATATGGAAAAAATAATTAATGACTTTATTTTCATTGTGTTGAATATGTTAAAGGTAAATTTCTGAAAGTCTATTTTGACAAAATTAAAACTAAGCAAAATTAATACTTATTAATATCAAACATTATGATGAGCAACTATTATTTTTACTAAAAAAAATATCTTTATTTGTTATTTGATAATAGATTTGATAGGTATTACTATATCTATTAGTTTTGCACAAGTCTCAGATTATTATTCTAATTATTATAATAGACTGCTGTATGGAAATAAGCGAATACAAGACTTTTACAATTTGTAGTGAGGGGTACTATAAGGATAAAGGCAGTAAATTTATAGCTGTTGCTTATTACGTAGAGAGTGAGAAGGAAGTTAAGGAAGCTTTATTAATCACAAAAAAAAAGTATCATGATGCTCGTCATCATTGTTATGCATATAGAATTAACCCCAAGAGTGAAGTTTCAAGAAGTAGTGATGATGGTGAGCCTTCAGGAACTGCAGGAAAACCAATACTTAATCAAATTTTATCATTTGAACTATATAATGTGTTAATTATAGTTGTAAGATATTTTGGCGGAACTAAGCTTGGAGTTAGTGGATTGATATTAGCTTATAAATCGGCTACTCGAGACGCTATACAAGAAAGCAAGATTGTTAGTAGACACATTACTAGTCAGTTAGAACTAAACTTTGAATATCACTTAATGAATCAGGTGATGAGAGTAATAAAGGAAGAAAATATTAAAATAATCAGTCAGGATTATGACAATAATTATAAGATTAAAGTCGAAATAAAAAAAAATACAAAAAATATTGCTCTTTTAAAGTTCGAAAAGATCAGGGGAGTTACAATAACATTATTGAAAAACAAGTAGATATAGTATTTTTTAGCTGTACACATATACAGCAAAAAAACTAAAAAGTCAAGCGTTTTTTACATTTTTTATTCAGAATTTTTAACTGATATTTGTTTTCCCTAATAATATGATGAGTACTTCTTCGAAGAATGCTGTGTTTTAACAAATTAGGTTTATTATTAACATAAGTATTAAAATTTCGATAAAAATTTACTAAAAAAGATGACGAATAGGCATGGTGAAGTTTGGGAAAATTGTTTGTCAGTAATAAAAGACAATATTCCCCCTCAAAGTTACAATACATGGTTTTTACCAATTACCCCAATTAGCATCGAAAATGACGTATTAACAATTCAAGTGCCTAGCCAATTTTTTTATGAATGGTTAGAAGAGAATTACATCGGCTTGTTAAGAAAGGTTATACGTATGCAAATTGGTTCGGGAGCAACCCTTGAATATAGTGTAATAATTGATAATAACTATAATAAATCAAAGCCATATGCTGTAAAATACCCTGCAACAGATAAAAATGCTACACAAAACAAACCGGTTTCTATGCCACTCGATCTAAATAAAGGAAAAACCAGAGATATTCCAAATCCGTTTATAATTCCGGGTCTTAAAAAACTTAAAGTTGAATCGCAGTTGGTTGATACATATTCATTTGATAATTTTATAGAAGGAGATTGTAATAGGCTTGCACGTTCTGCCGGATGGGCTATTGCTGAGAACCCTGGTAAAACTGCTTTTAACCCATTATTGATATACAGTAGTGTAGGTCTTGGAAAAACTCATCTTGCTCATGCAATTGGTTTGCAAGTAAAAAGGAATTCTCCCGAAAAAATTGTTCTATATGTAAAAACCGACCAGTTTATTAATCAGTATATTGATTCGGTTAGAAATAATAACCAAAACGATTTTGTTCATTTCTATCAAATGATAGATGTACTTATACTGGATGATATTCAATTTATTGCAGGTAAAGAGAAAACTCAGGATGTATTTTTTCATATTTTTAATCATCTTCATCAAAATAATAAGCAATTAGTACTTACTTCAGATAAGCCACCTATTGATTTAAAAGGAATGGAACCCCGATTGTTATCAAGGTTTAAGTGGGGGCTTGCTGCTGATCTTCAAATGCCTGATTTGGAAACCAGAATTTCTATTTTGAAAAAGAAACTTTATAAAGATGGCATTGAAATGCCATATGAAGTAGTTGAATACCTTGCATATAGCATTACTACTAATATTAGAGAAATGGAAGGTGCTTTAATTTCAATACTTGCTCAATCAACTCTTAATAAAAAGGATATCACGCTTGATTTAGCACGTCAAATGATTGATAAATTTGTAAAAAGCACAACCCGTGAAATTTCTATAGATTATATTCAAAAAATAGTTTGTGATTATTTTAGTGTTCCCCTCGATGTGTTAAATTCTAAAACTAGAAAAAGAGAAATTGTTCAAGCAAGGCAATTAGCTATGTATTTCTCAAAAATGCATACTAAAAACTCTCTGGCTACTATAGGTTTGCATTGTGGTAACAAAGATCATGCAACTGTACTCCATGCTTGTAGAACTGTTAATAATCTAAAAGACACTGATAAACAGTTTAGAGTTTATGTTGATGATATTGACAAAAAATTAAAGCTATAATACTGTTTTATAGAACCTTAATTATAATTTTTGAATAAATAGTTCAATAGCATTTGCAATAATTAAATTTTTTTACTACATTAGCAACTAATTTAATTTTTAAAAAATGAATGTCCTTTTTGTTTGTACCTGTAGTATTTGTCGCTCACCTTTAGCGGCAGCCTTTTTAAGAAAGAAGTATATTGAAAATAATATGGAAGGTAATGTTGAATCAGCCGGATTTTCACCTACTACAATTAATGATCCTCCTGGTATCAGGGCTGTAGAAGCTGCTGAAAAGCATAATCTTAAATTGGAGGGATGTTCTCGAATATTTGTTAAAAAAGACTTTGAGAGATTTGATAAAATATTTGTAATGGATACATTAAATTATCGTGAAGTTAAATATTTGGCAAAAAATAAAGAGGAAGAGTCAAAAATTGATTACTTAATGAATGTTCTGCATCCGGGTACTAATCAAATTGTGCCTGATCCTAATCATATTGGTACCATCGGTATGGATGAAATTACTGACCTCCTAGATAAAGCTACCGATGCAATTGTTGATCAAAACAAATAGTAAATTATTTTTAGGTGTTAAGTTATATACCTGATAAAAGTGACCTTGAGGATGCTTATGCGAGAATAAGTGGATTTATTCATAATACACCAATTCTTTCATCTGAGATATTAAATAATAGGTTTGGAGCAAAGCTATTTTTCAAATGCGAAAATTTCCAAAAAGCAGGTTCATTTAAATCAAGAGGGGCTGTTAATGCAATACTATCTTTACCAAAATCAAATATAAAAAAAGGCGTTGCAACTCATTCATCAGGAAATTTTGCGCAGGCTTTAGCTAGAGCAGCAAGTATTCTTGGAGTACCTTCATATATAGTAATGCCCAAAAATGCACCCAAGGTTAAAGTAGACGCAGTTATAGCCTATGGTGGAAAAATAACCTACTGTGAACCTACATTATCTGCAAGAGAAGAAACTCTTGACAAAGTAATTTCTAAAACAAATGCCACAATAATTCATCCTTACGATGATTACGATATAATAGCAGGGCAGGGGACAGCTACAATGGAATTATGTAATGAAATTGATGATATTGATATTATTTTATGCCCTGTTGGTGGTGGTGGATTAATAAGTGGTACTGCACTTGCAGCTAATTATTTTGGGAATGGCATCACAGTTATAGCTTGTGAGCCGGATGGTGCTGATGATGCAATGCGATCGTTTAAAGCCGGGAAAATTATTCCCAGTTTGAAGCCTGATACTATTGCTGACGGATTATTAACGTCGTTAGGAAAACGAAATTTCCCAATTATTCAAAAATATGTAAGTGATATTGTAACAGTTAGTGAAGAATCGATAGTTATGGCAATGAAGCTAATTTATGAAAGAATGAAAATTGTTATCGAACCATCATCGGCAGTGCCATTAGCATCATTAATTGAAAAAAAAGTAGATGTATCCGGAAAGAATGTTGGAATAATTATTTCAGGTGGTAATGTGGACTTAGCAAAAGTAAAATTTTAATTTCTACCAATGACGGAAAAGTCAAATGCCTAATTACTAATAAAAAACCCATGAGCCAAACAAGCAACCTAAAAGGTAAATTATATCTTGTACCTACAACCCTTGGGGCATTCGACACGATTGATCGTGTTATTCCGGATTATAATATTCAAATTGTACATAAACTGGAAATATTTATTGTGGAGCAGGTTCGGACAGCCAGAAGATTTCTAAGTAAATTAAAGCACCCCACAGATATTGATCATATTGTGTTTTATGAGTTAAATAAGTATGCTGATGAATCTGAAGTATTTTCTTACCTTTATGATATAAGTAATGGTAAATCAGTAGGATTACTGTCAGAAGCAGGGACTCCCTGTATTGCAGATCCAGGTGCATCTGTTGTTAAAATAGCCCATGAATTAGGTATGAAAATTATACCACTTGTAGGACCTAATTCAATAATACTTTCATTGATGGCTTCAGGTTTTAACGGGCAAAATTTTACTTTTCATGGTTATTTACCCATCGACAAGAATGAGCTCGCTAAAAAGCTTAAAACAATTGAGCAAAGTGCTTATAAGGCAGATCAAACACAGATATTTATCGAAACACCTTATCGAAATAATCAACTATTCACGTCAATATTAAAAATTTGTTCACCGCAAACTCTATTATGTGTAGCTACTGATCTTACTTTGACAACAGAAACAGTAAACACGTATTCAATTTCAGAATGGAAAAAAAAGAAACCTGACTTTCATAAGAAACCAACGATATTTCTAATATATCGATCGTAATAGTACAATTAAGTTGTCTCCTAACTTGTGAGTTGTTAACCGGTGTGTACCAAGATAATAGCATTTGCAATTTGACTTATACAAAACAAGAATTCTAATTTATTAGTGGATGCTTTGGGTCACGAGTAAGTTTCCACCGCTTGTGAGACCATAACCAGTTTTCCGGTTTCTTTCTTATTACTTCTTCAAGCTTCTTGGCAAAAAGCAGTGTAATTTCACCTTCTTTTGTTTCCTGAGGCTTATCAGAAAGAATTGTTAAATCTAGTTCATAATATCCTTTTTTAACACGTTGTATATCTAAAAAAACTACAGGGTAATTATATTTTCTTGCATAAAGTTCCGATCCATGAAGAAATGCTGTTTCTTGTCCCAAAAAGTTTATCCAATAAGATTTTTTTTCATTTGAAGGACTCTGATCAGAAGCCATTACATAATTCTTCTTTTTATTTTCATTCTCGACAAAACAACGTGCTGTATCATATATTGAGACTAATTTTGTTCCTAATTTTGAGCGATTTTTTTTAATATAATTGTTAAGATATTTATTGCTTAGCGGTTTGTAAAGAGCAATGCCAGGCCATTGTAATTGCATGCACGACATTGCACCCCATTCCCAGTTTCCATAATGGTTTGGTAGTGCAATAATTCCACCATAATTATCATATAAATGTTGTATCTCATCCTCGTTAATCACTTTATGGTGTGCAAAGATTTGTTTCTCACTCATTGTAAAAGCTTTTAAACTTTCAACAGTAATTTGACTTAAGTTGTGGTATGATAACTTTTCAATTCTTTTTAATTCGGCTTTACTTTTTTCTGGGAAGCTTCTTTTTAGATTATCACGTACTACGTTTAATCTGTATTTCAGTAATTTATACAAAACAAAATATAGTATATCTGCAAAAATATAGATAAGCCAAAATGGAAGTAATGCAAAAAGAAGTATAAAAAACCGAGTTATTATGGATGATATAAAATTCATGGTGGCAAAATTAATCCTTCTTTTTAATATATCGAGAATGTAAGCTAAATTTGCCAACTAATAAAAAATTGATAATAAGTGTTTCATGGGCTTATTTAACATCAAATTAAAACTTAGTGTAACTGAATTGAGAACATTCAGACTTCATACTATATACATGTTATTTGAAGGTTTTGTGCTTGGTGTTATGGCATTAAATGAGTTTGTATTTATTAAAAGCTTAAACGGAACAAACTATCAGCTTGGATTTTTATTCCAATTCAGTATGCTGGTATTTCTATTTCTTATAGTTATTAACGCATTTTTGAAAAGGATTAGGAATAGGAAGAAATTGTTAAGAATGGCTGCCTTATTAAGCAGACTACCATTGTTGATATTGTTATTTTTTCCTGATAATATGGTAGATATGCAGAACCATGCGTATTACCATTTTATATTTCTATTTTTATTTTTAGTCTATTTCTCAGGTAATATTTTTATAAACCCCAATATTAATTATCTGCTAAAAGTAAATTATAGTCATGCTAATTTTGGTAAACTATATAGTTATTCAACAAGTATTAATAAAATTGTAATGCTCATAGTTACTTTTGCTTACGGCTATATACTTGACTTTAACAATTTTGCATTTATTTACATAATACCTGTGGCAGCAATATTTGCTACTATTTCAGTGTTCGTATTGTCAATGATTCATTTTCCTGAAGAAAAGTTGCTTACCAGTAAAAGAACTGTATTGCAGTCGGTTAAAGCATCAGTTAATGAAATGCGGCTCATACTTAAAAATAATGTACCATACCGCCATTTTGAGATGGGATTTATGTTCTATGGTTTTTCATTTATGATATCTGTGACAGTTATTACAATTTATTTTTATGAAGCATTAAATCTTAATTATGCCAGTGTAGCTTTTTATCGTAATGCATATAATATACTGGCAATTATATTGTTACCATTTTTTGGAAAATTGCTTAGCAATATTGATCCCAGAAAGTTTGCAGTAATAACATACGCATCAATTGCGCTGTATATTTTCTTTTTGATGATGACGACATATTTTCCTTCCAATTTTAAATTTCTTGATATTACCATATATCATACATTATTGTTGTACATCTTTTTTCATGGGATATTTGCTGCAACTATGGTACTGTTGTGGAATATTGGGTCTGCTTATTTCTGTAAGCCAAATGAAGCAGGCACATATCAGTCCCTTCATTTGTCGTTAACAGGAGCCAGGGCTGTTTTTGCCCCATTAGTTGGAGTATTGTTTTATGAAATGTTTGGATTTACAGCAACATTCTTAATTGCAATAGTATCATTACTAGCAGCTATTGTTTTAATGTTATGGTCTTACAGGCGAGGTCAATAGGTATTAAAGAGTCATGTATTTGCTGGGTTTGAATAAATTTTAATTTACCGTTTAACAGCAAAAGCATCTCCAAATTCAACAATACCGTTATTATCAAAAGTGTAAGGGAAATAATAAATGGGTAGAATTTCATAACTAATATCAACTATATCAATTGCAATAGTGTTAATATTGTCCGAGTCTGCTTCAAGCTGTACATTAGCCTCGTAGGTTATTCCATATGATTTAATCCTGTGTTCTTGAAGCTCTGCTTCACAATATTTTTTCAGTCCACCGATAACAGTTTCATTATTCGGAACATTTTTTTTATCTATTTCAAACTCAAGAGGATGAACTATTCCTGAATTATCTACATAAGCGCCAAATGGATAACATTGTCCTGTATCGGTAAGCAAATCTTTGGCATATTCAATTGAGTGGTCGATGATTTTTTGTGTGTATGTGTTCATTTTATAATAGTTTTTATTGCAATTATTATCCTTAATGCCAGATTAGCTTAATTCATTCTTTAGTTTTGTTTCTAATCTTCAGATTACTATATTAATATCCATATTTCGATTTCCATCTATTCTTTAGCTTCTTCCTGTCTTCTTTTTCACGGATATTATTACCGGGTTCATAAAATTTTGTACCACTTATTTTATCCGGAAGAAATTCCTGTTCCACAAAATTATTTTCATGCTGATGAGCATATTTATAGTCTTTACCGTAGCCTATATCTTTCATGAGCTTTGTGGGTGAATTTCGCAGATGAAGCGGTACAGGAAGATTACCCGTTTGTTGAACCAACGATTGGGCTTCTTTTATAGCAAGATATGATGAGTTGCTTTTCGCAGAATTAGCAAGAAAAACGGCTGTTTGAGATAATATTATTCTACCTTCGGGCCAACCTATTTTATTAATGGCATCCATGCAGGTATTAGCAAGAAGAAGAGCATTGGGATTTGCATTTCCAATATCTTCAGATGCTAGTATCAACAATCTCCTAGCTATGAATTTTGGGTCTTCTCCGGCTTCAACCATTCGGGCTAACCAATAAACAGCTGCATTCGGGTCGCTACCCCGTATCGATTTAATAAAAGCTGAAATAATATCATAATGCATTTCACCCTGCTTATCATAGATTGCTAGATTCTCCTGGATAATTGTTTTTACAAGTTCATTGGTGATTATAATTTCATTTTTACTTGTTTTTTCTTGATAAACAACCAACTCCAAAGCATTGTATAGCTTACGAGCATCTCCTCCTGATATTCTTAAGAGGGCTTCGTCTTCCTTAATTTTAATTGTAATATCAAACTTGTGTGATAACGATTGTATACCGTTTTTAATTAAAGCTCTAAGGTCATCAGTCTCGAGGCTGCTAAGTATGTATACCTGAC
Organism: uncultured Lentimicrobiaceae bacterium; assembly: GCA_964460905.1. Lineage (GTDB taxonomy): Bacteria > Bacteroidota > Bacteroidia > Bacteroidales > F082. Next base: position 69,814 of record CAYWRM010000007.1, read on the forward strand.
AGCGTGATAATAATGGTGAGATAACCTCAAATGAGGGGTTTTCTGTAGTAGCTCCAATCAACGTTATTGTTCCTTTCTCAACGGCGTTTAAGAGTGAGTCCTGCTGCGATTTGCTAAAACGATGTATCTCATCAATAAATAATATTGCGTTTCCGCTAAACATAGCAGCCTGGCTTATAACATTTCTAACATCTTTAACACCTGAACTTACCGCGCTGAGAGTATAAAACTCTTTGTTTAACGTATTTGATATTACATTTGCAAGAGTTGTTTTACCAACGCCCGGAGGTCCCCACAATATCATAGAAGGAATATTACCCGACTCAATACTTCTGCGTAGTATAGCATTATTTCCTACCAAATGCTTCTGACCAATATAATTATCAAGTGTATCAGGACGAAGTGTTTCAGCTAATGGAGTAGGCATTTTGATTAATGATTATTTATAATTTATTAATATCTGCTAATAAGAATTAATGATTACAAAAATAGTTTTTTAGATTGAACAAACTACCTCATTAAGGCGCAAAGGTGCAAAGGTGTAAATATAGAATTCTTGTGACTTCATGCAAGTCAAATATTTTGTTCTTATATTTGTCAAAGTAGATTTAACTTAAAGGTGGTTTTGAAGCCTTGCAACTGAATATATAAACAATTAACTCAACAGTTATGAAAAGTAAAAACTTACTCTCTGCTATAGCATTAGTTACATTGTCAATCCTTTTTATTCTTCCATTCGGATGTAAAAAAAATGAAGATCCGGATAAGTATTTAACATTGGGAGTGGTACTACCTATGGATCTGGAAAAGGGAGAACTGCGTAAAAATGCCATATTAACTGCCATCAATGAGATCAATGAATTAGATGGCGTCGGAAATAACTACAGTATCCGCCTGAATATAAAAAGTTCGGCAGGTGCTGATAGAAATGTAGCCGCTGCATTAGCAGCTCAGGAGATTATAGCTGAGAGCCAGTACTTGGTTGGATTTATTACTGCTTTCTCATCATCTACAACTGGAATATTAGAGGATGTTGCTATTCCAAATCATTACCCTACAATATCCGGTTCTGCTACAGCATCAAGTCTCAATGGCATTTCAAGCTATTTCTCGCGTTTATGCCCACCCGATCCTTTTGAAGTCAATGTGCTTGCTGATCAGGCCAATGAATATGGAATCAGTACGGTGGCAATTGCAGTGGAAGATGAGGATGCCTATTCCGAAGAGTTGGCAATTGCATTTCAGGATGCCTTTGGAATAGGAAATACTACACTGGTAAAGTTTAGCTCAAACGATCCGGATTATGATAATAAAATCAACCAGCTTCTAATAAATGACCCGGAAGGTATCTTCATATCCATGCTGAACCCAATTGTCTACAACGAATTTTTTACTGAACTGGGTAATGCGAATGCAATAAATGATTTGGTTAACACTTCCTTCATTCTCTGTGACGGGCTGTATTCAGATGATCTTTTCCAATCTCCAATCGATTTTATCCTGGGTGAGGTAAACGGTCATCCAAAAAATTTTGGTGCTTTTCCTTCTGCTGATACAACCAGTGATGCTTATATCTATTTTAAATCAAATCTCTTCGAAAGATACAATCAGCAAGTTGCTTCATACAATGCACAGTTCTATGATATTGGATACCTCTTCGCAATGGCTACTGAAAAAACACTTCTTGAAATGAGTACTGATAACATGTTGGCATTCAGGGAAAAGGTAAATGATTATATCCGGCCGATCTCTCATGGTAACACTGGCGATCCGGTGGTTTCTCCTCCACAGGGATGGAAATCTATTAAAAATATTTGTCAACAGGGAGGAGTTGATTATTCCGGTGCCAGTGGCAACTGCAATATTGATGTTGAAGGTAATGCAATTACACCGTATTCGATTTTTAGAGTGATTAAACCTACTAATAACTTCTCTTTTGAGATAATTAAGATAATACAATAAATGGATAAGCTTCCGCAAAATTTTGTTACTAGGTGGATATAGTCAAATTTAAAGTTCAACCCAATTTTAAAGTTTCAAAACAAAGTACTACATTCGTTAAATGATTACCATTGATGAAATTAAACTTAACTCTGAACTTAAATTCCGCACCAGTCGTAGTAGTGGTCCGGGTGGGCAATCGGTTAACAAAGTGTCAACTCAGGTAGAATTATTGTTTGATATTAGTAGTTCAGGGTTACTTTCTGAAGATGAAAAAATAACCTTATCAGATAAATTACGCAACAGGATTAATAATGAGGGAATTCTAACTTTAAAATGTAATGAAACCCGTAGTCAGTTAAAAAACAAAGAAATTGTCATCAATAGGTTTTTAAAGCTGCTGGAAGAAGCCTTAAAGCCAGTAAAAGAAAGAAAACCAACAAAACGAAGTAAGGCATCTGTTGAAAAGCGACTTAGGAACAAGAAGATTCAATCGGATAAGAAAAAAGACAGGAAGAATAAGGAGGAATAAATCAGTGAGACTTTAATTTTGTGTAGCAAAATTATTTATTCAAACTCCTGCCAGCCGGTAGGCTGGTTTCCCGTCGCTTGCGGCGATAAGAAAATAATTTCCATATATATACCGTCCGCTTGTCGCGGGAAGCTTCATTATTTTCTATTAATATAGAATTTTCAAATTTAAAAAGGACTAATAAAATCTTTAAATAATGGGCTTTCCATATCTTTTGCTGATAGGGTAGGGTTATTAATTTTCCAGTCAATATTTAAGTCAGGGTCATTCCATAATATACTGCCTTCCGATTCCTTATTGTAAACATTAGTGCATTTATAAAAGAAGACAGTATCATCTTCCAAAGTAACAAAACCATGGGCAAAACCCGGAGGTATCCAGTACATCCACTTATTATCATGATTAAGCTCAACAGAAGCCCATTGACCATAAGTAGGTGATGCTAACCTCAAATCAACTGCTAAATCTAATACGGCACCATGCATTACTCTTACTAATTTTCCCTGGGCAAAAGGTGGTTTTTGAAAATGAAGCCCACGCAAAACTCCTTTTGCCGACTTTGATTCATTATCCTGTACAAAATTCTGATCGATTCCATTTCGAAGAAAATCTTGTTTATTGTAAGATTCAAAAAAATAGCCTCTGTTATCATTAAAAACAGTTGGCTTAATTATATACAGATCAGGTATTTTCGTTTTAACAATTTCCATATTATACTATTTGTTAGAATAAAATAGGTTATTTCTATGAAGAAATATTTTGTATTTTAGTTTAGGTACAAAAATATAAAAAACAGGATAAATAACGCTTTTAGCAGGAGCAAAATACGTTCTATTTAAAAGAATCCATTTTTATATTTCTATGATTAAAATAATTTAATACTTTTATACCAGATAAATTAAGTAATATTTACTAATTAAAATAATCTTATTATGAAAAAACATTTACTATTATCCTTGTTAATTGCGTTTACAGTTTTCGCTTTTGGACAAGAAAAGTTTGGTGAAATTACCGGGCCTAATAAAGACCTGAAGCTATCACATATAAATGTTCATCCGGATCAAATGAGTGTTTACAATGGTGAAGCTATTGTGACAAAGTCAAGGGATTTTATAACTATTGGTAATACCTGGTACGATTCCCAGGCTATTAACTATGGTAATATGATGCAACGCATTTGGGCCTATGATGATGGCACAGTTGGTGCTACTTGGATAGGAATGGGACCCGGGACACCGGGAGTGCCTGACAGAGGAACCGGTTACAATTATTTTGATAATTCCATCTGGGGCGAACCTGATCCTCATGTTGGCCCTGACGATAGAATGGGATCACTTAGTTATGCTCCTTGGGGAATAGGTGGTGAAATTATTTGTCAATATAAGTATATAGCCGGCGAGGGACCTATACTCTTATTTAAAAGAGAAACAAAAGGCGTTGGCGACTGGGATATGGTAGAATTAACTAATCCTAACGGGGTATCGCTTGTATGGCAATCTATGATAACTAGTGGAGATGAGAATGAATACATACATATACTTGCATATACTTATGATGCCGAATACATGGGTCAGGAAAATGCATTGCTTTACTACAGATCATCAGATGGTGGTGATTCATGGGATGTTGAGGGTGAAATTATTGATGGATTGGGAGAAGATTATTTTACATCAATAAACGCACTAAGTTATGCATGGGCAAATCCGGTTGGTAGTACTATTGCATTCACATACGGTTTTGATGAATTTGGTGGCAATATTTTTAAATCAATTGACGATGGTGATAACTGGGAAATTATTGAAGTTTTTAACTCTCCTTTTTCAGGTGCTGATCCTCCCGTTGATACTGAAATATTTCCTTGTGGAATAGGTTCTTCAGCTTGTGCACTTGATTCGGATGGTATGGCTCATGTAATCTTTCCTCGTATGAGAAAAATATTTGCTGCTGGTGAGGCAAGCTGGTATCCTTATACCGATGGTCTTATTTATTGGAACGAGACAATGGATGTACTTGACACTACAATAATAAGCTCATATACACTTGATTATCTTGATGCTGCCGGCAATTTGATTGGTTGGCTGGATGAGTCGTTAGTAATACCCGATGGACAACCTAACTATGCAAATGCTTTATGGGGGTTTCCACAGATTTCAATTGATGCTGAAAATAATATGTTTGTTGCTACAAGTACAATTTCATCAAATACTAATGATGAATTTAATTATAGGCATATAATGGTTAATAGTTCTTTTAATGGTGGTTTATATTGGGAAGGACAGATTGATTTAACTGATGATGTTATTCATATGTTCTCTGAGTGCGCCTTTCCTGCAATGGCTCCTGTAATTGATGATAAAGTACATATTGTTTATCAGGAAGATTTTATCCCTGGTTTTCATGAATGGCTTGATGATCATATGGCAGTTGAAAATCAAATGATTGCTGTTTCATACGATAAAGATTTCTTTGTTGGCACTAACGAGCAATTTGAACAAACCAATGTAACATTGTCAGATATTTATCCTAATCCGGCAGAGCATAATGTTAATTTTATTTTAAAACTTAACATAAGTGCAGATGTAGTTGTAACTATTACAAATATTGTTGGACAGGTTGTAAGAACTGAAAATATTGGACAATTGCAAGTCGGGAGTAATGCATTATCAATAGATGTTAGTGAGCTTCAATCGGGAACATATTTTTGTACAGTTGAAGTTGATAAACAGAAATTTAGCAGAAAAATTATTGTAACCAGATAGTTTTATTATTGGTTTATGCTTGATATTAAGCATAATTCATTAATCTAAAATATTACGTCAACCATAGTTTTTTTATTATTGTTGGTATTGATTTAGTAATTGAAAATCTTCTAAGAATGACTTATTCTTAGAAGATTTTCAATTTTAATCTATTTTATTTTAGCTATTCATAAATTAATAAATTTGCCCCTTTTATAATCTTAAGGATGAATAAGCAAATATTTATTTCTGTTTTATTATCTCTTTTTGGAATGATAGTTATTGCTCAAGAAAATAATATTCCTTTAAGAGTTTTTAATACAACACGAATAATTGATGCACCACCTGTTATTGATGGGATTCCTGATGATGAGGCATGGGAGATAGTTGAATGGTCGGGTGATTTTACACAAAAGGAACCATATGAATATGAGTCCCCATCACAGCAAACAGCATTTAAAGTACTATTTGACGACAATAACCTGTACGTTGTAATTAGAGCATTTGATACTGAACCTAATAAGATTGAAAAGAGGTTATCACGACGTGATTTGTATGGAGGTGATTGGGTAGGCATAGGTTTCGATAGCTATAATGATAACCTTACTGGATTTGTTTTTACGGTAAATGCTGCAGGTGTAAAAAGTGATGGAATTAACACCAATGATACCCAGATGGATGAAACATGGGATCCTGTATGGTATGTAAAAGTTAGTGTTGACGATCTTGGCTGGGTAGCAGAAATGAGAATACCTCTCTCACAACTTCGATTCTCAAATGTTGAAAACCATATCTGGGGTCTTGAAGTTATGAGGCAATTATTTCGAAATGATGAGTTTTCAGTATGGCAAATGGTACCACAAGAAGCATCTGGCTGGGTTAGTATGTGGGGAGAACTAAGAGGCATTAATGATATAAAGCCGAAGAAGGAAATTGAACTCAAACCCTACATTATGGGTAGCCTTGAAAAAAGTGAGAAAGTATTAGAAGATCCATATAGTACTGGAACAGAGTGGGGATATAATGCTGGTATTGATGGTAAAATAGCCGTAACAAACGACCTTACCTTAAATTTTACAATTAACCCTGATTTTGGGCAAGTAGAAGCAGATCCATCGGAAGTAAACCTTAGCGCTTTTGAGTCCTTTTTTGAAGAAAGGCGGCCATTTTTTGTTGAAGGTAGCAATATTTTCAATTTCCCTCTTATTGGAAGTAATAGCACTACAAATTTATTTTATTCCCGAAGAGTTGGAAGACGCCCTCAATATTTTCCTGACCTTAACGATGATGAGTACATTGAGATGCATCCATTTACTCGAATACTCGGTGCGTTTAAACTATCTGGTAAAACAAGAAATGGATGGTCAATAGGGGTGATGGAGAGTGTCACAAATAAGGAAATCGCTAAAATAGACTCAGCAGGTACTAAGAGATCGGAAACCGTTGAACCAACAACAAACTTCTTCAATATCAGGGTACAGAAAGATATTGATAAGGGTAATACTACAGTTGGAGGAATGCTCACTGCCACCAATAGATTTATTGTTGATGACCAACTAAGATTTTTACCAACTTCAGCATATACAGGAGGGCTTGATATTAAAAAATATTGGAATGATAAAAACTATTATTTTGCTGCCAAAGGTTATGGTAGTTATATAACAGGTGATACAACTGCAATAATTAATCTTCAAACGGCTCCGCAAAGGTATTACCAGCGACCTGATATGGATCATAGAACTGTGGATTCGTCACTTACAACATTATCAGGATATGGAGGTAATGTTGAAGCAGGTAAACTGGGTGGAGGAAACTGGAGATATGGAACGAGAGTCTGGTGGCTATCCCCGGGAATAGATGTTAATGATATGGGTTTTATGCAACGATCGGATGCTATTAGCCAAACCGCCTGGATAAATTATATCATTTGGACTCCGTTTTCGATTTTCCGAAGCATGAATTTCAATTTTAGCCAATGGTCATGGTGGGATTTTTCAGGTAGTTATCTTAATCTTGGTGCCAGGATTTCTACAAATGCTCAATTTATTAATTATTGGAGCTATAATGTCGGTTTAGTTAGAAATGGATTGGATGTGAGCAGATCGGAGCTTAGAGGTGGGCCATCACTTTTAGTTAGTGGAAACTGGAAAACATGGCTAGGTATTCACTCAGACTCAAGGAAAAAACTTGTTTTTTATATTAGTGGCGCAATTGATATTGGCGACAACAACGACAAACTTCATCAGGATATAGAACTAACCATAAGTTACCGACCTTTTAATTCTTTACACCTCTCATTAGCTCCTGAGTTTACAGTTGATTATGACAAGGTAAAATATGTTGAAACTATTGATAATACTAAAGGTGATCGCTATATTGTCGGATCCTTAACAAGACATATTACATCGATGGATATTAGGATAGAATTCTCAATTACGCCGGATTTGAGTTTACAATATTGGGGGCAACCATTTATTTTTTCTGCTAATTATTCACGTTTTGCTGAAGTTGTTGATGCGGGAAATAAAGTGATAGATAATCAATATCATGTTTTTGCAAATAATGAGATTTCATATAACGAAGTAAATGATATGTATGAGGTACGCGAAAACAGTCAACCATCTTTTACATTTGAAAACCCTGATTTTAGTGTTTTTGAATTTCGATCGAATTTTGTTATAAGGTGGGAATACATTCCCGGTTCAACTGCTTATTTTGTCTGGTCGCAGGGTAGGGAAGGAGATGTACCTTATGGAGATTTTGATTTTAATGATCACTTGAATAAAATTGTAGATGTTGCTCCTGCTAATGTTTTTCTTTTGAAGTTTTCGTATAGATTAAGTATGTAGGTTAATTAATGGTACAATGATTTATAGTATGGTTGTTAATTAAAAAATTGTATAATTGTAAAGTTGAATTAAAGATCTAATGAAAAGATATTTGTTGTTTATTATTATTGGTTTAACAAGCATAATTTCTAATGCTCAAGATGTTAGTATAGCGCTTTTGAAGTATAGTGGTGGTGGTGACTGGTATGCAAATCCAACATCATTGCCTAATTTGGTTAATTTCTGTAATAAGAATCTTCACACTAAAATTAGTTCCGATATACCTGCAATAAATATTGCGAGTCCTGAATTGTTTAATTTTCCATTAACACATATAACCGGCCATGGCAATATCATATTAAGCCCCGATGAAGTTGAAAATCTCAGGAAATATTTTATTTCGGGAGGATTTTTGCATATCTCAGATAATTACGGCCTGGATGAATTCATTCGTAGAGAAATGAAAAAAGTTTTCCCTGGTTTGGAATTTATAGAACTACCCTATAATCATCCAATATATCATCAAAAGTATAATTTTAGTAATGGATTACCCAAAATTCATGAACATGATGACAAAAATTCTCAAGGATTTGGATTAATCTATGAAGGGCGATTAGTTTGTTTCTATGATTATGAATGTGATCTTGGCGATGGCTGGGAAGACCCTGACGTTCATAATGATACAGATGTAAAAAGACAAAATGCATTGAAGATGGGTGCAAATATTGTTCAATTTGTTTTCGAACAGTAGTACTAACTTTACATAGAGACTATATTTATTTTGTAAGGATTACTCTTACTATTCGACAAGATTCATAAATATTTAACAATTTTTTAGTTGTTATTTTATAACAAAATCAAAAACAATTATATTTTTGCGCATTAAAAAAAATTATAATTATGAACATATTAAAATCTATTTTATTTACGACCATCTTACTTATAACAGTAAATATATTTGCACAACAAACAGAAGTGAATAATATACCAGAAGGTGCAAACATGATAAATTTAAACGATTCAAAATATTCTGGAATGTCTTTTGAAAATATTATCGATTCCTATGAAGGTAAAGTTATATATTTGGATTTTTGGGCAAGTTGGTGCCGTCCATGTAAAGGTGAAATGCCTTATTCATTAAAAATGCAGGAGCATTTTAAGGGTAAAGATGTTGTTTTCGTTTATATTTCTTCTGATCGTGATGCAAACGCTTGGAAGAAGGGTGTAGCACAGCTAAAACTAACAGGTGAGAATTATTTGACGAATGCAAAAGTATGGAATGAATATAATAACCTGTTTGATGTAAAATTTATACCACGTTATATTCTAATCGATAAAAATGGGGATGTTGTTAACGATGTAGCTAAACGTCCCAGCAGTCCTGAAAGTATAACTGCTATCAAAAATCTTTTGTAATAATATCTACGGATAAATTATACGTATATAAATCGTTTTATCTTTTTAGTAGCTGTTTTTTGAAACTCTTCTTTCATAGTATTAACAACTTGAATCCTTGAGAATCTATTAACTTTCTCATTAACATAATCTCTTAATTCTGAACGAAGTTCTTCACATTTATTATCAACCATATTTGTAACTTCTTCTTTTACATGCTTATATTGCTGCTCAATTTCTTCACGGTTAAAATGAACCAAAGCAACAAGTTTACCTTTTTGTTGTATAACTAACGATTCAGCAACATGTTTAAAATTATTTATAACTGATTCAATATCCTCAGGAAATATATTTTCACCACTAGCACCTATTATCACATTTTTACTTCTGCCTCTGATAAACAAAGAATTGTTTTCATCAAATAAGCCTAAGTCTCCGGTTTTGAACCAGCCATCTTCTGTAATAACCTCGTTTGTTAATTGAGGCTCTTTATAATATCCCATCATCACATTGGGACCTTTAGCCCATATTTCTCCTTCTCCTGTATACTTGCCTGGCTTATGTATTTTTAATCTAACACCTGCAAGAGCAGGGCCTGTTGATTGTAGCTTTGTGTTTCCAACCGCTACACCTGCTAATAAGGGAGCTGTTTCCGTTAATCCATAACCAATGGCATAAGGGAATTTTGCTTCAATGAGGAATTTTTCAACTTCTTTATTTAGTTTAGCTCCACCAATACCAAAAAATTTCAATTCACCTCCAAATGTACCGATTAACTTTTTTCCTGCAAGGGCATTAAACTTCTTTCTAAGAAAAGGTACTTTGTATAACATTCTGGTTATAAACTTATCAGTAAATGCGGGAAGCACCTTGCCCTTATATATTTTTTCTATAATGAGAGGCACAGTAAGCATAATGGTTGGTCTTACTTCTTTTAAAGCCGGTAATAGTACGGCTGGTGTTGGCAGCCTCCTAAGATAATAAACGCATGCTCCTCCAAACATTGGAAGTATTAACCCCAGAGTGTTTTCATATGTATGGGATAAGGGTAATACCGATAGGAATCGGTCCGTATCATTAACAGGCTGTACAGTGCGGCTACTACTTGCATTAAAGCAAATGTTTTTATGAGAAAGCATAACACCTTTTGACTTACCTGTTGTTCCGGAAGTATAAATGATGGATGCCATATCAGTTTCTTTAATATCATATGTTTTTGAAGAAACCATTTTAGGATCAAATTTTACTTTTGAATTTGATATATTCAAATTAAAATCTTCTATATCAATTATATGCTTAAGGTTATTATCCTTAGAATTTGAAATTTTGCTAAATAAACTTTTCGAGACGAACATAGCTTTCATTTCTGAATGCTCTATAACATTATTTACCTCTACATTACTAAAATCAGGCAACATAGGTACTACAACTGCCCCCATCGAAGTAATTGCAAAGAATGTAATACCCCAGTTTGGCATATTTGAACTAAATAATCCAACTTTATCACCTGGTACGATACCAAGCTGTTCAAGCATGAAAGTAACTGCTTTAGATGTATCACTAACCTCTTTGTAAGTTAAAGCCTTTTCACCAACAAATGCATATGCAGGGCGTTCAGCAAATCTCGATACTGAGCTTTTAAGTAAGTCAGGAAAGGTAAGTGGGGTATCTTTGATCATTATATATTTGTTTTGTAAGCTGCCAAAAGTACTATTAATTTTTACTTTGTCAAGAAAGAATCTAACCTGCATTATCCATAAAACCTCTCGCAAAGGCGCTAAGTAGCAAAGAATAAGTACATTAAAAGCTTTTTCTTAAAAAACTCAGTTTTTATATGTCCAAACTAACTCATTAATAGAATTATTCATATCCAACACTTTGCATTTCTGCGTCTTTGTGTGATGAATTTTTCAGGCTAAATAAGCTTGATAATTAGTTGATTACATTTCTTTGAGAAGTTCCCTAAATAAAATTGTCATACTTTTTTCAGCAATGGCCGCATTATTTAGTATATCATCTATGTCGACAGGCTTAAGGTTATCAGGATCGCAAAGATCAGTTATAACTGAAATAGCAGCTACTTTAATGCCCATATGGTTTGCTACAATTACTTCAGGAACCGTAGACATTCCCACAACATCAGCTCCCATAGTTCTAATAAATCTATACTCCGCTCTGGTTTCTAGGCTGGGGCCTATCCATGCTACATAAACACCTTTATTCACTTTTAAACCCAATCTATCTGAGATCACTTCCATTTTTTTTATCAAACTCAAATCGTAAGGTTCACTCATATCAAGAAACCGTGGGCCTAATTTTGAATGATTTTTTCCAACAAGTGGATTTCCGGGAAGCATGTTAATATGATCTTCAATTAACATTAATGAAGCAGGGGAGAAGCTTGGGTTTACTGCTCCACAAGCGTTTGATACCAGTAAAGTGTGAATTCCAAGCATTTTCATTACTCTTACAGGGAAAGTTATTTCCGCTAGGTCATAACCCTCATAATAATGGAACCTCCCGTCCATTACAACAACACTTTTGCCTTCGAGTTTGCCAAAAATAAGTCTTCCCTTATGAAATTCAACAGTTGATTCAGGGAAGTTGGGTATATCAGTATAATCAATACTAACCTCAATATCTATATATTCTACTAATGAGCCCAGTCCGGTTCCCAGTATAATACCAATTTGAGATTCAACACCTCCGTAATTCTTAATATATTCTATTGATTGTTGGATTTTTTCCAGCATGATAAATAACTATTAAAATGATGTTAGCTAAAGATGATTTCATCGATTACTTTTTTCCCTATTTCATTATTAAGCTTTTTAACCAGAGTTGAACGCTCCATATATAGCTCATTTCTAAGTACTGATGAATCAAGTATAACATATAATTTTTTATTTTTCACATATAAGTTGGTAGTATGCTTGGCAAATATTCCTCCCACAATCTTCTCCCACGAATTTATTATTCGTACACTATCCATCTTTTCTGTCCAGCCATATGCATCAAAAAGCTGCTTTAGTACATCTCCAAGGCTATTCTCGTTATTTTTTTTCAATATCATGAGCTCTTTAATTTTACGCAGCCCTCTTCAACTTCAAAAATATTGAGATCAATATTTATTAATTTGAATAATTTTTCGATTCGTTGTTTTTGGGTATCTGTAATAAAAACCTGACCGAAATTATTTTCACTAACTAACTGAATAATTTGTTTTACTCTGGTATCATCAAGTTTGTCAAAAATATCATCAAGTAGTAATATTGGTTTAAATGATTTGATATGCTTGGTAAACTCAAATTGTGCAAGCTTTATAGCAATTACAAATGACTTTTGTTGCCCTTGGGAGCCAAACTTCTTTACAGGAAAACCATTGATAGTAAACACCAGATCATCTTTATGTATTCCAGTAGTTGTATATCTTGTTATTCTATCTTTTTCAGATGATTTTATTAGCAGTTCGCTAAAACTAGTTTCATGAAATTGTGACTCATAATTAATCTTTACTTTTTCGTTAGTTCCAGCAAGAAATTTGTAGTTATCTTCAAACAATGGGTTAAACTCATCTAAAAACTTATTTCTTTTTTCGAAAATTGATTCACCATGTACAATTAATTTATCATTCCATATTTCGAGTGCTACAGCATCAAAGTACCTGTCTTCATACATCTGTTTGAGCAATGTATTTCGTTGTAACAGAGCTTTATTATAATTAATTAAATCGTTTAAATAAACCTTATCAAACTGTGAAATAACACCATCAATATATTTTCTTCGCAATTCGCTTCCATCATTTATTAAATCGCGATCGTATGGTGATATCATAACCAGAGGAATTGTACCAATATGATCAGCCAGGCGATTATAGTTTTTAGTGTTTAACCTAAATACTTTTTTATGATTTAGTTTTTGAATACAGCTTACTTTATCAGAACTGTTTTCCTGGTTTTGATAGATACCATGAATTGCAAAAAAATCATGGTTATGTAATATATTTTGTGTGTCGATGGAGTTAAAATAACTTTTGCAAAAAGACAGATAATAAATTGCATCAAGAATATTTGTTTTACCAGCTCCGTTATTTCCTACAAAGCAATTTATTTTATCGCTAAACTCAAGTTCAGCGTTGGAATAATTTTTAAAATTTGCAAGAGAGAGTTTTTGTAGAAACATTTGAAAAATAGACTGTTAAAGAGTTATCATTGATTGGATTGTTATCGACATAAATTATTTAATATAGTCCTGATAACTCCATTACCTGACTATCTAAAAACCTTTTTATTTTCCTACTTTTACAAAAGGAAAAGCATTAGGAAACTGAGGGTTAATAATATATGTTCCGGATTCATTTATCCAGCCCCATTCGCCTCCTTTTTTAACCATGGCCCTGCCATTATTAAAATTTCTTACTTTTTCGTATTGAGGATTTATTATCCAGGTACCTTTACCATCAACAAATCCCCATTCCTTACCCTTTTTTACAGCAGCTAATCCCTCATAGAAATCCAGGGTGTTTACAAATTGAGGGTTAATATAGTATTTTCCCTTGCTGTTAATAAAACCCCATTCTTTGCCTTTTTTAATTGCCGCAAGACCATCCATAAATGAGTGTGCATCTACGAATTGGGGATTAATTACATATGAACCTTTTTTATCAACAAATCCCCACTCTTTACCTATCTTAACAGCTGCCAAGGCATTGCTAAAACTAAGAATCTTAGTAAATTGTGGATTAATGACATATGATCCTTTTTCATCAATAACACCCCATTCACCACCTTTTCGCACAAATGCTAAACCATTATTAAAATTCTGTGCATCTTCAAATTGAGGATTTATAACCCAGCTGCCATTTTTGTCAATATATCCCCATTGTTTATCTTTTAACACACATGCCAGTCCTTGTGAAAAATTATTAACCTTATTAAATTGTGGGTTAATAACATAAGAACCTTTATTATTAACAAAGCCCCACTCTCCTCCTGAACGCACAGCTGCAAGACCTCCATCAAAATCTTTAACATTTTCAAACTGAGGATTTATAGCCCAGCTACCTTGCTTATCAACGAAACCCCATTCCTTATTTTTTTTAACAGCTGCAAGGTCATCCTTAAAATCTTTAACATCTTCAAACTGAGGATTTACAATGAAAGAACTTTGTTGATTGATAAATCCCCATTCACCATTATTTCTAACGGCAGCAAGTCCTTCAGAAAAATCAGATGCATGCTCAAATTGTGGATTAATGGCCCATGATCCATCGGTTTTAATGAATCCCCATTCCTTTACTTTGCGAGCTCTGGCAAGATAATCTTGTGAAAATACCAGATTAAATAGTAACAATCCTGAAACTAAGAGTGTAATTTTTTTCATATTAAATATTATTTTTTTTAAAAAGCTAAATTAAATAATATTTATGAATGTAAAAAGCTCTTACTATTTTTTCATAAAAGAGTCGAGATCAAAAGCAAGTGTAATATAATTAGGAGAGCCTGCAAGACTATAGGTAACTCGTGAGTAATTTATACGAAATTTATATATACGTACACCAAAACCCCAGCTAAAGCCTACCATGGCCATTTTGTCTTCCACTTTCATTTCCTGTCGGCGACGATAATTATATCCACCTCTTAGTATTAGGTTTTTTCCAATATATAATTCAGTTCCAATAATTATATGTCTCATAAACTGATTGCCAAATTTTGAGAACCCCTTTTTTTCTTGTGGTTCACCTGTTATTGGATCGTAACCATCTGAAGGATTTGCAGGATCATTATAAGTTAAATCCCATTTTTCGATATGGTCATAAATTAATAAAAATCTAAAAGGCACATGTGCAAGGCGTTTAGAAACAGCATATTGTAAGTCGAATGGTAGTGGGTCACGATCAGCTCCGGGTGTATACGTGCTTAATTGCATTCCTAAATTTCGTGCTACTAGTGACATTGTCCATCCCGACTTTGATTGAAAGGTTCCGGCAACATCAACAGCCATCCCAAATGAACTATAGGATTCGTAAGAAGAGTAAATAAATTTTGCAGCAGCACCAATTGAAAATAGTGAGTCCAATTGTCGACCCCAACCAACTGTGAATGCCATGTCGTAGGCACCAAATGTACCACCTAAATTCCCATTTTCATCAGCATAGTCAATTTTACCATAATCCATGTATTGCAGGGTTCCCATAAAACTACCAACCTTTTTAAATGTATTGGCATATTGAATGCTGCTGTAGTTTGTTCCAGTGAAAAAATTTATATAATTCAATGCAAGGCTGTTATCCATTCCACTGTTAATTAGCGATGGATTTACAAATCCAATATTCAAATCGTTATCATTTACTGCAGCTACATTTCCGCCAAGAGCAGCAACACGTGCCGATATTGGCTGTTCAAGAAATTGGTAGCCTGTGGTTCCTCCAATTTGCGAGTAACCCAGGACAGGTAACAATAGTAAAAAACTTAAGAGTTGATATAATATTTTTTTCACTGGCAATAATTGTTAATTTATATAACTAAACGGTAATTGATTTTATTTATTACCTGTGTTGAGTTTAAAAATGTAATAGGAATTATTTTATTGAGTCAGGATGCAGGAACCAGGAATTGGGATATAAGAACTAAACTCTTGATCCTTGTTTCTTAACTACTGTTTCCTAATTTATCTTGTTAATTTTTCCACTTCCTATAATATCCACCTTAAGTTCAGGTTCACCTGAATAACTTACTACACCGCTACCTGCAACTTTCGCTTCGAGTTTATTTAACGCTACAATGCTAGCATTGCCAGATCCGGCAATATCTACTTTTGCTTTATAACTATTTAATCCTAAGCCTTTAAATTCGCCACTGCCAGCTATGTAAACAGAAAGCTTTTGGCATGTTCCATTAATAATTATAGATCCCGAACCTGCAATATCACTAGCAATATTGTTAGCAAAAACATTAAGAGAAATTTTACCTGAACCACTTAAATCTAACGTAAGTTTATCTGTTCTTACTGGTGTCTCAGAAAATACGTTAGCACTCCCGCTAATGCTTATTTCTTGTAACTCAGGAAGCGTTATTACTATGTTTATCTCATCATTATTGGCATTACATAAATCACCATTCAAATTTAGTTTTCCTCTTCTAACAGTAGTAGTAATAGCTGCTAAATATGATTCGTATGAGGAAATAGAAATTTTTGCACTATCGCCGGTCACAATCTTAATGTTTGCTGGAATGGTTATTATAATTTTTGAAAAATTATCCAATTTTATATTTTTAGTTGTAACCTCCCCTTGAGGCTCAACACAGTTAATACACGATGTAAAACTAAAAAGTGCTATGGTAACTGCCAAAAAAACAATATGTTGTAAAGGTTTCATAATATTAATTGTTATTAAATTGATTCTACAAATATAATATTTTGATAACAATGGTGAGTTATTTAGAGAGTTTGTCCACCATTACAGATTCTATAAATTTTATGGTTTGAAGTTGGTTTTGCTTAGGAGATTTCTCGACTACATGACGGCAAGGCAGGTTGTTTTTCTTATTTCGATATGAAAATGGAGCTTAGATTCATGGGATTTCTCTCTGCCTCGGGCGGATCGAAATGACAATTAATATATTTAGTAATAACTAACCATTCTTTTTTTAAATTGCAATCCAAAATCATAACTATGAAATTATTGTTGATATATTGTACAAAGTTTAGTTATAACCCTACTATACATACACTTGATGAGTTTCCAGAAGTGCAGGAAGGGAAGGTGTTTAATGATGTTCTTGTGGCATTTATACACGCTGAAGAACATGATGAAGAAAATCCAAAAGGTGTAGAAACAAAGTTGCTTAAGAATTTGAAATGGGCTGCAAAAAAGAACAATACAAAAAAAATTATCCTGCATTCATTTGCCCACTTAGCTGAAACAAAGGCAGATCCTCATTTTACTAAGGAAGTTTTTGACAAAGCAGAGATACGTTTAAAAAATGCTGATTATGAGTGTTGGCAAACTCCATTTGGATATTTCCTCGATTTAGATGTTAAGGCACCCGGTGTTTCACAGGCAAGAATATTTAAAGGGTTTTAGTAGCTTTGTTTTGAACTGTTTAGGTGTAAAATGAATTTATCTATTCTAGAAAAGGGTTAATTGAAAACTTTCTATGTGTTTTAAGGTATGCTATTAAGTGTAATTATCTGTCAATAATCAATTATAAATAATCAATACTAATTCATGTCGATACTTCATTATTTCTCAAAAAATGTAAATAAAAGAGGGAAGTTTATATTCAATTTAATTGCACCAATTTATGGTAAAGTCAATGATACATTAGTTAAAAACTACTTAAATTCAATTAGCTTGTTAGATAGTGAGATTGGTATAACTGGTAAAAGTGTGCTAGATGTTGGAACAGGAACCGGTGCATGGGCTGCAATGTTTATTTACAATAAAGCTAAATATGTACATGGAATTGATTTTTCGTATAATATGTTAAATGAAAGCAGAAAGAGATATCCTGAAATAGAATTCTCCATTGGTAATGCTGAAAACCTAAATGAAATAAAAGAGAATTCTTTTGATATAGTTACAGCATCTTATGTAGTTCATGGGGTTAAATCAACCAGGAGATTTGATATGCTTAATGAAATGAAAAGAATCTCAAGTAAATATGTAGTATTTCATGATTTTGTTGGTAGTACGCCAATGTTAGGGCGCTTTCTTGAATTTATTGAAAGAAGTGATTACAAGAATTTTAAAATAAATTTTTGTGATGAGCTAAAACAAGTTTTTCCTGAAGTAAAGAAAATACCATCAGTTAGCGGAAGTGGCCTGTATATTGCAAAAATATAAAGCCCTAAATTATTTATTGCTTTTTCATGCACGAATTACCGGCTAGCCAGCCTGTTGAATATGCAATCTGTAAATTATATCCTCCAGTTTCAGCATCCAAATCGATTACTTCACCGGCAAAATACAATCCCTCTATTAGCTTTGACTCCATAGTTTTGGGTGATATTTCATTGGTTGGAATACCTCCCGAAGTAATTATGGCTTCTTTAAAAGAGCGGTGATTTGCAATTGTAAATGGCAGGTTTTTAAGGAGGTGACGAATTTGTTTTCTTTCTTTAGATGAAACCTGATGGCATTCTTTTTCAGGGTCAAATCCTAGTATTTCAATAAAAACAGGAATCATTTTCGAAGGTAACCAGTATCGGAAAATATTGTTTATTTTTTTCTTACCATGTTCATTCAAGTCTCTAATTAATCTATTATCAAGCTTTTGTTCATCGAGAGCAGGTTTCAGATCAATTGTGATTTCTACTTTATTGTTTTTATGTAACTCACTAACAATAATACGGCTCAGGGTTAGGATAATAGGACCAGATAGTCCAAAATGTGTAAAAATCATTTCACCAAAGTCTTCACCTGCTTTTTTATTGTTTACCCAAACAACGGCTCTAACATTTTTCAGATTAAGCCCCTGAAGCTTTTGTGCAATTTTTCCTTCAGTTTCCAATGGTACAAGAGCAGGCATAGCCTTTACAATCGAATGACCAACACTTCTTGCCAACTCATATCCTTCACCATTAGAGCCTGTGGCAGGATAGGACTTGCCCCCAGTGGCAATTATTACATGTTTGGAAATGAATTTTTGTCCGTTTGCAATAACACCTTTTACAGTGTATGATTCAATAATCAGCATTTCAGCTCTAAGTCCTGTCTGAATTTCCACTTTCAATTCAGCTACCCACAATAATAGTGCTTTTAATACGTCGGATGCTTTATTATCAGCGGGAAAATAACGCCCACCTCTCTCCAGTATAGTTACTACACCGTATCTGTTAAGTAATTCAATAATATCATTTGAGAAATATTGTGAGAAGGCATTTCTTAAAAAGCGTCCATTTGGATATACGTGGGTAATAAAATCACCAATTGGGGCACTATTAGTAACATTGCATCTGCCTTTCCCTGTAATCAACAATTTTCTACCTGGCTGACGCATTTTTTCCAGTATCAGTACTTTAGCACCCAATTCTGCTGCTCTTCCTGCTGCAAGTAATCCGGCAGGACCGGCTCCTACTACTATGACATCAAAATAATACATGAAGTGCAAAGGTATCTTTTAATGATTAATAGCTTAATTTCTTCTTTTTAATTAAGGACAACTGTAAAAATAGTTGCATATTTGAGATGCAATTAGAAAAAATGTATCAGGGGTATTAAAAATATTAACGAAGTAATGCTTTCTGATAAAATAAAACGACATATTTATAACCAGAAATATTAGTAATATGGGGGACAGGTTAAGTGAGGTTTACGATCCTGAGAATTTTAAGAAGTTTGGATATGAAATTATTGATTTATTAACAGATTATCTTAGAGATGCCCAACAGGGACATATCCCGGTAATAGATTGGAAAGTGCCTGATGATCAGTTTGAATATTGGAAAAACTACAATATTGAAGATCAATCACCAACAAATCTTTTTAAGGATATCATTGAGAGTTCTATTCATATTCATCACCCAAATTATATGGGGCATCAGGTTTGTCCACCAGCTCCAATATCCGCTCTTGCAAGTCTTGTAAGCTCGATGTTGAACAATGGAATGGCTATTTACGAAATGGGAGCTTCAGCCACAGCAATTGAAAAAGTGATAATTGAACTGCTTGTACAAAAGGTTGGATATTCTAATAATGGCGATGGTTTTATTACTTCAGGTGGTACAATTGGAAATTTAACTGGACTTCTGGCAGCAAGGCAAAAAGCAGTTCAATCTGATATTTGGGAAAATGGTTTAAATGAAAAGTTGGGAGTAATGGTTTCTTCAGAAGCTCATTATAGTGTTGACAGGGCTCTTAGGATAATGGGGTTTGGTGCTTCTGGTATAATAAAAATACCTGTAACTGAAAATTTTACAATGAAAACCCAGTTATTGGATGAATATTTTACAAAAGCTGTACATGAAGGAATTAAGATTATAGCTGTTGTAGGAAGTGCTCCTTCAACTTCAACAGGTATGTATGACGATCTTGTAGCGATTGCAAAATTTTGCTCCCAAAAAAATTTATGGTTTCATGTTGATGCAGCTCATGGTGGTGGGGTGATCTTTTCTGATAAGTACAAGAATTTGTTGGCTGGTATTGAAAATGCCGACTCAATAGTTATCGATGGTCATAAAATGTTAATGACTCCGGCAATTATGACTTTTTTATTGTTTAAAGAAAAAAACAACTCTTATTCTACATTTAGCCAGAAAGCGCAATACCTGTTAGAAAAATCGGGTGATGAAGAATGGTATAACTTGGCCAGCAGAACTATTGAATGCACCAAACTTATGATGAGTATAAAGTTTTTCTCAATATTAAAACTTCATGGTGAAGAAATTTTTGGGCAATATGTAACATATTTATATGACCTTGGAAAAGTATTTGCCAATAAAATAAATCAAAGTCCTGATTTTGAATTAGCGCTGCATCCTCATTCTAATATTGTGTGCTTCAGGTATTTCAATAAAGATATTTATGATAACCAATTAAACGATCTTAATAGTGAAATACGAAACGAGATACTTGTAAAGGGTGAATTTTACATAGTTCAAACCTTATTAAACGATATAGTTTATTTGAGAACCACACTAATGAACCCTAACACAACGTCTGAAATTCTTAGTACGCTAATAGAAGAAATTAGAAGGTTGGGTGAAGCAAAATTATCATCTTATTTAAGGAACAAAGGCGATAGTAATTTAGGATGATATACAATCTGTTAAATATTAAATATTCGGTTTATTTAGTTTTTTTTGCTTGATAATATTTGCAACGCTTATTGGAACATATTTTTCCCAATCGGGATTGCCATCGGTAATCATTTTGTGCACTTTCCTCGTTGTTATATGTAATTGATTCATCATAGCACTGGTAATATCAAGAATGAATCGGTTTTCTTTAAGATAATTGAAAAGCATCTTAACATCATCATCCATATTAATATCTTGTGAAACTATAACATCATCACCTTCAGTTTTTTTAGTGGGGTATATGTAAAGCTTCATATTTGAAGGAAACATAATACCTACAGCTTCAAGAATGCCTCCTTTTAAATTGCTATAATACTTCTTGTTAAGTACTTTCTCAAAAGTAGGTATCCCCATAGCAATTCTAAGGTTTTTTATTTTGAACTGTGAGAAAAATTCAACAAGTTTGTAATATTCCGGTATATCCGATATCATTACATTTTGACCAATATTAACGAGCATTTCAACTCTGTTTAGAAAATCCTGTTCATCAACTTCACCCTTTGATAATAAATTGTTAATTGATAATTCGCAGAATGAAAGTGTGTTATCGTGCTCATAATCTTTGTCGCGGGCAAACAATGCTTTGCTCTTATTAAGAATATCTTTTGCAATATATGTTACTGGTAAAAAACTACCTCTGAAGGCAAGCACGTTTTTTTTGTAGAGCATATCAGATGGTTGTTGTACATTACCATGTTTATCAAACATTATTGCATGTGTCATCTTGTTTTTAACAAGTTGTACAGCAAGCAATTTGTTATCCACATAATCAAGATCAGGTCCGCTCATTCTCATCATGGTAATCCTATATCTGTCGATTGTTAAATTATCTGTTAATGATTGCAAAAAACTATTCGGGCTATCATAATGATATTTACAAGCATACAAAAGATTAACGCCAAGAGTACCAATAGTTTGCTGTTGTAAAAGCGCATCATTTTCAAGTAGCTTAATATGAATAATTACTATATTTGGTTTGCTATTGGGTATAAGCTGAAATTTAACACCCATCCATCCATGACTTTTGTTGGTTTTTGTGAAATTAAGAACCTCCATAGTATTTGCCAAGGAGAAGAAAGTATTTTTTTTATTTTGAGGGGAAAGCAATCTGGTTACTTCTTTATACTCATAATCAAGCATTTTAACAAGCCTTTGCTCACTAACATGCCTGCCGGGTTTATTATTGTTATAAAACGAATCACTAAATCGTTTGTCATATGCTGAAATTGTTTTTGCAATAGTACCAGATGCTCCTCCTGCCTGGAAGAAATGTCGTGCAATTTCCTGTCCGCCACCAATTTCTGCAAACGAACCATATAAATTAGTGTCTATATTTATTATTAGGGCTTTCCTGTTTGTTGGTAATATTTCGTGTTTCATAAGTTTTCAATTATGACCAAGTTTATATTATCTTCATTCTAAATTGCTCGTCCGGATTTGCAATTCGGATTTAAAGAGTTACATTGTTTGTCCGGATTTGTAATCCGGGCATTAGGAGATGTTGGATTTAAAATCCAAATCTCTGGCATTCAGATTGCAAATCCGAATGAGCAAGTTTTAAACTCTAAGGAGCAAGCTAAGCAATTTTATTCAATCTTTATTCTTTATTTTTATTCAATAATTCTTCAAGCACCTTATTCTCATCTCTCAAGCGTGCAGCTTCAATAAAATCCAGCACCTTAACAGCCGCTTGCATATCTTTTTTATTTTTGTCAATAGCAAGCATAATCTCTTTGGCATTCATATATTTAACAACAGGGTCGGCAGCAATACCAGCTTTAACTTTTGATTGGTATTCTTTATCATCAATATGCGATGATGCAACAGAAGTTTGCCCCATTATTGCCTCAACAGATTTAACAATGGCTGTTGGTGTGATATTGTGTAACTCATTATATGCAAGTTGTTTTTCACGCCTGCGCTCTGTCTCTTCAATGGTTACAGCCATCGACTTTGTAATCTTATCAGCATACATAATTACTTTGCTTTCAAGATTACGGGCGGCTCTGCCTGCTGTTTGTGTCAATGATCTTGTGGATCTTAAAAAACCTTCTTTATCTGCGTCAAGTATTGCCACCAGAGCTACTTCCGGTAAGTCAAGTCCTTCACGCAGCAAGTTAACACCTACCAGAACATTAAAATTTCCAAGGCGCAAATCTCTTAGTATTTCAACTCTATCTAAAGTGTCAACGTCCGAATGAATGTATCTAGTATTAATGCCAAGGTTTATCAAGTATTTGGTAAGTTCCTCAGCCATACGTTTTGTAAGAGTAGTAACCAGCACTCTGAAATTCTTATCTACAGTATCTTCAATTTCATTTAAAAGATCATCAATTTGGTTGTTACTGGGTCTTACTTCAATTGGAGGGTCTAATAATCCAGTAGGCCTTATTAATTGCTCCACAAGAACACCTTCAGATTGCTCCAGTTCATAATCAGATGGTGTAGCACTTACGTAAATAACCTGACGTGTTAACTGTTCAAATTCTTCAAACTTTAATGGGCGATTATCCATTGCAGCAGGTAGCCTGAAACCGTATTCAACTAAATTATGTTTTCTGGATCTGTCGCCACCATACATAGCTCTTATTTGTGGAATTGTAACATGGCTTTCATCTATTATTGTAATATAATCATCAGGAAAATAATCAAGCAGACAAAACGGTCTTGAGCCGGGATTTCGTCCATCAAAATAACGGGAGTAATTTTCAATACCTGAGCAATAGCCAAGCTCACGCATCATTTCAACATCATATGTAACACGGTCTTCAAGTCTTTTTGCTTCAAGATGTTTTCCAATTTCTTTAAGATAATCTACTTGCTTAGCCATATCAAGCTGGATTTCAACCAATGACGATTTCATTTTATCAGGCGATGTGACAAAAATATTTGCTGGATATAGTGTTATGTTTGTAAGTGTTTCAACTCTTTTTCCGGCAATCGGATCAATTGATTCCAATGCTTCAATCTCATCACCCCAAAAAATAATTCTGAAAGCCCAATCCATATAGGCAGGAAATACATCAATGGTATCACCTTTAACTCTAAAATTACCACGTTTTAGTTCAAAATCATTTCTTGAATATAGTGCGTTAACAAGCTCACGCAGAAACTTATTACGACTAAGCTTTTGTCCAACAACCAGAGTAATTACATTATTTGTGAAATCATCAGGATTCCCAATCCCATAAATACACGATACTGATGACACCACAATTATATCATGCCTTCCTGAAAGTAGGGAAGAGGTAGTACTTAAACGAAGCTTTTCAATTTCTTCGTTAATGCTTAGGTCTTTTTCAATATATGTGTTGGTAACAGGAATATAAGCTTCAGGTTGGTAGTAGTCGTAGTACGAAACAAAATATTCCACTGCATTTTCAGGAAAGAATTGTTTAAACTCACCGTAAAGTTGGGCTGCTAGTGTTTTGTTGTGACTGAGAACTAAAGCAGGGCGATTTACATTGGCAAGCATATTAGCAATTGTAAAGGTTTTTCCCGAACCTGTAACCCCAAGCAGAGTTTGAGCCCTATCTTTTCGGTTAAGACCATCAACTAGTTGTACTATAGCTTCCGGCTGGTCGCCTGTGGGTTTAAAATCTGATTCAAGTCGAAGGTTCATTAAGTAGTTTTATTCATTCCTAAAGTTTAGCAAAAATAGTGCTTTTAGTAATTCGTCTTTCCCCCTAGGTTTTACTGTCCTTTGTATGTGGGAGAAATCTCATAGGAGAGTACTTTTTCATCAGGAGATTTCTTGTCGCTTTGCTTCGTTCGAAAAGACAACGAATCCGATATGGACTTGCGAAAACAACAATCATCTCGCAACTTACTGTCCTCTATAACAGAGTGAAGGATATCAATTCCGACCCGACGGGTTTTTTTCAACCTGGCGGGTCTTTGAAAAGTACAGATACTTCACTCTGCTACCAATAACAACTTTGTGTAATAGGTTGTATATTATCCTTATATGCATTTGTTTTTTTAGAATATCAAATATTGAATGTCGAACTGGATCTGCAATTTCATTAAACATTCAGTATTCATAATTCTTTATTCGATATTCCGTTTTTCTTTCGATTTTAATTTGATTACCTGCCCGTCCGGCAGGCGGGTTGAGATTACTGCAAGCACCAAAAACGAAACAACGGTGGCGCTTGAATTTCTCATGCCATAGGCAGACAAGTGTTATTTAACTATGTGCATCTGCCTTGTGCAGAAACTACAACAACTCCGGTATGCATTTGCAAAAGCAACAATCATCTCGCAACATATTGCTGAAGGGTATCTATTTGTTTTTATAGAGATACTTCGCAACGCTCAGCATAACAATATTCTCTATATGGACTTGCTTAATAGACTTTTAATTCATCGATACAATTGTTCCTGCAAATTAGGTGATAATCTCTCAAATAAAATGATTACTTTCGATGTATAATTTGATGTTTATTATGGAAAAATACAGAGTGTTAAACCCAATTGATTATGGTTTGGGAAAACGCGTTAATATAGTTCAGATATCTGATGGTCATTTGGGTATAATGAAAAAACGTAGATCTAGAATTATTATGAAGGATAGTCAGAAAATAATGGATATTGTAAATACATTGCGTAAAAAAGAACCACAATCAAGTATTAGTCT
This sequence comes from uncultured Lentimicrobiaceae bacterium, assembly GCA_964460905.1. Classification (GTDB taxonomy): domain Bacteria; phylum Bacteroidota; class Bacteroidia; order Bacteroidales; family F082. The sequence continues at coordinate 95,689 of CAYWRM010000007.1, forward strand.
AATAATTTCTGGGCCAATTTGTAGTAAAACTATCAAATTTTTAAAAAGTAACTTAATAGATATTGTAATTGATAACCAATAGTCTGATTACTGTCGTTTAAGAAGAATTTTTATCTTTGGCTTTATTGAATAAGAAAACTACATGAAGGAAAAATACATACTATCTTTAGATCAGGGAACAACAAGCAGTCGCGCAATTATTTTCAATCACAAAGGAAACGTATGTGCGATAGCCCAAAGGGAGATTAAACAGATTTTCCCGCAAACGGGTTGGGTTGAGCATGATCCGGTAGAAATATGGTCGTCACAACTATCGGTTGCGTCAGAAGCAATTGCTAAACTTGGAATTCCTGTTGATCACATTGCAGGAATTGGTATTGCTAATCAACGTGAAACAACGATTATTTGGTCTCGCAAAAACGGAAAACCTATTTATAATGCGATAGTGTGGCAGGATCATCGAACTGCGGATATTTGTGATGATCTAATTAAAAGTGGCCATGATAAAATAGTAAAGCAAAAGACTGGACTTGAGCTAGATGCGTATTTTTCAGCAACAAAAATAAGCTGGATACTTGATAATGTGGAAGGTGCCAGAAAACGAGCTGAAAAGGGAGAACTTGCTTTTGGTACAGTAGATTCATGGTTAATTTGGAACCTGTCAAATGGAAATGCACACCTTACAGATGTGAGCAATGCTTCAAGAACAATGCTGTTCAATATTCATACTCTTGAATGGGATAAAGAACTACTTACTTTGTTTAATATACCAGTTCAGTTACTTCCAGATGTAAAGCCAAATAGTCATGTATTTGCACATACAGCTGGTAAGTTAATAAGCTCGGATCTGCCTATATGTGGAGTAGTAGGAGATCAGCAAGCAGCAATGTTTGGACAATTATGTATTAAAAGAGGAATGGTAAAAAATACATATGGTACTGGCTGCTTTTTAATGTTAAATACCGGTGAAGAACCAATAATTTCTGATAATAGACTTATAACTACTATTGCATGGCAAATAAATAATAAAGTAACATATGCTTTAGAAGGAAGTGTTTTTGTAGCAGGAGCTGTAGTCCAATGGTTACGCGACGAGTTGAATATTGTAAATTCTTCAAAACAGATAGAGACATTAGCTAAGCGAGTAGAAGATAATTGTGGTGTTTACTTTGTTCCGGCATTTACTGGGTTAGGTGCCCCTTATTGGAATCAACATGCTAAAGGATTGATTTATGGTTTAACAAGAGGTACTACAAAAGCTCATATTGCCAGAGCTGCACTTGAATCAATTGCATATCAAAGCTATGATGTTATTAAAGCCATGGAAAAAGATATCGGTACAAGAGTGAAATACATCAGGGCTGATGGAGGAGCCTCGGCAAACTCGTTACTTATGCAGTTTCAGTCGGATATACTGGGCACAATCGTTGAAAGACCTCAAGTAATAGAGACAACTGCATTGGGGGCTGCATATATGGCGGGATTAGCAATAGGTTATTGGGAAAATACTGATGAATTGATTAATCAATGGTCTATCGACAGAGCATTTACGCCATTGATGCATAAAGACAAAGTGAATGATTTGATCGATAATTGGCATAATGCAATAAGTAAGGCATAGTGTTAAAGGTTTTTGGCTAGTTATTATAGGCTTCTACTTTATCAAAAATATTAACGGTAAAAAATTACATATAATATGTACCATATTTACGCAATTTCAGACAGTACAGGGCGGACAGTTGAACAAGCTGCTCAGGCTGTGTTAGTACAATTTCCATACATTGAAAGAAAAGTTCACTTATTTGCTGAAGTAAATAGTATTGAGGAAATCGACCGTATTGTTAAAATGGCTCATAAAAACTCTGGCCTAATTATACACTCTTTAATTAAAAATGAGTTAGGTAACTATATTTGGCAAGAAGGCAGGCTACATAACCTGGAAGTTATAAGTTTACTTAGACCTGTATTAGATAAGTTCTCAAATTTTCTTAATAGCACTCCTGAAGAAAAACCAGGACTTTTCAGGCGTTTAGATCGGGACTATTTTAGAAGAATTGAAACTATAGAATTTGCAATAAAGCATGATGATGGTGCTCATACAGATGGATTGAAGGATGCAGAAATAGTTTTGTTAGGTGTTTCTCGAACCTTTAAAACGCCTTTAAGTATATACATGGCATCAAAGGGATGGTTGGTGGCAAATGTTCCTGTAATCTTGGATATGCCAATTCCTCAGATTGTTTATGAACTCTCACCTGAAAAGATTTTTTGTCTGATCACAAACCCTTCAGTTCTTTCAAGACTTCGTAATGTTAGAAATGAATATTTACAAGGTGCGGCATCTACTTATTCAAGTTATGATTATGTGAAAAAAGAAATCAAATATGCAAATATGCTTTTCAATGTACAGACTGATTGGGCAAAAGTAAGAGTCACGGCTAAACCAATTGAAGAGATAGCCAATAATATACTCTATATTTACCGTAATTGTCAGAAGAAGAAAACAACTGATAAGTCAATTAATCTAGAATTATAGATTATTAAATCAGTGAGACAATAATTTCAGGAGCGGTAGTGAACTGAAATTATCTTATCGAATAGATCCTGAGCGAAGCCGAAGGATCTCAAGGGTCATATTCCACGCCTCTCGGTGCGATATAATTAAAAAATCCTTCGTTGATACCTCGTCCGCTTGCGGCGAGGCAGTTCATTAAGATCAGTAGTTATATGTAATGCAGCTTTTTAAAGACCTAACAGGTTTCGATCATTTAGCTGTTTCCTAATTTAGATTCGAAATGCAGTCATAAAACTAAAAACCTATTAGGTCTATTAACATAGGTTAAGACAAAACCAAATAGAACCTAAGTAATTTATATTTTGGAACTTAATCAAGTTACTTAATAATAGGTGTTGAACTACGAATGTCCGAAAAGTAAATTTGAAAAATCTGTGAATCTGTAGCTAACTAAAGTCTGTCCATAAACTGAGGGCTTGAAATATAAAGATTAAATACGTTCCGATAACTATCGGCTTGTGAAGTCAGGAAAACCAAGGAGTCTACTTTTGTACATGATTGTTTTCATGGCTAGCATAAAAAAGTAGTTGACTTTATGGACAAGCTCTAACTAAACAAAAAACAACACGACCCCACTTACTGTAATAAAGGCTCCAATTACCTCTTTTAAGGTAACTTTTTCTTTGTAAAGCAAAATGGCTGGTGGAATTATCATAACTGGAATAATGGCCATTATGGTTGAAGCAATACCAATGGTTGTAAATTTAACGGCTAAAAGAGAAAGGTAAACACCAATAAAAGGGCCAAAGAAAGCACCAATAGCAATGAATTTCATAGCTCCACCATTACTTGCGGCTTGTTTCACCATAGGCCAACGTTTAATAAGCGATACTAAAATAATAAAACCGATGGTTCCGGTGATAATACGAATTTGGGTAGCTGCAAAAACATCATAATCACGCATACCATATTTACTTAATACCAAACCCGCCGATTGACCAATAGTGCCTAGCAATGCAAATACCAAACCTTTAATGGGGTATGATATTTTAATGTTGTTGCGTTTACCTTGTTTTCGCTCGTCAGGTTTCTTCTTTTCGGTAACCACTAATACAATACCGGCCAAAGTAATTAACATGGCAAAAATTGATTTTATGGTCATGGTTTCTCCTAAAATTAGCCAACTTATAATAGCAGCAAATGGTGGGCTAAGTGAAAAAACTAACATGGATATACGGGCACTTATAAATTCGTAGGACTTAAATAAAAAGTAGTCGCCAAAAACAAAACCCACAAGACCTGATATGCTCATCCAAATCCATGTAAACTGTGAAGCATCGGTTGGGAAAAACCTGCCACGGATGAAGTAGGCAATACCTGCGTAAATAAAAAAGGCAATTATAAGCCTAATAATATTGACCGATATTGAACCCGCTTTTCGTGTAGCTTGTTGAAAAGCCAATGCTGTTGCAGTCCAACAAATGGCAGTACCTAAAGATATTATTTCGCCTAAATGAGTTTGAAACATTGATTTAAATTTCGCGCAAAGATATATCAAATAATAGCCACAGATTCACAGAATTCTTAGCAATTTTAAATCAGTGAGTCTATGATTTTGTTCTTCAAAATCGTTTAGCCGAACTGATCCCGAGCGATAGTCGAGGGATCTTATGTGTTTTATTACCTGCACCTTAGTGCGTGTAAAATAATCAAATTCCATTGTGATATCTCGTCCGCTTGCGGCGAGGCAGTTCATTATTTATTTTTATGCTTTATGTTTAACAATAATAAATTAAAATTATCAAATTAATATTGGAATAAAAAGTATTGGTTAACATTTAATAAAAAATGTATAATTAATTGGAATAATTATTATAATTGTAAAAAAATAATAGATGCAAAATAAAATAGTAATAATAACTGGTGCATCATCTGGAATTGGTAAGGCTATGGCATATGAGTTTTCGGACCATGGTTCTAAAGTTGTTATGGGAGCTCGAAATATTAAAGCTTTAGAAGAAATAGCTGCGGATATTAGAAATAAAGGCGGCGAAGTAATTTTTGCACAAACTGATGTAAGTATAGAAGGTGATTGCAAAAATCTTATTCAAACTGCTATCGATCAATATGGTAAAATTGATGTGTTAATCAATAATGCAGGAATATCCATGAGGGCTTTATTTGAAAATACAGATATTAAGGTTATAAAAAAGTTAATGGATGTCAATTTCTGGGGTGCGGTTTTTTGTACCAAATTTGCATTGCCCCACATACTTAAGCAAAAAGGAAGTATTGTTGCGGTATCTTCAATTGCTGGGATTAAAGGATTACCTGCCCGTTCAGGATACTCTGCCTCAAAATTTGCATTGGATGGATTTATGGAATCTTTACGTGTAGAAAACCTTAAAAATGGACTTCATGTCTTAATAGCATATGCCGGCTTTACTTCATCAAATATTAGAAACACATCTTTAAGTGGTGTAGGTACGCAACAGGGTGAGTCTCCACGTGATGAAGATAAAATGATGACTCCTGATCAGGTAGCCGTTCATATATATAATGCCGTTTCAAAGAAAAAAAATAAAATAGTCCTTACACTTCAAGGTAAGATGATTACTGTTATCAATAAGTTTTTCCCTGATAAACTTGATAAAATGATTTATAACGATCTGGCAAAAGAGCATGATTCTCCTTTTCATTAATTAAACAAATACAAAATCAAATAAATATTATGTTATCAAATTATAAAATTACTCCTAATTTAGGGTTCGATGAAATCAAATTCGGTATCGATCTGGACAGTTTTGTTGAAAAATATGGCGAACCTGAAGATATAGACAGTATTCATGAAGATGAGGAGTTTAGTACAACAGTTCTTCATTATTGGAAAGATGGAGTTTCGATATTTTTCGTTGGAACAGTAAACCCTGTATTGGCAGGTGTTGAAACTGATCATCCTGAGGCAGAGTTATATGGTGAGAAAATAATGGATAGGACCAAGGAAGATATAGTTTCCTTGATGAAAAAAAACGGGCATACAAAGTATGAAGTTGAAAATGAAGAATATTCCGGCGATGGCGATGAGAAGGATCTTAGGGTTTCATATGAAAGTAGTATGATGGATTTCTTTTTTAGAGACAATCTCCTTGTTTATATGAATTTTGGAGTTCTGGTTGATGAAAATGGAAATATTGAGAAAGTTTGATAGGATAATAGGGGAATGAAGGTATAATGGAATAGGGATTATGCCCTATACCTTTTTCACCATATTCCTTGGATGAAAATCCATAATTGCCTTTTTTAAATCTTCTCTATTCAGATGTGTATAAATTTCTGTTGTAGTTATTGACGCGTGACCTAGTAATTCCTGTACAGTTCTTAAGTCAGCGCCATTTTGTACCAGATGGGTTGCAAATGAATGTCTAAATGAATGTGGACTAATATTTTTTCTTATACCGGTTTTCTCTACCTGATTTTTAATAATATAGAATATCATCTGACGTGATAACTTACTACCTCGCCTGTTTAAAAATAGTATATCGCTATCTTTTTTCATTACCTGTTGTGTAGGTCTTACCTGAGTTAAATAAGTAGTAATTTGTTTTTCAGCTGGTATTCCAACCGGAACAAGTCGTTGCTTATTTCCTTTGCCTGTTATTAAAATTATACCTTCTTTAAAATGTAGATCGGATATTTTTAAATTAACAAGTTCAGAAACTCGTAAACCACATCCATAAAGAGTTTCTAGTATTGCCTTGTTTCGTTCTCCCTCATCTTTCGAAAGATCAACTGAATCAATCAGTTTAATAATCTCATTTTGTGTAAGCACATCCGGAAGTTTTCTTCCTAATTTAGGCGATTCCAGCATTTCCGAAGGATCATGTGTAATTATTTTTTCCAGGATAAGGTATCTGAAGAATGCTTTTATACCTGAAATAACACGTGATTGAGTATATGGCCCTAACTCAAGCTCAACAATAAAACCAATAAACTCCTTAAGATCATCAGTACATATATTTACTATGCTTAAGGAAGGTTTTTTTTCATCAAGAAAATTGAAAAGTAAATCAACATCATATAAATATGCCAAAATTGTATTACCCGACATACCGCGTTCTAATTGCAAATATGATTTAAACCCTTTCCTGTAAACTAATTGATTCATTTATTCTTAAGATATTATAAATACGACTATTATTATCGTCTAAAATAGGAAAAATCGACTATAGTATGTATTTTTGTTTTTTTCTAACAGTTAACTATGTAAAATATTAATAATCAGTAAAATATAATAATATGATTGATTTTTCATTAACAAATGAACAGATTGAACTACAAGAAAAGATTCGCGATTTTGCGAATAGAGTAATAAAACCGGCAGCTAGAAAATACGATGAGCTTGTTGAGTTTCCATGGCCTATTGTAAAACAGGCATATGAAGAAGGTATTATGAATGGCCCAATGTCGCCTGAGTTTGGTGGACATAGTCACAGTATTCTTGAAAGTGCCATTGCCTCAGAAGAATTAGGAGCAGGATGTGTTGGAATCGGCATATGCCTTGATGCAAACACTTTAGCATTAACGCCATTGTATCTTGGTGCAACAGATGAGCAGAAAAGGAAGTTCTTTGGACAAATTAATGAAGAAAAAAGTGTGGCTGCCTATGCACTTACTGAGCCAAACGCAGGTTCTGATGTAGCTAATATTAAAACTACTGCAATACTTCATGGAGACAAATATATAATGAACGGTCACAAACGCTTTATCACAAATGGAAGTGTTTCGTCATTTATAACAGTATTTGCATTAACTAATCCTGAAAAAGGTGCACGTAGCTTAACTGCTTTTGTTGTTCCTACAAACAGCCCCGGTGTTGAAATTGTAGCTGATATGCGTAAAATGGGACAAAAAGCATCAATACAGACTGAATTCAAATTTCACGATGTGGAAATTCCTGTGGAAAATAGAATAGGAGCAGAGGGACATGGTTTTTTATTAGCAATGAAAACCTTTGAAAGAACTCGTACAGGTGTTGCGGCTCTGAGTCTGGGGAATGCAAGACAAGCTTACGAAACTGCTAAGCATTGGGCAAAAAATAGAATTCAATTTGGTAAACCGATAACAGCAAATCAAGGGGTAAGCTTTATGCTTGCCGATATGGCAACCGAAATTGAAGCTGCAAGACTGATTACATGGCATGCTGCATGGGCTTACGATAATGGTCAGAAATCTGCAAATTTACTATCTGCCATGTGTAAAATGTATGCCTCAGATGTAGGAATGAAAGTTACTACTGATGCAGTACAAGTTATGGCTGGAGATGGTTACTCATATGATTATCTTGTTGAAAAAGCCATGCGTGATGCTAAGCTTTGTCAAATATACGAAGGAACAAATCAAATTCAACGCCTTGTTATTGGAAAAGGTATTCTGAAATAAGAGTTGATCAATAATTTCTATTCTAAAAATATTAAGACTGTCAGAGATGGCAGTCTTTTTTTGCTTGTAAGAAAACAAAAAGTCTGACTTGAGTATTCAAATCAGACTTTTTTTATGGAATATTAATTTATGTTATTAGAATTTATAAACCTCATCCTCAATAAGTTTATCAGCAATTCTTCTTCTGGCATCTTTTACATTTATCGATTGTGTATTAGTTAATGTAACTAAAGCATCACTAAGGGTTTTCATTTGGTCGCCTTCAGCAAATGATCCAATTGTATCAAAGGCAGATTTATACACTTTATGAGAAATATCCTGAGTAAGAACATCAACCATATCCATAAAGACAGAGATATTTTGTTTTAGTTTGTTTTTCTCCAATTTCTCAACTCTCAATAATGTTGATTCCAATATATAAACATTCATCATCATATCTGAAATATTCATTAGTATTTCTTCTTCAAACATCAATTGTCGTTTGAAAGTGTCCTGTATGGCAGGAAGAAGCATTAAGACAGCTTTTTTGAGGTTTTTCACATAGGCATGACGTGTCTCGTAAAAATCTCCGTCTGTCATATTTACACTTTCCACTTTATCAATATTATTAAGAATATCTTGTGCAGCTTCATAAAGGTCTATTTTATGTTTCATGCCCTTCTTCATTGTCGAATCAACAGTTATAAGCCTGTTTATCTCATTGGTGCCCTCAAAAATTCTGTTAATTCTCGAATCACGGTATGACCTATCGGCAGGAGCTTCTGATGAAAATCCCATTCCACCATATATTTGAACCATTTCGTCAACAATATAGTCTAATGATTCAGAACCATAAACTTTAAGAAGTGCACATTCAGGTTCATACTCAGCAACTCCTTCAATATTGGCTTCACCATAAGTACGGCCTTGTTCTATCAAACATTCAATTTTGTCCTGTATATCTTTGCTGGCACGATAAACAGCTGATTCAGTTGAAAACATCTTAATAACTTGTTCAGACAGTTTATGTTTTATCGCTCCAAATTCAGATAAGAACATATTAAACTGCTTACGTTCGTTTGCGTATGAAACTGAGTTATTAATTGCACGTCTCATTCCACCAATAACAGTTGCACCCAATTTAATACGACCTATGTGCAGAATATTTAAAGCAATTCTAAAACCAACACCTCTTTTTCCAAGTAGGTTCTCCACCGGTACTTTAACATCATTAAAAAATATTTGACGTGTTGAAGAACCTTTTATTCCCATTTTATGTTCTTCGGGGTTCATGGTGATTCCTTCCCAATCAGATTCAACAATAAATGCACTTAGCACTCTGTCGTTGTCGATTTTTGCAAAAACAGTAAAAATATCAGCAAACCCACCATTAGTGATCCACATTTTCTGACCGTTTAAGATATAATGCTTTCCATCATCAGATAGTATGGCTTTTGTTTTGCCTGCATTAGCATCTGAACCTGCACCTGGCTCAGTCAAACAATATGCTGCAAGTTTTTCTCCTGTGGCCAGAATAGGAATATATTTTTGATGTTGATCATCATTTCCATAATACAGAATTGGTAAAGTGCCAATACCGGTGTGAGCCATAAATGCAACTGAAAATGAATAAGCTGAGCCTATAGCTTCATTGGCCTTCATTGACGTTAAAAATGATTGTCCAAAACCGTCAAGTTCTTCTGGTACTGAGATTCCCAATAATCCCAACTCGCCGGCTTTTTTAAGCAACGATGGCATTAGTCCTTCAGTATGATTGTCAAGTTCATCAAAATGAGGTACTACTTCGGTTTCTACAAAATCATTACATGATTCAGCAATCATTATCTGCTCTTCATCAAATTCTTCCGGTATAAAAACCTCATCAACAGCAGTTTCCTTAATTAAAAATTCACCACCTTTTATTACTGCTTTTGTTTTCATATCTATTTATAATTTATTATTAAGAGCGGCAAAGATATAATTTGCATTTAATTTGGGATAAATAAATTAATAAAAAATATATGTTTTAGATATAAAATATTTTGTCTTAGGTATAATTTCATTATTTCATATTTGCTTTATTTCATGTATAAAAGTATTTTTGTTGATGACATTAAAATATTAAAATGAAAAATTATTTAATATTACCAGCAATTGCTTTTATATTAACTACAATTATTTTTTCGGAAGGCTGTAAAAAAGACACTGATTCACTACCTCCGGGATTGGAAGAGCCAAATATATCAGGGGTTATGATGACGATGTCAGCTATCAGTTATACTGCTGATAGTTTGTCGAATTCTGTTATAAAAGATTCAATAGGGATACTACTTAGTGACGAAACACTAGCCACTAAAGGTAAGTGGGATTTGGTTTGGGGACCTGGGATTTCACCTCACAATGAAAATCTGTTGTATGTTGCAAAATACAATTCAGGTGAAAATCCAGCATATACAATAGCAATCAGAGGCACAAATATTAATTCCATTGGTAATATACTAGTCGACTTAAAAGTTTTTACGCTTGTGGAATTCCCTTATGGCATGCCGGGTGATTCGGTAGGTAAAGGTCCAATGGAAGGGTTTACTAACCTGCTTACTTCTCAGGATTCAGTTATTGGAACAACTTTGGAGGATTTTTTGAAATCTGTTACATCTTCTGAAAAGATACCACTCTTTATTACCGGGCATAGTCAGGGAGGAGGTCTGGCTCCATTAATGGCATACTGGCTATATACAAATGAAGCGTTGAAGGATAAATTTACAATTTCAACATATGCATTTGCAGGCCCCGGATGGTTTAACAAAAGTTTCAAGGATAATTTTTTGAATAATAGTCCTGCTGATGCTTCATTTAGTATGCAGGTTAATTCGCTTGATATGATTCCTTATGGATATTCAAATCTAAGTGGAATAATTAGTGGAAATATTCCGGTTAAAGTGCCTTCTCCTTATATATTAGCAATTCATTTTGCTAAATCTTTGCTAACAGCAGAAGGAATAGTATATCATAATATAGCTGTTGCTGATAGTATTGGTTTTATTCCAATAACAGCTAATTCTCCAATATTGGATTCACTAGAGTGGTATAACCATTGGTTGATGGTTGAGCATAATCATAATAACTACCTTAAGTTACTAGATGTTAAGTCTCTGAACTAAAGAGAGGTTGTGTGCTTCTGAAATAATATTGATTAACCTTATTTCTTCTCAGAAACTTTAGGTTTAACAAAGGTTATTTTTATTTCATCCTTTTTTGCATCGTGTCCAACATTAACAACGGTACCTTCAACCATTTTATGTGCAATAATTTCTTCAGCCAGCTGATCTTCAATATATTTTTGGATAGCCCTTTTAAGTGGTCTTGCTCCAAATTGTTCATCCCAACCTTTGTCAATAATGAAGTCTTTAGCTTTTGCGCTAACTTTCATTTTAAATCCAAGTTCGTTAATTCTTGAGAAAAGGTTTGTTAGCTCAATTTCAATAATTTTATGAATCTCTTTCCTTTCAAGTGGTTCAAATATTACAACATCATCAATTCGATTGAGGAATTCAGGGGCAAATGCTCTTTTTAATGCTGTCTCAATAACTCCTTGTGCATGAGTTGTTTTTGCGGAAGCTTTAGCTTTAGTGCTAAAACCAACACCCTGTCCAAAATCTTTAAGTTGACGTGAGCCAATATTCGATGTCATTATTATAATAGTATTTTTAAAGTCAACTTTGCGCCCAAGGCCGTCTGTAAGCTGTCCATCATCAAGTACTTGTAAAAGTAGATGAAAAATATCAGGATGAGCTTTTTCAATTTCATCCAGTAGAATGATTGAATAGGGTTTTCTTCTAACTTTTTCAGTTAACTGCCCACCTTCTTCATAACCTACATATCCAGGAGGAGCACCTACCAATCTAGACACAGCAAATTTCTCCATGTATTCACTCATATCAACACGAACAAGAGCCTCCTGATTGTCAAAAATATATTTTGCAAGCATTTTCGCCAGGTAGGTTTTACCAACTCCTGTAGGACCTAAAAATATAAATGAACCAATTGGTTTATTTGGGTCTTTTAGGCCTGCCCGGTTACGCCTTATGGCTTTTACAACTTTTTTAATTGCTTCATCCTGACCAATAACTTCTTTTCGAAGTTCAGGTTCCATATTGATAAGGCGGTTACCTTCGCTTTGTGCAATATTTTGAACCGGGATCCCAGTCATCATAGCCACAACTTCTGCAACATTGTCATCAGTCACATCTTCACGATGCATTTTGGAATCATCTTCCCACCTTTTCTTGGCTTTTGCCAGTTCATCAGTATATCTACGTTCGATATCTCTAAATTGAGCAGCTTCTTCAAATTTTTGGCTCTTGATGGCCATAGTTTTATTTGATTTTATCTCTTCAATAGAGTTCTCCAGATTAATTATTTCAGTTGGAACATGTATATTGCTAATATGTACCATTGCACCAGCTTCATCAAGTGCATCAATTGCTTTATCAGGTAGGAATCTATCACTAATATATCTGTTAGTGAGCTGAACGCATGCGTTAATGGCTTCTTTGGTATATTTTACAAGATGGTGATCCTCATATCTTTCTTTAATGTTGTTAAGTATATCAACAGTTTCTTCTGTAGTGGTAGGATCTACAAGAACTTTTTGAAAACGACGTTCAAGTGCACCATCTTTCTCAATATATTGTCGATACTCATCAAGTGTTGTAGCTCCTATACATTGTAATTCGCCACGAGCTAAAGCAGGTTTAAACATATTGGAGGCATCCAGCGATCCTGATGCATTACCTGCTCCTACAATTGTATGAATTTCATCAATAAAAAGAATAATATCAGGATTTTTAGTAAGCTCGTTTAGTACGGCTTTCATTCGTTCTTCAAATTGACCGCGATATTTAGTGCCGGCAACAATAGACGCCAGATCAAGTGTTACAATTCGTTTATTAAACAATGCTCTTGATACTTTTCTATCAATGATACGCAAAGCCAAACCCTCTGCAATAGCGGATTTACCAACCCCAGGTTCACCAATTAATATGGGATTATTTTTCTTGCGTCTGCTAAGTATCTGTGCAATACGTTGTAGCTCTTTTTCTCTACCAACAATTGGATCAAGCCTTCCTTCTTCAGCATATTTTGTGAGGTCGCGACCAAAATTGTCCAGTACAGGTGTTGTCGATTTAGGGTTGCCTGATTTCTTTGTGCTTCCACCAATTGGTTTATCAGCTTCTTGAGGAGCATCTTCGGTTTCTCCGGGCATTTCTGATGTTGGCTCAATAAAATTTGGAATATCCTTTTGTTCTTTAACAATCGATGTAAGCTCCTCTTTTATTGAAATATAATTTACTCCCTCTTTACTAAGCAAGCTAGTTACTAAATTGCTTTTATCTTTGAGTATTGCAAGCAGTAAGTGTTCAGTGCCTATTAAATCAGAATTAAAAACTTTGGCTTCAAGATAAGTAATTTTTAAGGCCTTTTCAACTTGTTTAACTAATGGTATATTTTCCAGTTTATTACCTTCTGTATTTGGATTTTTAATTGATTCTTCTATATCCTTCTTACACTTATTGAGATCAACTCCAAAATACTTTAACAATTGAATTGCCATACCTTCTCCATCGCGAATTATGCCCAATAACAAATGCTCAAGACCTATATAATTATTTCCCAACCTTACAGCTTCTTCACGGCTAAACGATAGCACATCTTTTACTCGCTGAGAAAATTTTGCTTCCATATTATGTATATTTTTTTTGCAAAATTAAACAAAAGTTGCCTATTACTTATAATTCGATACCGATGATTCTAAAAATCATAAGTGCACAAGTCATTCATGCGATAAATATTTAAATGGTATAAGCACTTCTAAAAATAATTATAATTTTTAATATCCTTAGGTATAGGCTTTTATAAAAAGATATTTTTTGTTTTTCTTAAAATCAAATTTATTGAGAGCTGTTGAATATTTTTAAACACTAGTTTGTTAATATTATATATTAATAAGTTGTTGATTAATGTATTTGGTAAGCCTAAAATTGGTATTTTTGTACGTTTTTTTTAAAGGTATAAAGAAGAGGGATTTTACATGGAAAATGTGTTTGAAGGAGAAAGAATTGTAAAAGTAAATATTGAGAAACAAATGAAGTCGGCCTACATTGATTATTCGATGTCGGTTATAGTTTCAAGAGCATTACCAGATGTGAGGGATGGACTAAAACCTGTTCACCGAAGAGTGCTTTTTGGAATGCACGAAATTGGTGTTTATTCAAACAGACCTTATAAAAAGTCTGCAAGAATAGTAGGGGAGGTGCTTGGTAAATATCATCCACATGGTGATTCATCTGTTTATGATGCTATGGTTAGGATGGCACAGGATTGGTCGCTAAGATATCCTTTGGTGCAAGGACAAGGGAACTTTGGTTCCATTGATGGAGATAACCCCGCGGCTATGCGATATACTGAGGTTAGACTTAGAAAGATGGCTGAGGAAATGCTGGTTGATATTGAAAAAGATACAGTGGATCATCAACTTAATTTTGATGACTCACTTAAAGAACCTATTGTTCTGCCTGCTCAATTTCCAAACCTATTAGTTAATGGGGCTTCTGGCATTGCTGTGGGTATGGCAACAAATATGGCACCACATAATTTAAGTCAGGTTATTGATGGAACACTTGCCTATATTGATAATAATGAGATTGAAATATCGGAACTAATAAAGTATGTACAAGCTCCTGATTTTCCAACTGGTGGTATAATTTATGGCTATGAGGGTGTTATAAATGCTTTTGAAACTGGTCGTGGTAGGGTTATGATGCGTGGTGAAATAGCCATAGAAGAGACTTCTTCAGGGCGTGAGAAATTGATTGTTACATCGGTACCGTATCAGGTTAATAAGGCCGAAATGATTCGTAAAACGGCAGATCTCATTAATGATAAGAAAATTGATGGTATTTCTGATATAAACGATGAATCGGACAGAAATGGAATGAGAATTGTTTACGATCTTAAAAGAGATGCTATTCCTAACATTGTTATAAATAAATTATATCAACTCACCGCATTACAAAGTTCATTTAGTGTAAATAATGTTGCCTTGGTAAAGGGTCGTCCTAAAACATTAAACCTTAAGGATCTTATCCATTATTTTGTTGAGCATCGTCATGAAGTAGTAACCAGGCGTACTCAGTTTGAGCTTAATGAGGCTGAACGTAAAGCTCATGTACTTGAAGGATTACTTATTGCACTTGATAATTTAGATGAAATTATTGCTCTAATAAGGGCATCATTAACTCCAGAAGAAGCTAGAATTAGTTTGATTAATACTTTCGACTTAAGCGAAATTCAGGCCAGGGCTATTCTCGATATGAGATTGCAAAAATTAACCGGACTTGAGCGTGATAAAATAAAGAAAGACTTCGATGAGTTACAATCTTTAATCGAGGAGCTTAAAGCAATATTAGCAAGCATCGAGCTGAGAATGGAAATTATTAAGAATGAACTTATTACCATAAAAGAAAAATATGGTGACGAAAGAAAATCTCAAATAGTATATACTGCTGAAGATATCAGTATGGAGGACCTTATTCCTGATGAAAAGGTTGTAATTACAATATCTCATATGGGATATATTAAACGCACACCTCTTACCGAATATCGTCAGCAGAAAAGGGGAGGGCGTGGTTCGAAAGGAAGTACAACTCGAAATGAAGATTTCCTTGAGCATCTTTTTGTTGCTACTAACCATAACTACATGCTTTTCTTTACAGAAAAAGGTAAAGTATTTTGGATGAGGGTTTTCGAGATACCTGAAGGAAGTAAAACTTCCAAAGGAAGAGCTATTCAGAACCTTATAAATATAAGTCCTGATGATAAGATAAAAGCAATTATAAATACAAAAGATCTTAAGGATGAGGATTATATAAATAATAACTTCATTGTTCTTGCTACTAAAAAAGGTGTTATAAAGAAAACATCTCTTGAACAATTTTCACGTCCACGCCAAAATGGAATAAATGCAATTACAATTCGTGAAGGTGATGAACTACTGCAAGCTAGATTAACGAATGGAGAAAATGATGTACTCATGGCTCTTAAGTCTGGCAAAACCATTAGGTTTAACGAACAGAAAGTTAGATCAATGGGTCGTAATGCTGCCGGTGTAAGAGGAATTACACTTGCCAATGACAAGGATGAAGTTATTGGAATGATTTGCATTGAAGATACGAACTATACAATTCTTGTTGTATCTGAAAAAGGTTATGGAAAACGCTCTGAAGTTGATGATTATCGTATTACTAATAGGGGAGGGAAAGGAGTTAAAACCTTGAATATAACAGAGAAAACGGGTAATTTAATATCAATTAAGAATGTTACAGATGATGACGATTTAATGATCATTAATAAATCTGGTATTACGATACGTATGTCAGTTAAGGATTTACGTGTTATGGGTCGTGCAACGCAAGGGGTGAGGCTTATCAGAATTGATGATGGTGATGAAATTGCTGCAGTTGCAAAAGTTGATATAGAACCCGAAGATGAAATCGATGTCATGGATGAGAATACAGAAATGATAGAGAATGAAAGCAATGAAGATGATAGTCTGTCGAATGATACTAATAACGAATAAATAATATTAATTAACAGGGAAAATTATTTTTGGCACAAATTTGGTTTAATATGTATATTTGTCCATAAATCTTAAAACAAAAATCATGAAAAAGGTATTGATTTTATTGAGCTTAAGCTTACTGATAAGTCTAGGAAGCTTTGCGCAGAAGAATAAACGTACAAGTGCTTATATGTATAACAAAAATAAGCAGTATGAAAAGGCTGTAGAGGCTATAAATGAGGCTATTAAGCATCAAAAAACTGAAAAGGATGCAAAAACATGGATGTACAGAGGTATTATTTATTATAACATAGCTAATGATACATCAGCAGCAGTAAACAACCTGGAACCAGATGCAGCTAATATAGCAGTTGAATCATTTTTGAAATCAAAAGAGTATGATTTGAAAAATGAACTACAGGGAGAGTCAGCAATGTATTTGTTAAATCTTACTAATATTTTTTATCAACAAGGTGCCGAGGGATTTAGAAATTCCGACTTTGTAGAAGCTGCAGTAAACTTTAAGCAAGCATTTGCTATTTCACAAATGGATGATAGATTTGATACAATTGCTGCGTTTAATGTAGGTATGAGTAGTATTTATTCTGAAAATCCTGAAGAGGCTGCCGAATATCTTCAAAAATGTGTTGATGTGAATTTTATGGATCCAAGAGTTTATTTATTTTATGCAAGAGCTGAGAAGCAAATGGGTGATACTACAATGGCATTTAATGTACTATCATCTGGGCGTGAGATATTTCCTAGTGAAAAGAGCTTGCAACTTGAAGAAGCTCAATTATACCTTGAGACAGGAAAAAATGATTTGCTAATTCAAAGTTTGAAAGATGCTATTAGTAATGACCCGGAAAATCCTAATTTATATAGAGTACTTGGGCAAACGTATGAAAATATTGGTGAAATTGATAATGCCTTAGAATATTATAAAAAGGCAGTTGTATTAAAACCAGATTTCACTGATGCAATATTTAATATTGGAGCAATTTATGTAAACCGTGCTTCAATTCTATATACGGAAGCTAATAATCTTCCTTTTGAAGAAACAGAGAAGTATGCTAAACTTAAGGGAGAGGCTGACGCAGATTTACATCTTGCATTACCATACCTTGAAAAATCTCTTGTATTACAACCTGATGACGAGGTAGTATTGGGGGCACTAAAAGAAGCATATGCTAACTTAAAGATGAATGATAAGCTAAAAGAGCTTATGGATAAATAGTGTGGAAAGGGAAGGTAGTTAATATGCCTTCCCTTTATTTTAGATATTGCTATTTAACATAATATATATTATAGGACAATTGGAAATATACATAGTATTGATACTCTGGTATATAGAAAATCACGATTTTGTCAAAACACTATAATATAATATAGTTTGTCCGATAATTTAATAGATTTATGATGAAAATTATGACAGGAATATTTTAAAGTATTGAGGTACAGGTAAATAAAATTTTTGTCCAATAAATCTAAGCTGGGGAGTCCATTGCCTGAAATTAACTTATAATCCTGATAATCTGCCAAAGTCTATTTAACATATTGTTTTCAAAATTATCCAGCATACGAATGAAGTAGTTATTCTCTTTTTTGTAACCATTATCCCAATAATACTCAGATTAAATCAAAATAAAGTATTTTTGAAACTATAATTATAACTAATAAAGTTTTTGCTATGAAATCTATAAAGGATGCAATTGAATTAAAAAAGGAACTTGATAGTCTAAGACCTATTTCTACCTCTGACGAACAAAGAATTATGCAAAAATTCAGGTTAGATTGGAATTATCATTCAAGCAATATCGAAGGTAATACTCTTACCTATGGAGAAACAAAAGCACTTATATTATTTGGAACAACTGCACAAGGAAAGCCCTTGAAAGATCATTTTGAAATCACAGGGCATAATGAAGTTATCAATTGGATATTAGAGATTATAAAGGATAAAAGACCACTTACTGAAAACTTCATACGTCAGCTTCATGAAATTCTACTGAAAGAGCCATATGAAGTGGATGCAATAACACCTGACGGAAAGCCTACTAAGAAGCTTATTAAAGTTGGAGCATATAAGGAAACTCCAAATCATGTTAAAACTCAAACTGGTGAAATATTTTATTTTGCAACGCCCGAGGAAACACCTGCAAAAATGAAAGAATTATTGGATTGGTACAGAAAAGCGGAAAATAAGAATGATGTTGAACCGATTTTATTAGCGGCAGAATTTCATTACAGATTCATTAGAATCCATCCATTTGATGATGGAAATGGTAGATTAGCTAGAATTTTAATGAATTTCATATTAATGAATCATGGCTACCCCCCTATTATTATCAAGACTGAAGATAAAGTAAACTATTTCATTGCATTACAACAAGCAGATGCTGGGATACTTGAGTCATTTTTTAAGTATATTATTGTAAACCTAATACACTCACTAGAAATTATGATTTCAGGTGCGAAAGGAGAATGTGTTGAGGATAAGAATGATTTGGACAAAGAACTTGCATTATTGAGACAAATGGTTGAGAGTAAAAATAAAAGCTTTGGAATTGAGAGATCGAAAGACTCTATTATCGGTTTATTTAATAATGGACTTATGCAGTTTTTTGAATCATTTGTTGTACAAAGTCAGAAATTTGAATCATTTTATAATAACTCTACAATTAATATGGCTGTTGGGCCAAAACAAATTAATATATCGCCAACGAATTTTATGGCAAGTCTGAATAATAAATTACTTAATATATCCGATGATATTGCTGGAATTAGTATTGCATATACATACAATACTTTCTCAAAAAAGGGATTTGGAGATTTTAAATTTGTTTATCAAATTATTGTGAAATTTAACGATTTTGAATTTGAACTAAAAACTAATCATAAAACAAAAGTATTTAAAGGTTATTATTCTGATATAATTAGACCTGAAGAAACTAAAAATATTTTAGATGCACTGAAAGATATACATTTAAATAGAATAAAGGAGGCATTAAATGAATTCAAAAAAGATTCATAATGCATAAAGATAAGTAGTTCTTTATGTAATTAGCTAATATTTAATAATGAGAATTACGTTTAAACCCTATGTAACTATCTAAATATATGTAACATAACTAATTTTCAGGCAAACTCGGCGGCAAACTCGCCTAATTTATAGCTAACTGTTTTTGTAAACTCTATTGAAGTAGAATGTGATTGTTCTTAAACCCAGTATTAACGCTGGTATTACTTGAGATTTTATAAGGGATTGAGGGTAAAGTATGTAATATTTTATTAAATATATATTATAGGACAATTAATATTCTACATATAATATTGATTGTTCACTAGAATAGCAGAAAATAAAAGCAATCATTAAAAGTGGATTAGAATAAGATGTTCCTATGGATAAATAAGATATGTTATTATTTATTGATGTTTATCAGTTTTCCAGAAATGAATTCTGTTAAATGTGAAGCTTAAAAATCAACCATGGGTATAAATATTTTTATTGTATCCTAATCTTAACTTACTTTATCAGTAGAATAAAAAAAACCGTAGCGACAAAATCCCTACGGTTATAAAACTAGTATTTTTTAAATCTATGTACTAATTAACATCAATAAGTTCTACTTCAAATACAAGAGTAGAATATGGAGGTGTAGAACCTCTGCCATTGGGGCCATAAGCAATATCAGATGGAATAACAAGCACAGCTTTCCCCCCTTTTCTCATCATACCAATTCCTTCATCCCAGCCTTTAATTACCTGGCCTTGTCCAATAAGAAATTCTATCGGTTCACCACGCTCTATTGAGCTATCAAATACAGTTCCGTTTAAAAACATTCCTTTATAATGTACTTTAACTTTCTGTCCGGCTGTGGGAGTACTGCCCTTTCCTTCTTTTGTTTCAATGTAATATAACCCACTTGCAATTGGTTGAACATCAGGATAATTTTCAGCTAGGTAATCATACCTTTCTTTTGTTTCAGCAGTTTCCAACTTTTTCATTTCTTCCATTTGTGCTGCCTGAACTTCTTCCATACTTTCGATGTTATTTAGTTTAAGATGAAAATATATATAATCAATTGAATCTAGTTCGGGAGGTAACATGTTCATTCTGAATAATTTTGTAAAGACAGAGTCAGCGTTGCAAATAAATGTTGCGCTATCACCGATTTGCATCATTGAGATTCCTTCATAAATATCACCTTTGTATGTAGATTCAACAAGAGGCATTTTCATTGCTTGTGGAAGTTTTTTACTGTCAAACATAACTGAGTCTTTAGTTGCGTAGACCATATCTAAATCTACATAGTCACCTATTTTTGGAGTAATAGTATCACTTCCTTTTATATGAAACTTATAATAAAGACCATCGTCAGTTTTCTTAAATCCAGGGAATTCATCATTACCCGATTGGCATGATACAAATACTGACCCTAGGGCCATAAACATTACAGTTACTATTAAAATTGTTTTTTTCATTTTTATTTTATTATTATTTAATATTAGTAATTTCAATTTCATAAATTATTGTAGATCTTTGGGGTATTTTCTTTCTATCTCCCAATAACCCAAAAGCGAGGTGCGAAGGTATAATAATTATTGCCTCATCCCCTACTCTCATGTTTAAAATTGCTTCTTCAAGCCCACTTTCAACCCCACCATGTCCTATTGTAAATGATTTAGGGGCGCTTTCTTTGGAAGAATATATTACATCTCCTGTAATAAGTTTCGTCTTATAATTTAAAGTAATTTCTTTTCCTACAATTGCCTTTTCCCCATTTCCATGCTTAATTATTTGGTAGGAAAGCCCTGAACCTGTTTTAATTACATTGAGTTTATGTCTTCTTATGTAATTGTCAATTTCTATACTTTCAGAATTAACCATATATTTGTTAACCTTAATAAGCGATTCTTTTTTTGATTTAGGATTATCTTTATTTTTCTTGATGTTACTATCAGATGAATCTGAATTACATGAAGCCAGTAATGTTACTACAATAAGTAAATAATATGTGACAAACCTGAAAAGCATATTAAAGTGAAATAGTATAATTTAGTTGTTCTTTATAGTTTTCCATTACTTTTTTAATTCTCTCAATTAAATCATCCATTTTCTCTGAAGATTTACCTCCAGCAGCATTTCTGTGTCCACCGCCATTAAAATATTTTCTTGACAGTTCGTTTACCGAAAAATCACCCTTGGATCTGAACGACATCCTTAGTTTATTGTCTTTCTCAGTAATAAGAATGGACATATTTATTTTTGCCATTGACAGAGGAAAATTTACCACTCCTTCAGTATCTCCAACTTGATAATTATATTTCTTTAAATCACTTTTCGTAAGATAAATTATTGCAGTATGCAACTCCTCTAATACTACCATACGGTTACTTATGGCGAAACCCAATAATCTTAAACGGTTTTCAGTGAATGTATCGTATATAAGTTTGTGAATTTTTGCTGCATCAACACCAAGAGTAATTAATTTTGAAGTTATTATGTATGTTTCGGGTCGGTTACACGAAAAGCTAAACGAACCTGTATCCGTAACAATACAAGTGTAAATCGCTTCGGCTGTCTTTTTGTCGATGAGTTTTTCATCACCCATTTTCGTGATAAAATCATAAATAAGTTCACCTGTTGATGATGTTTCAGTACTAGAATAACAATAATCGAAATCTTCTTTTTTAGGATCGATGTGATGATCAATAAGTATACGCTTTCCTGTAGTGTTTCTAAAAATATCAGCTAGAGCTCCTAACCTGTTTATAGCGTTATAATCGAGGCTAAATATAATATCGGCTTCTTTGAGTAACTTTTGAGATAATTTTGACTGCTTTTCATAGATTAAAATTTTCGATGAATAAGGAAGCCAACTATAATACTCAGGAAATAAGTTGGGAACGATCATGTTAACTGTATTCCCAAGTTGAGTAAGATAGTGATACATAGCCAATGTTGATCCTACGGCATCGCCATCAGGGTTTGTATGAGCAGTTATTACAATCTTATTCTTTTGATTTAAAAGTAATTTCAATTCGCTTATTTCGGTAACTGTTAACATACAATGCTTTATCTAAAAAATAAAAATGGGTGCAAATATAATCTAATTAATGTTTTAAGATTAAGTAATAACTAAATCATACAACCATTTTTTAAGGGTACTAAATAAACCATCCGCATTTACGGGTTTTGAAATGTAATCGTTCATTCCTACTTCAATGCACTTTTCCCTATCACCTTTCATAGCATTGGCTGTCATAGCAATAATTGGTAAATTATCCAATCTTACTATTTTGCGAATTTCATTGGTTGCTTTTAAACCATCCATTCTTGGCATTTGAACATCCATTAGAACCAGTGAATAATCTATATTTTGAACTGCACTAATAGCTTCCAAACCATCTTCAGCTATATCCACATGGATACCAGTTTTATTAATTAGTGCTGTTGCGACCCGTTGATTTATAATATTATCCTCCACAAGAAGTATCCTTGTACTATCAGGTAATGATTGCAGCTGAAGCAGCATGGTTTCATTCTTTCCATCGTCCTTCTTCTTTAGGTTGGGAGCTACAATTCCCATCAAATTTTTAATAGCGTCTAATAATACGGATTGTTTAGCCGGTTTAGCAAGATATTCTATATTCCTCAAATCCATAAAATCACTTCGGCCACCCCACACTCCCATCGATGTTAATATTACAGCAGGAATCATACTTTTTTTTCTAATAGTACTAATAAAATCAAATCCATCCATATCAGGCATTTGATAATCAGAAATAATTAAATCATATGTTCCTTTTTCCTCAGTGTTGAATGCATTAAGTGCTCTTTGAGTGTTTTCATAAACATCTGATGTAAAACCAAAAGCCTTCATCGTCTCCTGTATTATTATTCTATTAGTTTCATTGTCATCAACGGCAAGAACATGGAGTCCATGTATTTTATCGGGTATTTTGATTACGTCATCCTTATCTTTCAGAGATTTTTTTAGCCGGATGGTGAAGAAAAATGTGCTACCTTTGTTAACACAGCTCTTTATCCATATTTCACCGTTCATCATTTTAACCAGATTTTTGCTAATAGAAAGCCCAAGTCCGGTACCCCCAAATTTTCGCGTAGTAGACGTGTCGGCTTGTGAGAAGCTTTCAAAAATGATATTTTGCTTCTCTTGAGGGATACCTATACCAGTATCTTTAACAGCAAACAGTAATTCTACTTCATTGTTTAAAAGGGGGTTATCTTTAGAAACAGAAGCTGAATTATTCTCTACTATAATATCAATTTCACCTTGATCAGTAAATTTAAGAGAATTTCCAACAAGATTAATAATGACTTGGCGCAATCGAATAGGATCGCCTAATAGAAAGTTGGGCACATCATTTTTAACAAGCACATTTAATTCGAGCCCTTTTTTTTCAACCTTTTGAATAACAACATCCGATACACCTTCCACAACATTGCGAAGCCGGTAATCTACTTCTTCCAATTCTAACTGTCCTGCTTCAATTTTCGAGAAATCAAGAATATCGTTGAGTAAACTAAGTAATACATCCGCACTTTCCTTTGCCATTGTCAGAAACTGAAATTGCTCATCGTTTAGCTTGGAGGGAAGGACTAATTCAAGCATACCATTTATTCCGTTCATAGGGGTACGAATTTCGTGGCTCATATTAGCCAAAAATTCACTTTTAGCCCTGTTTGCTTCTTGGGCATCAAGTTTCGCCTCTTCTGCTTCATTTCTTGCTTTTTCAATTGTTGTCGCCTTGTCTTCCAGCTCCCTGTTTAATGCAAGCACACCTCTGTTTGTTTCTTCTAATTCGTGATTAATGGTTTCCACCTGATTGCTACGTTCCTGAAGTTCTTTTAGTAGGTGTAGGAGCTCATTGTTTTGCGAGTTAATAGTATCTACCATACTCGCATCACCCCTTTCAATAGTACTGTTAATTGCTTTTTGAATTTCTAATATTCTGCTGTTTTCAAGTGCAATTGAGAATTTTGGGAGCCATCTGGCTACTGTTATGGTCGTTCCTTTTCCTGTTTTTGATTGTATGTCGAATTCATCCATCAACCTTTGTGATCCAATTAATCCAACACCCATACCTGTTTTTGATTTGTAACCTCCTGATAGTATATGATCTAGATTTTGAATTCCCATTCCTTTGTCAGAAAAAATAATAACAACACCTTCAGAATCGATGACTCTATCGGCAATTTTGAAAGCAACATGACCACCACCAGCATGCTCAATCATATTTCTGCAAAGTTCAGATACTGTAGTTCCAATTCTTATGCATGTTGTATTATCAAACTTTAATTCCTGCGCAAGCAAAAGCCCAATATTACGAGCTCTAACTACATCTGATTCAAATTGTACCTGCATTTCGCCTACATCATGAATCGTAGCGGATGATAAGAATGGTAGCGTCATCATTTTGTCTTGAATAGTTACTAAGTATAAATTCGGCATTCTTTTGTGGAGACTCATCCCATTTTATGTCCTCATGTCTCCATCTTGTGGTTATTCCATCTGAGTACATACAAAGAGTATTCCCCGGTTGAAAATCAAATTCAAAGATTCGTGGGGTACGCATATTATGACCCAAAATGCCACCAAATGAAATAGGGGTTTTCTTCCCGTTTTCGGTAATTATAAAGCACTCAATATTACCGATGCCTGTGAAGGATAATTGGTTTGTTTCAGTATTTATTCGGGTAAGCCCAATAACAGCTCCACGAGTTCCACGAAGTGAATTATGAGTATGTTTCATCAGACTATCCAGCGGCAGTTCCGATTTAAGTATAATTTGTTCTTTAGCCCTTTCTGAGGCCAAATTTGCTTCTTTTCCATGACCTAACCCATCAATAACTGCAGCAACAGAAATATTATGGTTAACATTAGTTACCAGATATGCATCACCATTTAGTTGCTCGGCCGGGTGGCATCTGGATGCAGCTCCTATAACTAGCTTGTTATTAAGACCGCTCCATTGTTTTTTGGGTACCCACTTTATAGATCGTAAACAATGTTTATAATCATGATTTCCTGAAAAATAGCTTTCCTTAAAGCCTTGAGATACAAGAGGGTTTATTTCAACTTCGTCTGAAAATCTGACTATGGTTCCAAGACCAAAACCTAAAGTATTTTTACCTGAAAAACCATCTTGCAGTGCTTTTTTAAAATTTGGGATACCATCTCCAGAATCACAACACCAAACTTCGATGGCTTTTCTCATATTTTCATCTTCTATTTGACAGATTACAATTTTTCCTTTTCCACCTCCATGCTTCAGAACATTAGTTCCCAATTCGGAAATTAGTATGGCTATTTCACCTGCCTTTACCTTATCAAATCCTATTTGAGAGGCCAGGTTTGCTCCTTTTCTTCTACAGATACCAATATCTGATTCGTTATCAATAGGTAAACTTAATATGCTATCCCGTTTTACTTCCATTTCATTACCCTTACAATAGTACCTTTATTTGTTTCCGATTTTATTTCGAAACGATCAACAAGGCGTTTAGCTCCTGGTAGCCCAAAACCCATCCCATTTCCTGATGTGTATCCATCACTCATAGCAAGATCTAAATTTTCAATTCCCGGTCCTTGATCAACACAAGTAACAATTAATGTGTTTTTTTCATCAACTATACCTTTTTCAATTGTAACTTCACCTCCACCTCCATAATTATACATGTTTCTAAGTAATTCACTAACAGCTGTTGTAATACGGGTTTGATCAATAATTCCCATTTTTAACCCCTTAGCGTAAAATCGAATAAATTGCCGTACATTTACAATATCATGTTCGGTTTCGATTGGGTGCTTGCCTAGTTGTTCCCAAGTGCTATCTGATGTCAATTGAAGCATATTGAAATGACATTAGTAAAGTTTGTAATCCTCATCTTTAATCCGTCTTTCCAACATCTCCATTCCCTTTTCCATATTCAGGGCAGTATCTACCCCTGGCATCTCAAGGCCTAGTTCTACCAGTGTTATAGCAACTGCTGGCTGCATACCTACAATTACTACTGCTGCATCCATAATAGATGCCATTGAGGCCATCCCTGAAAGCATTCGCCCAATAAATGAATCAACCATCTCCAAAACAGAGATGTCAATTAGTACACCTTTTGCTCCTGTTTTCTCAATTTCCTCAAGTATTTGTGATTGTAGTTGAATCGCCAACTTATCGTGCATGTCAACTTGAATGGATACAATTAAAAAATTTCCAATCTTTATTATGGGGATCCTCTTTTCGTGCAGTTCAGTATTCATTTAGTCTTCATTTTCATCAGGATTTGTAAACAAGGTCTGGAGTTTTACATTTTCTGATAGTTTGTTTTGTTTCATAGCATAAATCATAGCATCCTGAAGTGTAGCTTTTGTTCTTATTGATGACAAGTCGATACCAAGATGTACAATTGTTTGAGCTATTGCCGGGCTAATGCCTGATATTATACATTCTGCACCAAGCAAACGTGCAGATGTTACTGTTTTTAGGAGATGATTTGCAACTTGTGTGTCTACTGTTGGAACCCCGGTTATATCAAGTATAGAAATAGTGCATCCTGTTTCTACAATTTTTTCAAGAAGGTTCTCCATCATTATCTGTGTGCGTTGACTATCAAGAGTTCCAATTACAGGAAGTATTAGTGTATTATCCCATACCTTTGAAACAGGGCTTGAAAGTTCCATTAGATCTGCCTGTTGTTGAAAAATTGTTTTTTGTTGCTCCTGAATTTTGATGAGTTTATCCTCAACTTCTTTCTGCATTTTTTCACGCTGTTTGAGCTCATCGGTCAAATCATCAATAAGCAGATCTATTGCTGCTTCTATGCCACTCAAATCATCTTCAGTTTCACTATTAACTCGAGCATCCATATCACCGGCAGCTACTGAGGCCAGGATATCTTCAATATGACTAATGCGTTCTTTTACTTTTTCAATGTTATATGTTTCACTCATAATTATTTCCTCCTTTTTTCTATCCAGTTAATTGCATCATCAACATCTTTCACAAAAGTTGCCTCGGCATTTAATGAGCCGAGTTTCATCAACACTTTAGCTATCATTCGTATTGCTGCAGTAGCACCAACAAAAGCAACGTCAGTAATCAGTGCATTATTTAGCATTTCGTTTGTAACTGAGCGGGTTTCGCGATTTTCCATTTTACCTGCATTGGTCAAGTCAACAATGAGTTGCCGATAAGGCTTATTCTTGAGCATTTCAATATAATTTTGCCCTAATGTTCTTGTTTCTTCGGTTGTAAAGTCACCAATTACGGATTGAACAAGAATTTGGTGGCTACCATCAAAAATAATAGTGTGTTTCATTGCTTTGATGTTTAATTTGAGTTATAGATATTTGGCTAATATAATAAATCTATTTATAGATTTATAAAAAAAAAGATTATTAAAAATGTGATACATATAATTTATTTAGCATCTTTTTCTTTTTTATTTAAAAAATATATCGCATCTTTGCAGCCGTTTTAATAAAAATGTTATCAACTTAATAATTAATTAGTTATGCCAGCAAAGATTAGATTATCACGACATGGTAAAACACATAATGCGTTTTATCATATCGTTGTTGCGGATGGTCGTGCACCACGAGATGGAAGATTTATAGAGAAGATTGGTACATACAATCCAGTTGCAAACCCAGCTGAGATCGTATTGAATTTTGAAAAAGCTCTCGATTGGGTTCAAAAAGGGGCTCAGCCTACTGACACTGTAAAGACAATTTTATCCTATAAGGGAGTTCTTTACAAAAATCATTTATTGAAAGGTGTTAAAAAAGGTGCCTTTACAGAAATTGAAGCAGAAGCAAAATTTCAAAAGTGGTTAGAAGAGAAAGATGCGAAAATTGCAGCTAAACGTTCGGGTGTAGATGAAAAAAATCGCGCGGAACAAAAAGCAAGATTTGATGCAGAAGTAGAGGTTAATGAAGCCAGAGCTGCTGTTATTGCAAAAAAGAAGACAGCTGAAATTGACGCTAAAGTAAAAGCTGCTCAGGAAGCTGCTGCTGAAAAAGCCAGTAAAGAAGCGGTTGTAGCTGCTGAAAAAACTGAAGAAGCAATTGAAACTCCTGAAGCTGTTGAAAATATAGCTGAAGTAGTTGAAGCTCCCAAAGAAAAATCAGAAGTTAATAAAGAGCCTAAAGCTGAAGTTAAGGAAGAGCCTAAAGCTGAAGTTAAAGAAGAGCCTAAAGCAGAAGTTAAAGAAGAGCCTAAAGCTGAAGTTAAGGAAGAGCCTAAAGCTGAAGTTAAAGAAGAGCCTAAAGCAGAAGTTAAAGAAGAGCCTAAAGCAGAAGTTAAGGAAGAGCCTAAAGCAGAAGTTA